>BNVF01000099.1 GCA_025997895.1 Spirochaetia bacterium
CACTAACATTGAGGTATAACGGTTTATTGATAGGCTGTGTTGACGATACGAGAAATGTTCTTTGAGAAAACAACATTAATTTTTGGTGAAATACGATGTCAGCTTTCGGTCATATCCCGATTAATAACGGCAAATGGTGAAAAATCAGGTTCCCCGTTATAAAAATGAACGCCCATCAATCCACAACTAAAACGGAAAAGGTTGGTTTTCAATACTACCATTTTGATTGGTGAAATTCCCGGTAAATTAAGTGATTTTCTGAAATTCAATAAGGCCAATTGCTTGAATTTATAGGGCTTATATGGATCATTCGCTCCTAAAGGTCTACAGTCTAAATCAGGAAACCATACTGAGTTACCAGGAGATTGCGGGTCTGACCATTTGCCGTTATTAATCGGGATATGACCGAAAGCTGACATCGTATTTCACCAAAAATTAATGTTGTTTTCTCCAGGTACAATTGCCGCCCCGTGAACAGGGCCTGTCCATTGGCCGGTTTCCCTGTGCGATAGTGTTGCCGCATTTACCGCAGCGCCACGTAAAGACTTTTGTGCCGTTATCAGCAGAAACCCAACGGTGCCCGCCGCCTTTGAAACAGGTTCCAACAAGCGGCTTGTTATTGCTCCATGTGGAGTTTCCACATTTTGTACATCGCCATGCACCCATGATTAGCTCCTAAATTAAAAGAGTTTGTCCGCCGTATAATCTTATTCGAGATGGATTCCCCCGGTATTGTCCACTTTTATTTTATATCTATCACCTTCAAATACATATCGATGTACTGCGCTGCCATTTACAGAACGTACGCCCATATCTTTGGCGAATTCCTGGTCGGTAAATAGCTGAATCAGACGTTCCTTATAGATGGGCGGGATAAACCCAAAATCATCTTCGGATAGTATGTCACCAACAAGATTCAAGGACACTGCGTTTTCCGCAGGTATGACACTGCTGTACACCCGGTAAGGGATGGCAATATTCTTCTGTCTGCCTGAGGTAATTTCAGAATGGGTAAAGTTCAGTACCATACAGTCAAAATAAATGTCAGTACCCTGAATGGTTATGTCATCTCTCCACTCTGTATTCGGTATACCCGTATTCGGGTCTCCCTGGGCATCATACCGTAGGCGCAATGTTGAAACACCGTCTCTCACTGATAATACCCGTACATCCAGTACTTTTTCACTTTGTTCAAGGTATTTTATAGCGATGGTTAATTCTTTGATGCGTTTTTCCCGTTCAATAAACTGGTTTATGCCAACCGTGATTTTCAGAATTCCCGTAACCGCAATCAACACGACAATAATACCGGCAAAAATAGGAAGCAGGACAACTATATTATGAACAATTTTTCCAAAAGCTTCGCATAGAGATGAGAAAACAGCGGGGCCGCTTAGTTTTTTTGTTCCTCCGCTGGCGGAAGTAACAAGAAGGCTTGTTTTATAAAAACTTTGAAAGAAAAACACCGCAATTGTTACAATAAAAAATAATACAAAAAGCGTAGCAAGTCCTTTGAACGAAAGTATTGAGGTGAAAAGACCGGATATGTTTTCCAAGTACACACCTATGCCAGCAGATTCACCGGGAACAATATTTGCGTTGACTTTACTGCCTATTGTTTTAACCACTAAAAAAACGCTGATGACAAAATATATAATTCCAGCGATCCAGAATACCACCTGTTTTCTTTTTCTGTTCTCTGTCTTTAAAAACAAAAGTACAAGACCCATGTATGTAAATACAACGCTGATGATCAGTGTGGAAAGACCAGGACTTTCAACTGTTACAAACAGTATACCAACACCAATAATCACAAATAACACACTGAAAATCGTCCGTATTACTTTAAGTATTTTTGATATTGTGCCTGAACCCGTCGTTTTATCTATATTTTTCATTCTTTCCTCCATCATTACTCCTTAACATACTCAATATTACCGGTTTTTGTATGAACGGCAACATCGTACCAGCGGTTAAGCTGGAAACTAGCAAATTTTTTCATATCATGGACAGCATTACCGGTAATACGCTGTTTCAATTCATCATCCATAAGATCGCCATACTTCATTATATCTAAATAATGCTCGCTTAGTTTTTGTTTTACAGTATCGTCCAAATTGTGTGCCTCATATACTGCTGGGAAATTATTGCGATTATAAGAACTGTATATCGCAGTTCCCTGAGCAGCCGTAGTATGGTCGGTGTAAATCCTGAATGGAAAAACCCAAAAGACCTCATGTGCAAACAGTTCTTGCTTTTCCTTATATTTCAAGAAATCAATATTGAACTCCGTGCCTTCTAGATCAAAGGTTTGCGAGGAAATCAATTCTCCATCATCTTTGATTCTATATTCCATATCAAAATTATCAATATCATCCATAATCATGGAATAAAATTGTATCTCACCACTGATTTTACCATTTGTACGTTCGTTAATTTTGAAACGCACCGGTACTGAAACCTCTTTCAGCGCTTTAAGCTGCTGCGCCTTTTCCACTTCAACCTTGGCGCGGTTACAACCAAAAAATAGCAAAACAATTACAAAAAATAGCAATAAAAAACTTCTCACCTTCATCAATATACCTCCATATGTAAAGTTTCAACTGGGAAGTTGAGAATTCTCACTTTTTCCGGTAAGCGTTTCGGTAACTGTCCTTTTTGTTGCCTTTACCGAAATAACAAGGATGTAGATGGAGAGAAAAATAGCATAAGCGTCAAACACGATAAAAATACCGGTAGCAATGCTATCTTTAAGACTAGTATTAATAATGGCATCAATAAATTTTCCAATTCGATTGAGTGCTTCATTAACCCCTTCGTACTTTCCAGCTAAATAGGCAACACCAACAAAAGCAGCAATACACACCGTGAAAACTATAACAGGAATTGTCAAAATTCTCAATGTTTTATTACGTTCTTTGAGTGACAGAATAAAGACGATAATTGAGTAAACTATTGGAAACATGGCTGCACAAACGGCACCGGCGATAAGAGCCGGAGGCGAAAGAATCCAAGTAATGCTAAAACCCAGTGCAATAAAAACCAAATCAACAATCGATAAAACTCTTAATCCTATCATTATACCTGTTTTGAACACCAAAACAAGGGTAAAAATTGCATGGGCTAGTGGAAAAGCAAATGCCAAGGCTATAAAGCTTCCGGTATTGTCAGGATTACTCATGGAAAAGATGCACCAGGATACAAACCATACAAAATCGAAAATTGACAAAATTAATGCCAAGGCTGTTCTTTTCTTTAATGGCTTAATCTGTTTTTTGAGTGACAGAATATAGACAAAGATCACATGGGCCATGGGAAACATACATGGCAACACAATACAGCTAATTAAAGCGCCAACGTTCGTGACGGATACTGCCAGCCCAATGAGCCAGCTTAATGCCCAAACCAAATCGACAATTGCCCAAATTATCATCAAAACAGTCAAGCTCTTTTTTGCTTCAATACGTTTTTTGAATGACAGACTAAAGGCAAAAATTGCGTGGGCTAGTGGAAAAGCAAATATCAAACCTACAATGCCGGGATGGTTATCAGAAAGACTCGTCAAAAAGAAAAGCCATGCAACATCAATGACTGACAAAATCAGTGTCAGTGCCGTTTGTTTTTTTAAGGGCTTCATGCCTTTTTTGGAAAACAACGTATAGGTACACATTACATGGGCTACAGGAAACACACATGCCAATGTCATGTATACAATGTAAGTACCGGTGTTCTCGAGCAATTCTAATGCACCGGCGTACCAACAAAAAAACCAAATCACATCAACTATCGATAAGATTATGGTCAAAACCGTCCAATTCGTTTTTCTTTTCATCACTTATTCCTTCCTAATCCCCATTTTACCGCTACCGGTCTATCATCCAATGCTAGACCGCCTGTTTTATATCGGTTTATTGGAGGTATCTCCTTCTCTGGCAACTGTAGCGAGCTATCCAGAGTCCTCCAATACCAACGTTTCTTTATCACCATCGTCATTAGCTATTGAGACTAATTATAAAATAAGCTGTATAATTTTGTAATAGGGCGCATAGGGTGCCACAAAATAAAGGTATAGACTTTGAAATCCCCCTAATCCTTAAGAATTATTAGAAAAAACGGCAGAGAGAACATGAGAACAGAGTGATTTTTAAGGAAAGCCGCTTAAATTCTGTGTTTTTTGGGGCTCATCCGACCAAAAACCTACAGAATTGTAGATTTTTGGTGATTTTCATAATGTCAGCAAGTGATGTCGGGCATTGAAGGAAGAGGTTTTGAGAGTTCTTTGCTTAATTTTTGCAGAAGCTGGTGGTAGTCCAGGGCGTGGGTTAATGAAAAAGACGTCAAGGTCAGATCTGTTTGATGCAGCAATCCAAAAGGATAGGGGATGAAAAACTACTATATTACTTAATAGACAATTACGCAGAACTCGTAAACGCAGATATTAAAAGTATAAAATATCCAGGACTGGAAGGGGAATTTCGGGGATTTCCTCTGATTTATCAAATTTTCATCAATTTTCGTAGAATATGCTACTTTTTTTCATTTTTCTCTTGACAGTATGTGCTATAAGTGATATATTATATTATATGATGATAGTAAAACCAAATTATGAACAGTTAGGTAACAAGGAGGTATGTATTAATGCGAAGGAAGTAGTCGAAAGTATTAGGCAGTGTTTCCCCATGGAAACCTATAAAACACTGGCTTATCGTGCTGACGTTCATATTCAGTCTGTACTTCGATGGGTGTCTGTTGGTCGTGCTGAGAAAACAGCCATGGAATGCCTCATTGAATCGCTGGCTAGTGAAGCCAATTATGATAAGGTCTTACTCAAAGATGCAACCCCAGCCCAACTAAGACGGCAATGTCAGGTAATTGGATGGGATAGCGTTATTAATGCGCCAAAACAAGGAGAATTATTTATGAAAATTGAAGATGCTCAAAATCAAATAGCGGAAAAACTCCAGTACGATTCTGCATGGACTGAAGTTCTTGATGATACTAACCCAGGCCATTATGGTGTTCAGGATTTCGATGTTTCTATAGATCCTCAAAATATCTGGGTTGATTTCCCAAACATGTCGTTTAATTTCAAGGAAGTCGATTTCGATTTTACTGTCCGAATTGGGGGTTCCAGAGAAGATGCTTCCCAAGATGAGGAATATCACAGGATTGCAAGCGGGCAAGGGCAATTTGAATGTGCCGGAGGTTCTGTTTCTTCAATCTATGGTCTTGAGATTGCCTGCGATTTAGAGCTCGCAGGAGACGGTAAAGTGGTTAGGGCTTAATAGAAAGATTCTACGATGAGCAAAACAGTATACAAAAGTATACTGTTTTGCTACCTAATCTGCATTTGTTACGAGGATCTCTCCGTTTCTCTCATGCCTTGCCGTGATATACTTTCCCAGAAAGCATTATCATATTTTTGACGGTCTAGCATTTGGTGATAGACCCCATTGGTTATAATGGATAGAGCGTTGTAGAATCATGCTAACATTTGAATTTCTGGTTAGGGGGGAATATGGCAGTAGAAACCTATAAAAGTATCATATGCGGAATTTTTCCCCCAAGACGCGGGGACATTATCTATGTGGATCGCGAACTTTACCGGCACTATGGCATATATGCAGGCAATAATAAAGTTATTCATTTCGCCGCCTGCGGGGATTCAGAGATAAAAGGGGAAAATGCCGTGGTACATGAAACCACCCTGCCGGAGTTTCTGAAAGGCGGAAAGGCCCGGATTGACCATGATTCAGAATCAGTTTTCTCGCGGAAAGAAACGGTTGAACGGGCCTATGCCTGTATTGGGCAAAAAGGCTATAACCTTGTATTTAATAACTGTGAGAATTTTGCGCGATGGTGCAAGACCGGGATAAGCAGGTCAACGCAAGTTGAAAAAGCGGTGGTAGGTATTGTTGATACGATAAGTAAAATTTTCAATTAGGAAAATCTGAATGACAATACGCTGCACCCACAAATTTGATTACTATCAGCAGATCGCGCAACGTAAGGTAAGCTATCGGGAGGCAAGGCTGGTATCCTTTATGTTTGACGGTTCCTTAAACGGCAATTGGCATCCCTTTGATAATTTGGGGGTTATACCGAAGGAAGTCCGGAAACAATTCTTGTTTGATTTTGCCGATAAGACCTATTGGAATCCGGGGCGTACCGGCAGTACAAAACATACCGTCTCAACAAATGCTGACAATACCAGTCAGGAAAGGACAACCGTTCATGAACCGCAGCACCCTGATAAATACTATCAGAGTTGCCGTCTTATGGAATTACAAGAGGGCTTTACCAGGGAGGAACTAAAGCCTGGTTTTTTTACCGGTACCTCATCCGGTGATAGACCGGTGTGGTATAATCCGTAGTATCATGAGAACAAGAAAAGAACTGCCAAGGACAAATTTGCCCCGGGCAACCCTGCCAAGGACGGCTCTACCCCGGATTTACTATATCGACCGGCAGATAGCCTCGCTTTCTTACCCCAATACCCGGATTCTCGCAGAAACCTACGAAACCAGCGAGGCCACCATCAGCCGGGACATCGAATTTATGCGTACCATGCTGAACGCGCCGATTGTCTTTGACCATGCCCATAACGGTTATTATTACGAAGATAAAACTTACCGTTTGAGTGCGGGTTATGCCACGGCGGAGGAAATGCTCGTGTTGGGCATGGTGAAAAACCTCCTTTCGCTGTACCACGATACGCCGGTTTATGAAACCATGCGGCAATTACTGGATATCATTAGTGCGCCCATTGCAACGGCTAGTGAGGGCAGTACCCGGCCCGGCTGGTATGAGGATCGTATTGTGGTTCCGCCCATCGTCTCCGCTACAGTTTCCCCGGAAATCTGGGCCGTCATGGTGAAGGGGCTGCGGGATAACCGCATGATTACCTTTGATTATACCGGATCCTGGGATGAGGAACCCCATTCCCGCAGGGTGCGTCCGTATCAGCTTTTGTTTGACACCGGGGTCTGGTATTTGTACGCCTGGGATGAAGGCCGCGCAGATATCCGTATGTTTTCCCTTTCCCGGATGGGAAACGCTGTCCTTACCGAAACGGCCTTTACCCTTCCTGCGGATTATGATTACTGTTCCTATGCCGATGGATCATACTTTGGGGTCTATCCCCTATTCCTCCCTGCTTCGTTTCTGCATTTCGCTTATGGTATCCTTCCAGTCC
>BNVF01000100.1 GCA_025997895.1 Spirochaetia bacterium
AAAAAACAAACGAAAGTATATTATTTTTGAATTCCCATGAACTTAACGTAAAATCATTCCCGCTTTCCCCATAAATAAAATCCCGGTACAGGCTAACTGTATAGGTTCTGCCATCTTCCATTTTGAGAAGACGATAGTGATCTTCTCTGGTTGGGTGATTATATTGCTCTCGTTTGCGGGGGTGATACTGACAATATATGGCGCACCGGTTGTGTCCTTGGTATTAAACCGGTATATATATTCTTTTAACAACGAATTCCCTTTTTGATCTTCCGCTACGGTACTGAGGGTAATGGTGTATTCACGATTTATGCGTATGCCATTAACCGGTGAAAATATGACTTTTTTGCCATTAAAAGAAAAATCGCCCGACAGGGTTTGTGAATCTTCGGTCATGGTAAACGCTTTTTTAATAGATTCAGGGGAAGGGGAGGCGGAAAAAACGATTTGAACATTCTGTTCAGCTGCAATTGACACCACCTCCAGAGGAGGCAAAAACCATTCGCCGCAGGAAACAAGGAGCACCAGGAATATCGAAACCGGTACTAGCGGGTTATAAAGATGACGCATACGTCCTCCTTTAAATACTCAGATGCCTGATTGGTAACTCCGGTTGTTCCACCGCCTATTTTCAGTATGTAATAATTTTCAATACCTGCGCTTGAGATTGAAAAATTGTTCCACGTCAAAGATAAGCGGGAACCGCCTGATGACCAATGAGCAGAAATCAAAGAGGGGATTTTTGCGGAAGCGGGAAATAATGTGGTAAGAGAAATTGTGTTAACCGCCGTATTCCGTTTGTCCTGGGGGATGACGGTTGAAAAATCAATAGTTGTTTCGAGCGGTACCAGATCACTGGTTGGCATAGTGAAATCAGCCACGGAACCGTCAAACGGCATGGGAGTGGGATTAATATTAGTATCAAATGTTATTTGCATAACTTCAAGATATTGCAATGCGGTCGTAAAATAAATATGCTGCGGTTTGTACAGTGATAAGCCCGATGTATCTTTTATGGAATCCGTAATAGTCAGGCGGTATTCTTTCTGAAGCTGGAGCGGTTCCTCGGGTATAAACATAAAACGCATTTCTGTTTCTTTTGCAAAATAGCCGCTGATTGACGGATAGAAACTGATGCCGGATCTGACTGAGGATTCGTCCATTGGTTTTGAGAATATAAAGCCAATGGCCTGATTTTCAAGAAGATTATTATGCAATTGCAAATTGATAAACCAAACCGGATTTGTTCCGCTGTAATCAACAGGACAGACGGTTTCAAGAATTGGTTGCACAATATCGGGTAAACCGGAAATTTGACCGGAATATTCTTTTCGCATCAAATATCCCGCCGCATTAACCATTTCTTTGATGCTCCAGGAATACGTGGTATTTATTGCCCATCCATTGTGTGCATCAATCGCAACAGTTGTGTTATTATCGGAAAAGGTTGTTTTATAATCGGCAAAAGGAGTGAACGCGAATTTTTCTTCAAATGAGGTAATACTGACAGGATGGGAAAAAACAAACGAAAGTATATTATTTTTGAATTCCCATGAACTTAACGTAAAATCATTCCCGCTTTCCCCATAAATAAAATCCCGGTACAGGCTAACTGTATAGGTTCTGCCATCTTCCATTTTGAGCAGTCCCTGCAAGTCCAATGAATAAGTTTGACCTTTCTGCCAGAGAACATGCGGACGGAGACGCACTGTTGCTCCCTCCCATACGGTATCTATCCTGACAACGCCGTTATTTTCATAAAAACGCAGCTTGCTTTCCGTGTCGTGAATATCCGGCTGCTGTGAAAAGGTAATGGTAATATAATCTTCAGCGAAATAATCCTGGCTTTTTCCGACAGAACAAGCAGTATCAAGGTATTCAAAGGTAATAATTGGGCAGCTTGCCAAGACCAGTGCGTTCCAAAAGCAGAGTAGAAGGCAGCGGTGTTTATTGGTTACGTTCAACATATTCACCCTCTTTGAGAAAAGGCGACGGCTTATCAATAACGGTATCCCTTTCGTTTATGCCGGAAGAGATCCACACAATACCGTCTTTTTGCGCCTGGATGTGTACTTGCTTGACTACTGCAACACCATTCGTTATGGTAAAAACAGTACCGTCATTGCCATTTACCCGCAGCAGGGCGGTTTCGGGAATTGACGGGTAACTGACCTCCTGCGACCGTGGTATGACACATTTGATAAACATACCCGGTTTGATGCTTAAGCCGGTATTCGGTATTTCAGCTTTAACAGAAAAATTGCCGCTTTGAGGATCGGCGATAGGTGATATTTCGTCAATTCTTGCTTTCATGAACTGTTTTAAAGACGGAATTTCAATATCGAGCGGGGTTCCCTGTGAAAAATTAATAATGTCCTGTTCCTGAATATAAAAAACCGCATACACCGTGGATATATCCATAACGGTAGCGATTTTCTCATTTTGCGGTATATGCTCGCCATTTTCAAAATACAAGGTGCCCACCACTCCCGAGACCGATGACCTGATAATTAATTCGTCAAGCAGTTTCTGTACAGCGTCAAGGCTTTTTTCGGCATTACGGACATTGGCCTCTGCCGACCGAATCTCCGCCGCAATAGTCCGGGTATTTAATTCTATGAATTGATTGATCTTTTCTTCCCCGGACGCGGCAATCCGGTATCCGGCATTGATAAGATCCGCATCACGCAAACCAAGCTGGGCGATTTCAATGTCCTTCTTCAAAACAGCTATTTCCGCTTCTTTCGCGCTGACCGAAAGTTCCAGGCTTTTCAGGTTTGCATCAGTAATGCCACCAATGCCATGTAATTCTTTTCTGCCGCCCAATGTAAGATAGGCGTCCTCCAATTCCAGTTCCTGTTGGGCAAGGGTCAAACGGTTTTTGTCCAGATTCAATAATCGGCTTTCAACGCCAAGTCTGGCTTCCTGCATTTTAGTCTGGGCCATATAGAGAGCCGCTTGAGCTGATGTAAGGGAGTTTTCATATTGATCTTTTTGAATTTCCAACTGTACATTCCGCAGACGGGCGATTTGTTGACCGGCTCTTACCGTATCGCCTTCTTTGGCATTGAGAGCGGCGATGGTTCCTTCAACCTGTGCGGTTATATCGTTTTTAATTTTGTAACTGATGGTACCAAAGCTGTTCAGGTTGTTATCAAATGGGCGGCTAACAACCGGTACTGCGCTCACCTTTGATACAATTCGTTCACCGGTATCTGTTTTACCTCTACCACTGCAAGCAGTAATGAGCATACAAAGGTAAATACCTGTTTTAAATATTTTGCTTTTTGCACACATTTTGCAAATCTCCAAAAGGAAAACCCGCCAATATTTCCAAAGCCCGTTCCTGGGCAGCCGCCTGAGTATGGTACTCAATGCGGGCGATCTTTGTTTGTGCCATAGTAATCAATTCTTCAAGATATTCAATACGCTTTTTTTCGCCCTGTTCCACCTGATGCAAAGAAAACTCCACCCGTTTTTCAAGGATGGCAATAGTCCGTTCCGCAATATCAGCGGAACGCAGACTGTTATCATGGGAAATAATCAGATCGAAAACCGTTTCCCGCAGATTTTTTTCAGTCTGTACCCGTTGAATATTGGTTTCCAGCAGGGAAATATCAGCCAGCTTGCGTTGTACCCCATACGCAGGGTTTGGGTTCAGATTGACTGATGCCGAGTTGGTTACGTTGGACAGGCGTTCACGGTCAAACCCGTAGCCATTACTCAGCCGGAGGGGGAATAATTCCGCATTGACAAACTCAAAATTCAGTTTGAAAGAGTATTTGGGCTCGGTCAGCGGGTATGCCTCGCCGGTAAAGGTAATACCGCCCTGGGCGCTTACTTTGGGTATATACCAGCGCCGGGTATATATCTGCTGTTTCCGGGTAAATTCCAGCGCAAGATACTGTTTTTTGATTTCAGTACTGCCGTTTCTGATAATTGCCCAGAGAAATTCGGTATACAGTTCATAATAAAAATAGGTAAATGAGTCATAGGTACGGTCATTAATGGTAAGCTTCGCTTCTTCAGGTAAATCAATAACGATTTTAAATTTGCGCTCCAGGGTTTGCAAATCCCGTTTGCTTTGATCCCGGTCGTATTCTATTTGCATATAAGAAATAAGGTACTCAAGGTAATCTGTTTCAAGGGTTATGCCGATTTCAACTTCTTTTTGAATAATATCAAGCTGGCTTTTAGCAGCGCCGACCAGTTCTTCCTTTATTGAGACCATTTGCATCTGCATAAGCAATTGATAGTACTGGCTCATGATATCCGAGCTGAATGCACGTAACGCGCTTTCGTAATCCTGATAAGCATACAGGGAGCTTAACCGGTTCATGTCATAGGCAAGTTTTTTCTTGCCCCCATCAAAAATATCCTGATTTATGCTGGCTTCAAATGATTTGCTTCTTGTATCGGCTGACAGCAATGAGGTATTGTCGGTTTCAGATAACCCGAAAGTGAACGAAGGAAGAAAATCCTGAAAACCGAATTTGGCAGCTTTCATGTTTTCCAGTGTTTTTTGTTTTTGGAGCATATACACCTGTGAATTTTGTACTGCAAAATTTACCGCGTCATTAGGGGTAGTAAATACCACATCCTGGGCATACCCTGAAAGAGCGGTAAAGAAAAATACCCAAAATATTACCGGATAACGCAACCTTTTCATTTTGCTTTTGCCGTCTGTTTCTCGTATTTCAGAATATCCCTGTTCCGTTTTTTCTGCTGATTTATCAGACGGTTCAGGATTCGGGAAATGATAATATTTTGCTCCGCCGAGGCGACAAAGGTCTGCTTACCGGAAATATATTCGTTTTCCTTTGCGTACATATTGCCATCTTCATCTCTGGCGATACATGAAACATAAATAGAATTATACAGTTCCACGTTTTGCATAAATGAACGTTGTTCTACCGTAATATCCAGTAATAAGGTTTTATCGCTTTGCCGGGCGTAGTTTTGGTTTGCTTCCAAATGCGTTTCCGCAATTATAAAAAGCTGCTTGGCGATATTTTCTTCCCGTACATGATCGATAATAACTGACACGTCAGCAACCTGGTAGCGGCAAAAGAAGGGGACTGCCGGATACTCTTGCCAGGAGCCGTGCTTTCGTTTGGTAACACAAGAGCTTACGGAAAAAAGGACAATTAAGATAAATATTAATTTCAGCTTTTTCATCGATTATTACTCCTTAAACAATGCGGTATTCATGGCCTTTTCCAGTTCCTGCAAAGAGACGTTGGTTCCGGTTAAGGCACGGGCCTTTTCCAGATACGTTTTGGCCCGGTCTTCCAACCCCAGGCTATGCCAGGTAAGCGCCGTGTCCATGTATACGCTTGCCGAACCGGACAACACCGATTCTGCCCGGCGATTCATGGAAATACGCTCTTCATAATTATTGGTTTTTTGCGCCAAAAGGGCATACAGGGTATATACCCGCCAATCGGTTTGATTAAAAGAAAGTTCCCGGTCAAGGAGCGTTTTTGCCTTTGCGTAATCCTCCCGCAATATCAGGCAGCGTATATTCCAAATACGCGCTTCGGTAAATGCGGGGTATTTTGAATCCAGCCGGGAAAATATTGCTTCGGCTTCCGGCAGTTGATCCATAAAAAAGTGAATTTTACCCTCAAGAAAAATGGCTTGATAAAAATTCCTGTCAAGCGCAATCGCTTTGTTAATCAATTCAAGGCTTTTAACATAATTCGCAGCCGCATAGGCATCGACAGCGGCTATGTACGCATTTTCCGCTTCGGCGCGTCTTGTATCATTGTTGCACATAACAAACAGCAAGCAAGAGACAAGCACTGGAAATAAGTACCTAACCTGCCGTTTCATTGGTTGCTGTACCCCATAAGTTTGGTCATTTCTTCCCAGGCGCTTTGGGCATATCTGCCGTCTTTGTCCAGAGTTATTATTTTTTGTAATACCGGGATATAGTTTGCCCGTAGCGCCAGGGAAAAACCGGCTGTTGCCTGCCAGACATTCCAATAATATCCGGGAAAACGGGAAAAATAATGCTCCAGTTTAAGATACTTGTCAAACTCGGCAGCAGTTAAAGAACTTGCAAGTATTTTCTTCTTTAGAATAATATAGTCTTCTACAAAAAACTCCGAATGGTTCCGGTCATCCTGCAATGGGGCAGAGTTGTACAGGCTGCGAACCAGTTGCAGGGTGTATTCTGTTTTGGGGAGCCTGGCCTGTAACACAAGCTGTTTTTCCAGGCGGTCAAGATTTGCAAGGAACTCACGATCATCGGTTTTAGTGTAACCGGTATGGTACTCATAGTCCAGAAAAGCGGCAAGAATAGCCTTGTTTTCCTGTCCTGCGGCTTCGTATGCAGTGGAAGCAAACATCCCCAGGCCGTTGAAATAGGAACCCCGTTCAAAATACCGGTCCACTATCAGCGCGCAATCGGGGGCCCGCCCTGCATTGGCCAACAGATACATAAAGGCTCTTAAATCTTCGGCACTCATCGTGTCCTTTTGGGTATCGTATTCGGCTTCAAAAAGGGCCAATGCTTCTTCCAATTTTTCCTGAGCAACCAGAACATGGCCTTTAAGCAAGCGGTAGGAGACGCTATTTTCGGTTGGTATGGCAATCGCTTTTTCAGCATAATCCAATGCCTTGTTATACTCACTTTGCATAAGGGCGATTCTTCCCAGTGAGGCATATAGGATTGCAATCGTATCACGAGTTTCGGCGTTCCGTGGGTTTTTTGGAATAAGGGTCTCGGCACGGCGGAAATAATCGCTTGCCCGGTCAACATTACCGGTCAGGAAAAAATAGCCGCCTAAATCGACTTTTGAACTAAAGTGGTTCATGTGCTGAAGCTCAAACTCCGAGAGGGCGGTAACAAGCGGCTCACCTGCCAGACCGGAATTTTTGATCTGCCGGTATTGTTTTTCAGCAGCGGAATCTGCGCAGGAAGACAAATATAGTAATAATAATGAAGAAAAGACTTGCAAGTTCTTTAACTGCTGCCGAGTTTGACAAGTATCTTAAACTGGAGCATTATTTTTCCCGTTTTCCCGGATATTATTGGAATGTCTGGCAGGCAACAGCCGGTTTTTCCCTGGC
>BNVF01000101.1 GCA_025997895.1 Spirochaetia bacterium
GGGGGCGCTTGTGTATAAACAGCCGCCGGCAGCCAGCATACCCGGGAATCGGGCATTAGTCGGTTCATTCTGCATGGTACTCTCCATTTTTGGGTTTGGGATATATTTGGCCTTCATACAAAGGCCTCAAATATCAGCATATCATGTATTTGGAGCAATGTCAATCTTGCGCAGTGCTTCATTGAAAAAGATACCGAAAAGGGGAGCGCCCGCCGCTTTTGGCGGAAAAGGTTACTGACACCAATTTAAGATTTTCCTCTACAGGCCGCCATTGACAAGCCCGATAACCCATCCTATAATTAACTAATTGGATAATTACTAATTGTATAATTAGCAAATTGGAGATGACTATGTTTGTTGGCAGGGAACGGGAACTTGAGGAACTGGAAAGGTACTATAAGCAAGATGCCTTTCAGTTTGCGGTTTTTTATGGCAGAAGGCGGGTTGGTAAAACTACGCTTATCAACAGGTTCAGGAAAGATAAAAAATCGGTGTATTTTGTTGCGGTGGAATCTACCGCAAAGGAAAACCTCGAACTTTTTTCCAGGCAGATTATTTCAACGCTCGCACCGGAAGCGCCGCAGAACCCCTTTGCGTCCTTTGCCGAGACTTTTGAGTATTGTTTCAGAGCGGCGGAAAAAAGGCGGCTTGTTCTGGTGATCGATGAATACCCATATCTTGCGGAAAGCGACAGGGCGGTTTCTTCCGTACTTCAGGCGGCGATTGACAAGTACCAGGCTAAATCACGCCTCTTTTTGATACTCTGCGGGTCTTCCATGTCGTTCATGGAAACTCAGGTGCTGGGATATAAAAGTCCCCTGTATGGCCGCAGAACCTGTCAATTCAAAATAGCTCCCTTTCACTATTATGAGTGCGCAAAAATGTTTGGCGGCTTTACCACCGAAGAAAAAATAACCCTGTACGGGGTGCTTGGCGGAATCCCCGAATATGCGGCAAGGGTGAATAACAGCCTTTCCCTTGCGAAAAATATCGAAGACCTCTTTTTTAACCCATCAGGCCGGCTTTTTGAGGAACCGTCAAACTTGCTCAAGCAGGAACTCAAGGTGCCGCAGACTTACAACGGCATTATTACGGCTATAGCCTGCGGTGCCAGCAAGCTGAACGAAATAGCAACAAAAACAGGAATAGAAACAAGCCAGTGCAGCAATATGCTTAATACGCTAATAAGTTTGGGAATTGTCAAAAAAGAAAGCCCGGTTGCGGAAAATCGCCCAAGAAAAACAATTTACCGCCTGGCGGATCTTATGTTCCGTTTCTGGTACCGTTTTGTGCTGCCCGATTTGAGCAGGATTTCCATGGGTTTTGGAAAAACCGTATGCGCCGAAGTTTTGGGGGGGGCTAAAGCAAGCGGCAAAATAGAAGCCCATACCGGCTATGTATTTGAGGAACTTGCCGTCCAGTTTCTCTGGTGGGAAATGAGCAGGGGGAACTGTAACTTTAAGTCTATCGGGAGATGGTGGGGATCGAATCCCCGGGAACGGAGGGAGGAAGAAATTGATCTATTAGCCGTAAACGATGAGGGGCCCGTGATCTTTGGGGAATGTAAATGGAAAAATACCCGCATTGATACCGATACCCTTGAGGACCTTATCCGCAAATCGCTGCTTTTTTCCCAGTACGAGAAAAAGCAGTATTTTCTTTTCTCAAAATCCGGTTTTACGGCGGGCTTAAAAAAAACAGCATTAGCGCGGGGAGATACGGTTCTAATAGAACCAGGCGATATGTTTTAGTTATTAATTATTGAGTTAGCTATTACCATAAAAAAAGGCCGTTCCGGCCAAAGCCGGAACGGCGCCTTTCCGAGGGACGTCTCGTTTCGCGTAAGCGAAACGATTTCGCTGCGCGAAACTGGTACAATCGCTTCTTTACGGATTGTACTATTGCAGAAGCTGGAGAACTGATTGGCCTCTCTGATTGGCCTGTGCCAGCATGGCAGTACCAGACTGGGTGAGGATCATGTTCTTGGTGTAATTGACCGTCTCATTCGCCATGTTGGTATCGCGGATGCGGGACTCGGATGCTTGCATGTTTTCTGCTCCCACGTCGAGACCGCGGACCACGTGTTCCAGGCGATTCTGATAGGCGCCGAGGTCAGCTCTTTGTTTGTTGACAATCTTCAGCGCTGCGTCAAGGGTTCCAATGGCACGATTGGCACTGTCCGGTGCGGACAGTGAAATAAAGGTATCGTCACCAACATTCCGGATCCCAAGACCCTTCGCAGTCATTGTGCCGATATAAACTTGCTTCCGCTGATCCATGTTGGCGCCGATATGGAACCACATAGAGGCGGTAACCACGTTCTCGCCGACCAACCGGCCGAAACGGCCTGTCAGCAGATTCATCCCGTTGAACTGGGCGTGCGATGCAATACGATCTACTTCGTCAACCAAAGCTGAAACTTCGATCTGAATGTACATCCGGTCCTCATCGGAATAGATACCGTTTGAGGCCTGCACTGCCAACTCGCGGAGACGCTGGATAATGTCTTCAGATTCCTGGAGATAGCCCTCTGTAGTCTGAATGAATGAAATACCATTCTGGGCATTTGTCGATGCCTGATTCAGACCGCGGATTTGAGCCCGCATCTTCTCAGAAACAGCGAGTCCCGAAGCATCATCACCGGCGCGGTTGATGCGTAGTCCGCTCGACAGTTTTTCCATGTTCTTGGTCAAGTAAACCTGGGTTTCCTTGAGGGACCTGTCGGCAAACATCGCACTTAAGTTGTGATTAATTATCATACTCACTCCTTTGGCTTTTTCCGGCGCACTACTGTCATCGACAGCTTATGGCGCCGCGGCATCCATGCCGTTTTTACTAACATCCGCAATTACGAATGTTTTGTGCCTTGGTGCATATACATACACCGGAACCCTCGACCCGCCCGTTCCCGGAAGGGTGAGGATACGCGGACAAACCAAGGAGACCCAACGGGCGCATGGTTTTATCCGCTTCATTTAAAATATCGGTGTTTAATTTTTTAGCTTTAGGGGATTTTTTAAGAGAATTATTAAAAAAGAAAACAGAAAAGTATATAACAGATTCATTATATACTCATAATAGACACCATTTTTTCAGGAAAATCTATCTCTTTTTCACCATCCGCGCCAATTCCGCTCCCCGATCCTCCAGCGCCTTTAGATCCTCCGCCGTGGGGAACCCCGGCCATTCGCAGGATTCAATACTCTCCCACTTAAGACCTGCAATGGCCGCTTCGTAGTCTTTTTTGGCGCCGCCGACCCAGCCCCAGGAGCCAATGCGCAGCACCTTTTTGCCAAAGATGTGCTTGCGGCGGAAAATGTCCAGCACATAGGACATGGGCGGGAACATGGCGTATTCGTAGGTGGGCATGGCCAGCACCAGGGCGGAACTCCGGTAAGCGTCCATCAGCACCCAGGAGATGTTATCATCCGGGACACGGCGCCTGGTATAGGGCACACCTTCACGCTCAATGCCGCGGATTACCGCGTTCACGCCGGCTTCGGTGTTGCCGTACATGGATCCCCAGATGACGGTAATGCTTTCCTCCGCCGGACCCTTGGCCCAGGAAGCGTATTGCAGATAACGATTGATGATTTTTTGGGGATCCCGCCGCCAGACTATGCCGTGGCTGGGGGCGACGCATTTAAAGGGATGGCTTTCTACTTTTTGCACTGCCTTTTCCACAAAAGTTGAAAAGGACGAAACAATATTAGCGTAGTAACGCAGACACTCGGCTTCAAAAAAAGCGTGCTCGCTTTCGTCAAATTCATCGTCAAAGACCCGCTCCCCCAGGGCGCCAAAGGAACCAAAAGCGTCGCAGGTAAACAAGACGCCTGAAGCGGCATCCCAGGTGATCATGGTTTCGGGCCAGTGCACATTCGGCGCTTCAATAAAACTCAACACCCTGCCGGCGCCCAGGTCCAGGGTGTCCCCGTCCTTCACCGGCCGCAGCCCGGTCTCTACCTTGTAAAAAGATTTGATAAGATTGCAGCCTTTCTGGGTAGCGAGAATTTCCGCGCCGGGATTCTGCGCCCGGAATTCGTTGAGCCAGCCGGTGTGATCCGGCTCCAGGTGGTTGAGCACCAGGTAATCAATTGTTGAAAACGAAAGGCCGATTGAAGCAAGGCAATCCTCAAGCTGCTTGGGCGCACCGGTCCAGTCCCGAACCAGATCGATAAGCGCGGTCTTTTCGCCTTTTACAATGTACGCGTTAAGAGAAACCCCTTTGGGAATCGGCCAGATGCCTTCAAAAAGATCGCTGGTATAAATATCAGCGTGAAGACAATACACGCCTTCTGAAATGAGTTGAGCTTTCATCATTAAAAATGCAGACGATTCATGTTACCGCTTTAAAACGGAAACAACCCTTTCAAGCACCTTTTTCCGATCCAGTGGCTTGACGATGTAGCTCTTAGCGCCCATCAACAGGCACTTCTTAACCACATCTTCTTTTCCCAGGGCGCTGACCATAATTACATTGGCTTGCTTGTCAAATTCCAGGATTTTCTCCAATGCGGAAACCCCATCCATTACCGGCATGGTGATGTCCATAGTAACCAGGTCGACATTCGGATGCAAAGCCTTGTATTTTTCCACCCCCTGAGCGCCATCTGAAGCGGTATCCGCGACTTCAAAGCCTTCGGAAGTGAAAATCTGACCAAGCTGCTTTGCGATAAACATTGAATCATCAACGACCAGAACCCTGTATGCGGTACCTTCCGGTTTTAATCCCTCAGCGGCTTTTTCGTTAATGCTGGGCATATCACTCTTTGCTATCATGCGGTACGCTCCTCTATTACTTAATACTGTATGGTATAGAGGGAAACTAGTCAAGTAGAGTAGCATGAAGTTGAGGTTACATTTGCAAGAGCATAAACCTTTGGTTTATGTTCGATTCTTATTTTAAGGTTAACATGAACACACCATTTTTGCTGGCCCCAATGGCCGAATTGAGTCACCGGGCCCTGCGGGAGCTTATCGAGGGTTTTGGCGGCTGCAATGAGTATTTTACCGAAATGATCAGCGCCGGCGCCCTGTTGGGGGGCGGTCCCTTTGAATCCTGGTATATTGATAACGGCCCCCGGCCGGAAAAGCTGGTTTATCAGCTGGTTGGCGCCGATTCCGGCCAAATTTCCCGTGCCGCCGCCCTGTTGGACCAGCGGGAATGTGCCGGAATCGACATAAATATGGGCTGTTCCGCCCCCTTAATCCGCAAAACCGGGGCCGGAGTGGCCTGGATGGCTTCGATAGACCGCGCCGGGGAGCTTATCGGCCAGGTGCGGCAGGTGGTAAAGCGGCGGCTCAGCGTCAAACTGCGCATCGGTTTTCAAGACGACTTTGAATATTTGGCCAATTTTTGCCGCCGCCTGGAGGCCGAAGGCGTAGAACTTATCACCCTGCACCCCCGCACCGCCCTGGAAAAGTTCAAACGCCTTGCCCGCTGGGACTATGTAGGCAAACTGCGGCAGGAACTGGGCATCCCCGTAGCCGGCAATGGGGACATAGCTTCCGTAGCAGACCTGCTCCGCCGGGCAGCGGGGCATGGCTTCGGGCCAATCATGGTTGGCCGCGCCGCTGTCCGGCAGCCGTGGATTTTTGCCCAAAAGGTGCCTGGCACCATTTCCATCGAAGAAACCGGGCTTCGGTTTTTGGAGCTTTTGGGCCGGTATCAGCCGGTGGAGTTTCATCTCTCCAGGGCGCGGCTATTTTTCAGTTATTTTTGCGATAACTTAAAATGGGGCAATTACCTCAAAAATCTGCTGAACCGGGAAGAGACACTGGCCGGTATTGAGCGGGTCTGGCGGGGTTACTTTGCGGAGCATGGGGAAGAGGAAAATTCGTCTGGAGCTTAAAACTAATGTTTTTGGGAAATTACCAAAATTTTTCCCCAGAAACAGGCGGTACTATTACATCTCCCACCAGGGCAGCGCCGTTATACCCCCGCCCAGGGGCATACGGTTTTCGTGGAATGATACCAGAAATTTTTTGACAGAGGCTGATTTTCCAGCGCCATCGGCGACGCTGCCGGCGGCCCTGTTAAAATCTGAAAAATCCGCTGCCTTTAGGGATTTGGTCATATCGGATCGCAAAGTTTTGCTTGCTTTAATTTCATACAGGGCAACAGAGGAGCCTGAGTCTATAACCAAATCTACTTCTACGCCGTTGGAATCGCGGTAAAAGTACAAATCCGATGTAAGGCGTTTGTTCATTTTCCTTTTCAAAAATTCCATAATGACCATATTTTCAAATATCGCTCCCGCAGCGGGACTTGACAGCAGGATTTGCGCGCTGGAATATTTGAGTAGGTATGCCAAGAGACCCGTATCGGTAAAATAAATTTTGGGGCTTTTTATCAGGCGCTTGGCGCTATTTCTGAACCAGGGACGCAGAAGATAAATAATTCGGGAGTTTTCCAAAATCGAAAGCCATGTTTTACAGGTAACCTGGGACAGGCCGCAGTTAAGGGCAAGGTCCGAAACATTGAGCAAATTACCGACCCTGGCTGCGAGTATCTGCAGAAAAACTTCAAATGCCGAAATATCTTTGATGTTTTGTATCTGCCGCACATCCCTTTCAATATACAGAGAAAGGTAAGCGCCATAAAAAGCTTTTATGTCCGTTTTTTCCGTGTTGGGTACCGGATAGAAACCGCGCAGCATTTGTTCAAAGCAATCCAACATGGCATGGGGTTTTTCGCCCATCTCTTCAAAAGAAAAGGGAAGCAGCTCAAAAAGCCCGGCCCGTCCGGCCAAAGTTTCGGTAACTCCCGCCATCACATTAAAAACCTGGGAGCCGGTAAGAAAAAAAGCGCCGTTTTTCCTTTTCTTGTCTACCTGCATCTTGATAAGGGGAAGGATTTCAGGCGCATATTGAATCTCATCAATAATAACCGGCGTTTTCAGTTGTTCAATAAAATGCGCAGGGTCCTCTTTGGCGGAAAGACGCAGAGATGTATCATCAAAGGTGA
>BNVF01000102.1 GCA_025997895.1 Spirochaetia bacterium
GGCATTTTAACAATATTGGCGATGTGACCGGAAACGCAATCCGGAATGACTATGTTATCCAGGAAGGTGCCGCAAACCTTAACCTGTGGCGGCTGCCGATAAAATTTAAAGTGGTTGACACGGCGAAAAATGTCTCTTACTACACCTATTGGGTAATTGTAGATCCTGATGGGGACCTGCCTATCATAAAAGTTGCCAGCCATAATAACAACACCGAGCATACCGTTGGCGGTGAAGTACAATTGGTTGGTTCCGCCACCGATAACGATATAATTAGAACCATAGAGATTCGTGTACGCGCCCAAACCGATCTGCAGATCGAACACAAAGATACTGATGTATCCAATTGGGCAATTCTTGGTCATCATGCCGAGTTCTCCACTCCTCTAAGCAGTAGATCAACCAACAGCGGCAAGTCCGAGGATCTTGGCTACTATGAAATTCTCGATCCCGCAGACCTCAGAACCAGTTCTATGAACTGGACATATTACCTGAACAGCGATGAAAAACTCAATCCGCTGGATACCGCAACAGATCAGCGTGGGGTTCAGGTGGAGATACGGGCCGTTGACGGTTGGCGGGATAGCCCCACAACTGCCAAATATTACGGGGCTCCGCAAATTCTGAAACTAAAATTCGACAATACCGTACCCCGTATTGTGGAGACGGTTATAATTCCCGAAAGCGGGGCTGACATTGCATACGAGCAGGGCGCCAATATTTTAAAAGGCCGCTTTATTATACGCGCCAGAATACGGGATGAAGGCGGATTGAAATCCCTCAAGCTCAAAGGACAGGAAAATGCAATATACGGGCCTAATCTATTGGAAAGTCATACCGCATCATCGGGAGACCTTCCCTGGGTTGATATGCCGCCACCGGCAACACAGTTGGTAGATGGCAACAGGTACATTATCAACGATGCGCAAAGTTTCGACTTTAGGCCGTACGGCGCTGATAATAACGATCAATATACCTGGTTTATCGCAATAGGAAATGCTTCCAGCCTTCCCCCAGGCGTGGTGGTGTTTGAAGCGAATGATCCCGAAACCAACTCGCGGTATTTTGATTATTGGATAAACATTCCGATTAACTCCAATAACGCCGCTTTTTTTGTGGGGAATTACTTAAACAGCTCCGGTTCTTACAGTGTGGCGATTCAGGCACAGGATAACGCATCTCCGCCTAATACGGCTCAGAACACCTTTAGCGTGCGGATAGATAACTTTTATCCTCATGCGACATACCAGGGAGTAAGCGATTTTGTCGGTAACACAACACTAGTTGGCGAAGCCTGGGATACCGGCATTAATGCGAAAAACAATGTCGCCGAAGTTTCCCGCGTGGTATTGTACTTCTCGCGGGGCGGAACGCCCATTTCGCTGTGGGAAAAGTCTGGTTCGTACCCAACGCCGCCCGCTAACCCCACATTCTGGGTAAACAACCAGTACGCAAAAAAGGGCCGCACCGCAAATGTTACCACAGGTGAAACAATCGACGAGGGCGCAATCCCCGAGGACGGGTCGGGTAATCTGCTGCCTCTGTCCTTCTTCCCGAATGTCAGAGACGGATCCGGAGGATGGTGGTCTACAGATTCGGGGATAGTGCTGCAGGATGTATACCGCCACAATGACATCCGGAACAATTTTGCCAACTGGCAGTTCAGCGCCGACGCCCGCAAAACCTGGAGTGTAAATTTCGGTTCAACCCGCCTGAACGACGGCCCGGTAAAATTGCACTATGTAGTTTTTGACAATGCGGACAACGCTACCTATTACGAGCAGGACATTTATATAGCTAACGGCCAGCCCAGGATTATGAATATTACCTTGGGAACGGACATAAACGGGAACAACACTATAGACTCCGGTGAATATGATTCGCCCTTTACGGTCGCAACAAACGGGGACAAGGAAACGTTGACCAGCTTTACGGTACGTAACAATCTGTTTAACATCAAACTGAGTACCTTATTTGGCAACGGGCAAAAACATTACAGGGTTTCCTATGTTAAAAAAATAATGACCCCGTCGTTAATAGACCCATTAACGGACCCGTTATTAGTAGATGCTACCTCGTTGGTACGGGGTAAGGTGTATACCATTGCAACATTGGGAAACACCAATTGGAAACAGTATGGAGCGCTGGACAACGATGTGGGAACCACCTTTGTTGCCTATGGACCTGCTGCCCCCGCAACAATAAATGGTAAGGCCTATGAGTACGAGGAGGTTCTTTCTAAAGAAGGCAGTATGGGTGACACCCAGTCGGAATCGGCGACTATTTCCTTTGCGGCCGCCGATTTTGAGCATAACCCGCCAGAACTTGACAAGATACCTGAATCTATTATAGGAAGCGGCGATGTGGCGCTTACCAATTCAGTCCAGTTTATTGTCAAGGTATGGGATACAACTGACACTACTTCACCCGATGAAGACAAGCAGCTCGCCCATGCGGCGCTGTTCAACATTGACACCGACAATGTTGACGAAACCCCGCCTGTTGCGGCGATTAATCCCTTCCACTGGCACAGCGCCACGGATAACTCGCTGTATTTGAACAGCAAGAATAAGGGTCACATAGAGCTGGAAGCCGATCTGCCTACAGCGTTTACCGCAGGGGGAAGCGGCGTAATGGATCGGGACCCCAAGGTTTCAGGTGCGATAAGCATACGGGGAAGCGCCAGAGACAACAACACCGTAGGCACGATTTACTTTAAAATGGACGGTTTTACCCCCGGAGGCAGCACTGCGGGCACTGGCACTGCCGCAGGTTATACGCTAGCAGCCAGCTTTAGCGGCGGAACCTGGTCAACTGCTACCAGTACAGACATTTTTTATGCCACTAACCACTGGAAATTCACGGTTACTCCGGTCTCACATGACCAGAACGGGCACCGGATCAACTGGCAGCTTGATCTGGACACCGCCTACATAACCACTGTAGCCGCTGCAAACCGGGCTGTAAGCGTGGTGGTAAAGGATATACACAGTACGACCCAAAACTACTCGGCAACAAGTACAACCCAAACCGCCACCGGAGCGCTTACGCCCTATTACCGTATGGATGTAGTACCTTATATCTCCGGCATTGAAACCACCGTTAGGAATGAGAGCGGCCTTAAAAACAACAATATCCGTTCCGCAAATGGCAGATACTCGGTGATACAGGGAGCCAATGCCGACTTTATTACCGTAAAGGGCTTTAACCTGAATCCGGCGATTGCGAGTGCGGTAAATGTTCAGGTGCAGTCGACAGCTCAGTTTGGATCATATAATCCAAGTACAACTCCAAGTGCCACTACTGGAACAAATATCGCATTTAAAGCTGCAAATGCCACGCGTACCGAATTTGTTGTAACCAATGCCGGGACAAAATCCGGTTATCTGACAGTTTACACGAACGGTATCGGAACCCTGAACAACATCAATGAGAACGCCTCTCATGGTTCATATACCCTGACATCCAGTACCAACGGGCTGGACCAGGAGAATATGCCCAACCGTGAAGCCGACCGCTACATCACCAAAAACATAACCCTCACCGATGACCGCTACCTGCAGTTCTACACGGTGAAGAAGACCGACGTAAAGAACGGTTACAACCCCGTGATGATAATGGACGAGGACAACCCGGTGTTTGGGTATGTAGACCTTTCCGGCGGCAGCTCAGGCACACCCTCCATAGGGGCCAATAAGTATGCGGGTAACTACCAGCCGTCCCATGCTATGCCCCAGCGGACCAAATTCGACGGGACTACCGCTGCACGGCTTGACACCGAATACCTTATTAAAGCCTCCATTTGGGACGGCATGGGCATGGCCCGGGATGAATCGGGCCGCTATATCCACGCCACCACCTACAACCGGGACGGGGCTTCCTTCCACCTCATTTATGATCGCTATGCGGAACTGCATACGGCTGTTAATGGCTTTCCCCCCACTACCTACACTGGGATGGGATGGGGGAGCGGTACGGGTTATTCTGATTATAATGATAGGAATGGTGACTGGGCTTATTCTAATAACAACAACGCCATTGCCTTGGAGACAGTCAATCTGAATAACCTCCTTTTGGATCGTTACCAGTATCCCAAACTCATCGCTAAAGGCAATTCCCAGACAAGTTATGCTTCGTATTACATGGCCTACTTTGATAATGAATCCGGCCAGATAATTTTCCGTAACTTCAGGATAGGGACTTCGGAGGCGAATGTGGGGGGAACCAGTAACCGGAGGCTTTCGAATACCGGCGCGGATAGTAAGGGTAACGATTACAACAGCCCTTATACCAGTATCTCAGAGAATAATGGAACAGGTAATACCACCTGGAATACAGGACGCCTGATTGTGGCGGCCGGTGCGTCAAATCATTTTGATATGGCGGTAAGCTCCGGCAATGAGGTGGTTATCGCCTACTATGATGAATTCAAGGGTCAACTGGTGATAAAGTATTCCAGTACGGCGATTACCGGAAATAACCCGACCACCGCGATTACCTGGAACGACTCGCCGGTAAACACAAGCCTGCCCCTTTATACCGGTACGTATGTATCTATGGTTATGGACGCTTCAAACAGTCTCCATATCGCAGCCTTTGACGCTGCGGACAGCGATCTGAAGTACATCTACATACCTAACTATAAGTTAAACGTTTTCAAGGATGTCATCGTAGATCAATACGGATCGGTAGGCAACTGGACCGCCATAAAGCTGCAGCCCACTAGCAACGTACCTTACATCAGCTACTACAACGCCACCGAAACCGGCGGCCGGGAGTCCATCAAGCTGGCGTATGCGAAAAACGCCGTAACTTCAGTGGCGCAAGCCCTGCCCGGTGTCGACAGCAACGGTTACACTACCGGCAACTGGGAATATGCAACCGTACCGACCCTTGACCCGCCCCAGGGCGGCTCGCCCAAGTTCCAGAAAGTCAACCTTGGGTTTAACACCGCGAAAAAACCGGTGCTGGGCTACCTTGGCACATACATTGAGTTCTCTTACCTGGTAGACGAATGAACCGGTACGCAGATCAAATGTAGTGCAGAGATTATGGCCGGAGGCAGCAGCTTCCGGCCATTTTTTACCTTAAACCGTAAACGTCAAAAGCGTCTCACCATCCAAAAAATAACGAGCCGTGGTAAACTCCGAAAAATCAATTTTATCGGAGGCAAGGATGAAGAAGTACAGCGAAGAAGAAAAAGCAATGTGGCTGGAGGATTGGAAGGCGAGTGGGAAAAGCTGGTAAACGTCAATTTTACCCACCCCATAAAAATCATGGGTGGGACTTAAACGGTTAATTTTCAGTTTTCAGCTTTGGGTTAAATTCCAGGGGAGCAGTTTGCTCCAATCGTCGGAAGGACTCATTTCGGCAGCTTGTTCAAAAATAGTTTTGAGATACTGGTACGGGTTGAGCTTGTTTGCTTTGGCGGTCTCTATAAGGGTATATAATTGGCAGGAACTTTTTGCACCTGCGGGGGAACCGGAAATGTTCCAGTTTTTTCTCCCCATCACAAACGGACGAATCGCGCGTTCCGCGGCATTGTTGTCAGGGGTCAATTCAATATGGTCAAGGTAATGAACCAGTACAGGCCATTGACCAAGAGTGTAGTTTACCGCTTCTCCCAGTTTTGAGGAATCAAGTACTTTCCCCTGCCGGCCTTCCAGCCACCCATGAAAGGCCGTTATTATTGGTTCGCATTCTTTCTTCCGCTCCCGGAGAAATTCTTCGCCGCTTATTTTTTTTTGACCGAACTTTTTCCGCAATTTTTCTTCAACCGTGTAGAGCCCTTTTATCTGCGCAAGGGCATCCTCCGCACCTCCCGGTGTCCGGCTGATTTTCATCGCTTCAAAAAAGTACCGCCTGGCATGGGCAAAGCATCCTACGTGTATTATGTTCCCCGTAAGTTCTTTGAGCGCTTTTTCATAGGCGTCATATCCATCAGTTTGCAAATAACCTGAATAACCCGAGAGGATTTCCACAATGTGTGTTGCGGCGCGGCTGTCATGGTATTCATACCATATAACTTTTTTGCCGGGCGGCCCGCCGCGGGCAAGCCACATATACGATAACTGTTTGTTCTCTTTCCCCGGCTCATCCATCACCTTCATGGTGGTTTCATCCATATTGATTACTTCCCCGGTTTTAAGATGTTCTTTCATCAGCGCAAGAAGCGGCTCAAGTTTTGCACACACTCCTTTCTGCCAATTATCCATATTCTGCCGGGAAATATGCACTCCAATGCGTTCAAATGCCGCCTGCTGGCGGTAAAAGGGCATATAATCGCAGTATTTTTGGGTAAATATGAAACTCAAGAGACCCGGCGTCGCAATGCTGCCGGGCATAATGTTTCCAGGGGTTTTTGCCATACGCACCGCTTTTTTATCCTCGTCACCGGAACCTTCGCAAGTCTTGCAGGCATATTTCTTTTTATGTATCACTTCTACCCAGATTTTCTGCGGTTCGATATGCAGCCGCTCGGAAACTTCTT
>BNVF01000103.1 GCA_025997895.1 Spirochaetia bacterium
CCAATTGCCATACAGCGAGAATATCATGGCATAAGCAGTCAAATTACGGGCCATATTAAGAAGGTCCGTGTCCCATTCAGTGTTGATATTGGTGTTGGTGATGTGATAGTACCTAAACCGGAAAAACAAATAATTCAAATACATATTCTATATTTGTTTTCCATTTCAGCGGTTGTTCTTTTAGCATAGTCTTAAATGTTGCCATCGGTTTACAGATTTCTACAAGTGTTTCAATATTTTATATTTTATCCCATATTTTATCAATAGAATTATTTAGGCACATAAGGTAAAAGCGACAGTATATGACGGCAGTTATACGATAAGATACGCTCCAGATCGTTATGGTAATGGACCCTATAACCGGGCGGAACGGGATTTAAGGATGATAAAAGAACAACCGCTGAAATGGAAAACAAATATAGAATATGTATTTGAATTATTTGTTTTTGGGTTTATACCATTTGGAAAGCATACAATAGTACTAGAAGCAATAGATAGTGAAAAGAATATAATTATATCAAAAGAACATAATAATATTGTCAAAATATGGAACCATAAAATTATAATGGAATATGATGGAGAAAAAACAACTAAATACATAGACCAAGTGGAAATTTATGCCGGAATTTTTACATTTTTTATTGCCCTTTGGGGAATATTATTTTATAAGCATCGTCAAAAGAAATGGATAAATATTGCCAAAACATTATAAGAAAAAATAGTTGGCATAATCAAATTGCCCTGATATAATCAACCAGGAAAATATTGCATGATACTGTTGTATACGTTTAAAACCATAAGCGCGGCGTTGGGCGGCTGTCCCTTACGGCAGCTCGTCATGGCCGGGGAAGGCAACTCGGATGCGGGTATCAGCATTTTGGGATTTATAGCTGCAGGAGCCACGGCCCATAATTTCGGCATTGCCGCATCTCCCGCCGGTGTACCATTAAATGGTAAAATCGCCGTGATAATCGGTATGCTTGTGATTACTGTTTTTGCCGCCATGTATACAAAAAAATCTGCGGCCAGGGGATAAAGATATGCCCCTTTCATGGAACGACATCAAAACCAGAGCCGCCGCATTTGTCAGCGAATGGAAAGACAAAGCCGCTACCGCACGGGAAAAAGCCGATGACGCCGAATTTATGCTCGGTTTCCTGAACATCTTTGGCGATGAAGGCCGCAAAAAAGCAATCCGTGAATATAGAGTAGCACTCGGCAAAAATGAAAATACCCTTTTCGGCCCTGAGCCCGGCGGTAACCAGAAAGGCTATATAGACCTCCTGTGGCCGGGCCGTATCCTTATAGAAATGAAAAGTCCCGGCGAGGACTTGGAAAAGGCATATAAACAGGCGCAAGGTTACGCCAATGTTCTTTCTAACAAAGATTTTCCGCAAGGCATTTTAATCAGCGATTTTGTCAATTTCCGTTATTACGATTATACAAAAGATTTGGGCCTGGACCCGGAACTTCACGCCTTCACGCTTTTGGAACTGAAAGACCATGTTACCCTTTTTGGAAACCTTGCCGGATACACCGATGTTAAATACAAAAAAATCGACCCGGTGAATATTGAAGCTGCGGAAACAATGGGCAAACTCCACGACCGTTTGAAAGAAATTGGCTATGCCGGGCACCAGCTTGAATTGTTCCTTGTCAGGCTTTTGTTCTGCTTATTCGCCGACGACACCGGCATATTCGACCCGCCCGATCTATTTATCACCTATATATTAAACCGAACCAACGAGGACGGCAGCGACCTTGCCCCGCAGTTGCAAAAAATATTTGAAGTGCTGAACAAGCCCAAAGACAAACGCCTTAAAACCATTGACGAGCAACTAAATCAATTCCCCTATATCAACGGACATCTTTTTGAGGAAACAATCGAGAGCGCCGATTTTGACCGTCCCATGCGGGACACCCTTATTGAGTGTTGCACACTTGACTGGAGCAAGATATCTCCGGCGGTATTCGGTGCAATGTTCCAGAGTGTGATGAACTACGATGAGCGCCACGATATAGGGGCGCATTACACCAGCGAAGAAAACATTTTGAAACTGATACACCCGCTGTTTCTTGACAGTCTTCGTGATGAATTCAACAAGATAAAAAAACTATCGCCAGGCATCCGCAAAGAACGTTTGACGGAGTTTCATAATAAAATCGCCGGTTTGAAATTCCTTGACCCCGCCTGCGGCTGCGGAAATTTTCTTGTGATAAGTTACCGGGAATTGCGATTGCTTGAATTGGAAGTACTGGAATTACTGTTAGGGAAAGAAAAAGTCCTTGACGTGCAAAACGAGATAAAAGTCAATGTCAATCAGTTTTACGGCATAGAGATTGAGGAATTCCCCGCCCGGATAGCGCAAGTAGCAATGTGGCTTGTTGACCATCAAATGAATATGCTGGTTTCAGAAACCTTTGGAACCTACTTTGTACGCATACCCCTCACTGCCGCCGCTTCAATTCATTGCGCTAACTCGTTAACAACCGATTGGGAAAGTGTAGTTCCGAAAAATGAATTGAGTTGCATTTTGGGCAATCCGCCGTTTTTGGGTAGTGCCGTAATGGTTAAAACACAAAAAGCCGAGGTTGAACAAATATTTGGCGGCATGAATAATTGGGGTTTGCTTGATTATGTTACCGCATGGTACAAGAAAGCGGCAAGCTATATTCAAGGTACTGAAATTGAAGTAGCTTTTGTTTCCACAAACAGCATTTGCCAGGGAGAGCAAGTTCCTACACTTTGGCCTGAATTGATAAACAAGCACGGCATAAAAATCAATTTTGCCCACCAGACCTTCAAATGGAGTAACGAGGCAAGAGGCAAGGCCGCCGTTTATTGTGTAATAATTGGTTTTGCATTAAACGACCGGAAAGATAAAAAACTATATCACTATTCAACTGTTAATGGCGAACCCACAGAAACCTTGGTAAATCAAATAAACGCATACCTGGTAGAAGCACCGGTAATTTTTATAGAAAAAAGAAACGCCCCTGTTTGCAATGTCCCGGCAATGACGAAAGGCAGTTCACCCACCGATGACGGGAACCTAATGCTTACCCAGGAGGAAATGGAAAATTTGATAGCCCAAGACAGCAAATTAAAAGATATTATTCGCCCTTATACCGGGGCAAGGGAATATTTACATAACATACCCCGCTATTGCATTTGGTTAAAAGATGTACCGCCTTCCAAATACACCCATTCAAAAGAAATAATGGCACGGTTGGCACGGATTAAAGAATTCAGGACGAAAAGCGAAAGAATCGCCACGCATAAATACGCTGATTTTCCGAGCCTGTTTGTGGAGATACGGCAACCGAATACAGATTATATACTAATTCCCCGCCACTCATCGGAAAACCGCCAATACATACCAATAGGCTTTTTAGATAAAAATGTGATTGCAGGAGACGCAACTTCTTTCATTCCAAATGCAACATTATATGAGTTTGGGATTATCACCTCAGGTATGCACATGGCATGGATGCGTTATGTTTGCGGAAGATTAGAAATGCGTTATCGCTATTCAAATACAATAGTCTATAACAACTTCCCGTGGCCTTCGTCAAGTGAAAAGCAGAAAGAGGGCATAATGACATTGGCTCAAGATATTTTAGACGCACGAAACAAATTCTCCGGTCAATCCTTAGCCGACCTTTACGACACGACCGCCATACAGCCCGAATTGCTCAAAGCCCACCAGAAACTTGATAAAGCCGTAGAAGCTGCCTATGGCAGACAATTTGACACTGACAGTCAACGGGTTGCGTATTTGTTTGAGTTATACCAAAAATTAAGCGGGGAATTGTTTATTGATGAAAAGAAGCGGGGGAAGGGAAGGAAGGTATAATGCAAGTTCTTTTTTTCATTGGAAATGGTTTTGATCTAAATGTTGGATTGCACACTCAATTTAGAGATGTTTTATCATGTTATATAAAAGAGCAAACAAACGACCCTCAAATTTTAGCATTCAAAAACGATATTAATAAAAATTTTGATAATTGGTCTTCTTTTGAAAAACAAATGGGAGTATATACAGAAAATTTCAGCCATGATACAGACGCTGCTTCTGATATTATAACATTCGATAGATGTATATCCGATTTTTATAAGTTTCTACACAAATACTTAACAGGAGAAGAAAATAAAGCAGCTTATACCAATGTAAAAGAAATAGAAGATGTTTTTATGGCTTCTGTAATAAATTTTCAGCAATACTTAGAGAATGTGCCTAATGAAAAAATTACAAAAATGTTTAGGATTGATACCGTAAATTTTGATTTTATTAATTTCAATTATACAAAAATCTTTGACAAATGTATTAATATCCTAAAAAATAGTATTAGTTATGCTAAAATTAATAAAAAAATCAATACTACAAATTTAAACGTAACCAGTAGGTATCTTAGAGAAGTGTTTCATATACACGGAACACTTACCAATAAAATGGCTCTTGGTGTAGATAATAAAGACCAAATTAGGAATCCAGCATTTAGGAGTTTTGCACTAATCAATTCTCGTATTAAGCCCCTGGCTAATACTTCTTTGGAAAATGGGAATAATCAAACGATGACTAAATTAATAAATACATCAGACATATATTGTATTTTTGGTATGTCGATTGGCTCTACGGATAAAACGTGGTGGATTGCTATAGCAAACCAATTAATAGCAAATCAAATGAAAAGACTTGTTATCTTTTGGCATGATGACACAGTCAATCCAATTTTCATAGATGGGATTATTGCAACGAATGATATGATAATAACGCTATTTTGTAAGGAAGCAAATTTATCTGATGAACAGAAAAACATAATAGAGGGCAGAATTCATATTGCAATTAATAAGGAGATATTTAAAATCAAATTATGTTAAGCTTTAATAAAAGGAGCAGATAAGCTATGAACACTGGCGACATCAAGATTTTCGATGCAAAAAAAGTCCGTACCCTTTGGAATGAAGACGAGGAGGAGTGGTATTTTTCCATAGTCGATGTTGTGGCAGTGTTGACCGATAGCATAGACCCTGCGGCATACTGGCGAAAACTCAAACAGCGGCTTAAAGAAGAAGGCAATGAAACCGTGACAAATTGTCACGCTTTGAAAATGCCCGCCCCTGATGGCAAAATGCGGCTTACCGATGTCGCCAATACGCAGCAGCTATTCCGCCTGATACAGTCTATCCCTTCACCAAAGGCTGAACCCTTCAAGCAATGGATAGCGAAGATTGCCAAGGAGAGGCTGGATCAGGCGCAAGACCCGGAATTGTCCATAGAGCAGGCAATGTTAGATTACAAACGGCTTGGCTATTCCGACAACTGGATAAACCAACGCTTAAAAAGTATCGAAATCCGTAAAGAATTAACCGATGAATGGAAAGAGCGGGGTTTGCAGGAGGGCATACAGTTTGCCACGCTTACCGATATAATCACGCATACATGGTCGGATAAAACCACCAGAGAGTATAAAAAGTACAAAGGACTAAAAAAAGAAAATTTGCGCGATAACATGACCAATGCCGAATTGGTTTTGAATATGCTTGCAGAACTCTCTACGAAACAAATTTCAGAAGCGTCCTTGCCTGTAACCTTTGACGAACACGCACAAGTTGCCCAAAAAGGCGGCGCAGTTGCCCGTAATGCCCGCCTTGAACTGGAAGCCAAAACCGGTAAAAAAGTAATATCCCCTCTAAACGCCAAAAAGGGCATCGTCCCTAAAATGGAGAAAAAATGAAGTCCAATGAGTATAGATTTCCGTCATTCTTTCAGACTTATGGCCTAGCAACGCACATGGTGTCAGTTACTGTTTTATATAACAGGAATTGAACTCCTCGAATTCGAGGGGTTTAGCAAGGAGCAAGAAGGAAATGGCAAAAATTGTAGTTGAAAATGCGGAAATAAGCATTATTTCGCATGACGAGAAAGATTATATTTCCCTTACCGATATGGTTCGTAATATTGAGAATGGCCTGGCGTTGATTGAAAAATGGCTTAGAAACAAAAATACAATCGAATTTCTTGGCATCTGGGAGCAGATGTACAACCCGGATTTTAATTCCCCCGAATTCGGTACAATTAAAAACACGGCGGGAAGCAATAATTTTGTTCTGTGGGTCTACGGATATTTACATCTGTGAGTATGACGGCGATCAAGATATGTTTGGCTACACTATTCTGAACGGCGATTTGGACAATTCGGAATGGGGCTATACCAGTCTGAAAGAACAGGCTGGCATTTTGTGATGTTTCTTTCAATATCGCAGATGTTGACGGAATAAGCGAAAAAATTTAGTATAGCAATTAGGATGCTATCATATTGGTAACAATTCAGGGTTTTGCAAAATCCGGCTAACTTGAACACTAAATCCATTTTTATCTGAACATGAATCCGGCAACATTTGAACAGCTGCCGCTCCGAAGTGAGAATATCCCATGCCTGCAAAACTTGCAAGCACAGGATAAA
>BNVF01000104.1 GCA_025997895.1 Spirochaetia bacterium
CACTTGCCGGGCTCATCGATGCCCCGCTATGGGTAACCGTGGGCGTCAGGCTGGTAACATTGGTCCCGTATGGCACAGTTACGCTGATTGCCGTTCCGGTTATTGTCCCGGTTGCTGCCGGGCTGGCAAAACTAAAGCCGCTGATGTCTTTTAAAGGCGAAAGTGCCACCGTTACGGTCACTGTATACACTTTGGTTGAATTGTCTGCCGCCGTTACCGTGTAGGTAACCGGGCCGGTAAAATCCTGCGCTGCACCACTTGCCGGGCTCATCGATGCCCCGCTATGGGTAACCGTGGGCGTCAGGCTGGTAACATTGGTCCCGTATGGCACAGTTACGCTGATTGCCGTTCCGGTTATTGTCCCGGTAGCCGCCGGAGTGGCAAAGCTAAAGCCGCTGATGTCTTTTACGTCCGAAGCTGCCACGGTTACCGTAACGGTATACACTTTGGTTGAATTGTCCGCCGCCGTTACCGTGTAGCTTACCGGGCTGGAAAAATCCTGCGCTCCAGTGGGGCTGTAACTTACTCCGGTATGGGTAACCGTGGGAGTTAAACTGGTAACATTGGTTCCGTAGGGAACGGTTACGCTGATTGCCGTTCCGGTTATTGTCCCGGTAGCCGCCGGGCTGGCAAACCCAAAAGCAGTAATGTCTTTTGTGTCCGAAGCCGCCACAGTTACCGTTACGGTATACACTTTGGTGGAATTGTCCGCCGCCGTTACCGTATAGCTTACCGGGCTGGTAAAATTCTGCGCCGTGCCGCTTGCCGGGCTCACCGATGCCCCGTTATGTGTAATTGTAGGCGTCAGACTAGTAACACTGGTTCCGTATGGCACCGTTACGCTGATTGTCGTTCCGGTTATTGTCCCGGTAGCCGCCGGGCTGGCAAAGCTAAAGCCGCTGATTTCTTTTAAAGGTGAAAGCGCCACGGTTACCGTTACGGTATACACTTTGATGGAATTGTCCGCCGCCGTTACCGTATAGCTTACCGGACTGGTAAAATCCTGCGCTCCAGCGGGGCTGTAACTTGCTCCGGTATGGGTAACCGTAGGCGTCAGGCTGGTAACATTGGTTCCGTATGGCACGGTCACACTGATTGTCGTTCCGGTTATTGTCCCGGTAACTGCCAGGCTGGCAAAGCTAAAGCCAGTGATGTCTTTTACGTCCGAAGCCGCCACGGTTACCGTTACGGTATACACTTTGGTGGAATTATCCGCCGCAGTTACCGTGTAGCTTACCGGGTTAGTGAAATTCTGCGCTGTGCCGCTTGCCGGGTTCACCGATGCCCCGTCATGAATAACCGTAGGCGTCAGACTGGTAACATTGGTTCCGTATGGCACCGTTACGCTGATTGTCGTTCCGGTTATTGTCCCGGTAGCCGCCGGGCTGGCAAAGCTAAAGCCGCTGATATCTTTTTCGTCCGAAGCCGCCACTGTTACGGTTACCGTATACACTTTGGTGGAACTGTCCGCCGCCGTTACCGTATAGCTTACCGGGGCAGAAAAATTCTGCGCCGTGCCGCTTGCCGGGTTCACCGATGCCCCGCTATATGTAATTGTAGGCGTCAGACTGGTAACATTGGTTCCGTATGGCACGGTTACGCTGATTGCCGTTCCGGTTATTGTTCCGATAGCCGCCGGGCTGGTAAAACTAAAGCCGCTGATGTCTTTTGCGTTCGAAGCAGCCACGATTACCGTTACCGTATACTCCTGGGTTGAACCGTCCGCTGCGGTTACCGTATAGGTTACCGGGCTGGTAAAATTCTGCACTGTACCACTCGCCGGGCTCACCGATGCACCGTCATGAATTACCGTAGGCGTCAGACTGGTAACACTGGTTCCGTATGGCACCGTTACGCTAATTGCCGTTCCAGTTATTGTCCCGGTAGCCGCCGGGCTGGCAAAGCTAAAGCCGCTAATGTATTTTAAAGGTGAAAGTGCCACCGTTACTGTTACCGTATACACTTCGGTTGAATTATCCACCGCCGTTACCGTGTAGCTTACCGGGCTGGTAAAATTCCGCGCCTCTCCACTTGCCGGGCTCACCGATGCCCCATCATGAATAACCGTAGGTGTCAGACTGGTAACATCAGTTCCAAACGGCACCGTTACGCTGATTGTCGTTCCGGTTATTATCCCGACAGCCGCCGGAGCGGCAAAGCTAAAGCCGCTGATGTCTTTTGCGTCCGAAGCTGCCACGGTTACCGTTACCGTATACTCCTGGGTTGAACCGTCTGTCGCCGTTACCGTGTAGCTTACCGGGCCGGTAAAATCCTGCGTCTCTCCACTTGCCGGGCTCACCGATGCCCCGTTATGAATAACCGTGGGCGTCAAGACGGAAACATCGGTTCCATAAGGCACCGTTACGCTGATTGTCGTTCCGTTTATTATTCCCACAGCCGCCGGAGTAGCAAAACTGAATCCGGTTATTTCGTTATCTGCATTATATCCATCGCTCAGCGTCATGGGCACCATAATCGTATTGACGCCTGCTATTACCGTATAGTTTACGCTGCCTGTACCCGCCAAAATCCCGGCGGAGTTATATGCCTCGGCCCCGATACTCCATTGCCCCAAAGCCACGGTCTCATGTAATGAGGGCACGCCCGGCTCAAGTTCACGGGTAAACGTTTGGTCCCCGGGACCGGTAAAAGTAAATGTATAACTGAATGCATTCGTAATTTCCGAAGTAAGCGCCGCCCGGGAAGTGTTATCTCCCAGGGTGATGGTCAAATTCCCCTTCCCCACCGGCGTATCAGGCCCCATGAAAAAATCACAACCGCTTATGGCCAAAACCGCCGCTATAAGTATAACCACTGCCTTTTTCATATATACTCCCCTTAGTTCCATTCCAGTCCTACCTGCACATCCGCCAATGGAACTACCGCCGGAATCGACGCCGGAACGTCCGGCACACTCACCCCCGCAGGCAAAGCCGGAGCCAGTTCTTCACGGGTGGTTTCCGCCGGGCTTGCCGTCTTCCCGCTCTCCTCATTCACGGCTATCGTGTGTCCCGCGCCTACGTACATCCCCGTGTAGTCTCCACCGGTAACATGCACCCGCCCCTCGTCAACTTTCAGGCGGTAGCCGTCAAACTCAAAAGCCGTGCCCCGTACCGAAGCGGTTGCCGAAGGAGACCGTACCGAAAACTGCGTCCTGCCGCCGGTGGGCGGCGTCACGTTCGCCCGGACCCGCCCGGTTTGTAGACGCAGGTTTATCTCTTCATTCCCCGCTGTCATCTGTATTTCTTCAAGTGTCAACCGCTTCGGTACGGGGCACGGCTTTTGAGTTTGACGGCTACCGCCTGAAAGTTGACGAGGGGCGGGTGCATGTTACCGGTGGAGACTACACGGGGATGTACGTAGGCGCGGGACACACGATAGCCGTGAATGAGGAGAGCGGGAAGACGGCAAGCCCGGCGGAAACCACCCGTGAAGAACTGGCTCCGGCTTTGCCTGCGGGGGTGAGTGTGCCGGACGTTCCGGCGTCGATTCCGGCGGTAGTTCCATTGGCGGATGTGCAGGTAGGACTGGAATGGAACTAAGGGGAGTATATATGAAAAAGGCAGTGGTTATACTTATAGCGGCGGTTTTGGCCATAAGCGGTTGTGATTTTTTCATGGGGCCTGATACGCCGGTGGGGAAGGGGAATTTGACCATCACCCTGGGAGATAACACTTCCCGGGCGGCGCTTACTTCGGAAATTACGAATGCATTCAGTTATACATTTACTTTTACCGGTCCCGGGGACCAAACGTTTACCCGTGAACTTGAGCCGGGCGTGCCCTCATTACATGAGACCGTGGCTTTGGGGCAATGGAGTATCGGGGCCGAGGCATATAACTCCGCCGGGATTTTGGCGGGTACAGGCAGCGTAAACTATACGGTAATAGCAGGCGTCAATACGATTATGGTGCCCATGACGCTGAGCGATGGATATAATGCAGATAACGAAATAACCGGATTCAGTTTTGCTACTCCGGCGGCTGTGGGAATAATAAACGGAACGACAATCAGCGTAACGGTGCCTTATGGAACCGATGTTTCCGTCTTGACGCCCACGGTTATTCATAACGGGGCATCGGTGAGCCCGGCAAGTGGAGAGACGCAGGATTTTACCGGCCCGGTAAGCTACACGGTAACGGCGACAGACGGTTCAACCCAGGAGTATACGGTAACGGTAACCGTGGCAGCTTCGGACGCAAAAGACATCAGCGGCTTTAGCTTTGCCGCTCCGGCGGCTGTCGGGATAATAACCGGAACGACAATCAGCGTAACGGTGCCGTTTGGAACTGATGTTACCAGTCTGACACCTACGGTTATTCATGATGGGGCATCGGTGAGCCCGGCAAGTGGAGAGGCGCGGAATTTTACCAGCCCGGTAAGCTACACGGTAACGGCGGTGGATAATTCAACCGAAGTGTATACGGTAACAGTAACGGTGGCACTTTCACCTTTAAAATACATTAGCGGCTTTAGCTTTGCCAGCCCGGCGGCTACCGGGACAATAACTGGAACGGCAATTAGCGTAACGGTGCCATACGGAACCAGTGTTACCAGTCTGACGCCTACGGTAATTCATGACGGTGCATCGGTGAGCCCGGCGAGTGGTACAGTGCAGAATTTTACCAGCCCGGTAACCTATACGGTAACCGCAGCGGACGGTTCAACCCAGGAGTATACGGTAACGGTAATCGTGGCTGCTTCGAACGCAAAAGACATCAGCGGCTTTAGTTTTACCAGCCCGGCGGCTATCGGAACAATAACCGGAACGGCAATCAGCGTAACCGTGCCATACGGAACCAATGTTACCAGTCTGACGCCTACAATTACATATAGCGGGGCATCGGTGAACCCGGCAAGCGGCACGGCGCAGAATTTTTCTGCCCCGGTAAGCTATACGGTAACGGCGGCGGACAGTTCCACCAAAGTGTATACGGTAACCGTAACAGTGGCGGCTTCGGACGAAAAAGATATCAGCGGCTTTAGCTTTGCCAGCCCGGCGGCTACCGGGACAATAACCGGAACGACAATCAGCGTAACGGTGCCATACGGAACCAATGTTACCAGTCTGACGCCTACGGTTATTCATGACGGGGCATCGGTGAACCCGGCAAGCGGCACAGCGCAGAATTTCACTAACCCGGTAAGCTACACGGTAACTGCGGCGGATAATTCCACCAAAGTGTATACCGTAACGGTAACCGTGGCGGCTTCGGACGTAAAAGACATCACTGGCTTTAGCTTTGCCAGCCTGGCAGTTACCGGGACAATAACCGGAACGACAATCAGTGTGACCGTGCCATACGGAACCAATGTTACCAGCCTGACGCCTACGGTTACCCATACCGGAGCAAGTTACAGCCCCGCTGGAGCGCAGGATTTTACCAGTCCGGTAAGCTATACGGTAACGGCGGCGGACAATTCCATCAAAGTGTATACCGTAACGGTAACCGTGGCGCTTTCACCTTTAAAAGAAATCAGCGGCTTTAGCTTTGCCAGCCCGGCGGCTACCGGGACAATAACCGGAACGACAATCAGCGTAACGGTGCCATACGGAACCAGTGTTACTAGTCTGACGCCTACAATTACACATAACGGGGCATCGGTGAGCCCGGCAAGCGGCACGGCGCAGAATTTTACCAGCCCGGTAAGCTATACGGTAACGGCGGCGGACAATTCCACCAAAGTGTATACCGTAACGGTAACTGTGGCGGCTTCGGACACAAAAGACATTACTGCTTTTGGGTTTGCCAGCCCGGCGGCTACCGGGACAATAACCGGAACGGCAATCAGCGTAACCGTTCCCTACGGAACCAATGTTACCAGTTTAACTCCCACGGTTACCCATACCGGAGTAAGTTACAGCCCCACTGGAGCGCAGGATTTTTCCAGCCCGGTAAGCTACACGGTAACGGCGGCGGACAATTCAACCAAAGTGTATACCGTTACGGTAACCGTGGCAGCTTCGGACGTAAAAGACATCAGCGGCTTTAGCTTTGCCACTCCGGCGGCTACCGGGACAATAACCGGAACGGCAATCAGCGTAACTGTGCCATACGGGACCAATGTTACCAGCCTGACGCCCACGGTTACCCATAGCGGGGCATCGATGAGCCCGGCAAGTGGTGCAGCGCAGGATTTTACCGGCCCGGTTACCTACACGGTAACGGCGGCAGACAATTCAACCAAAGTGTATACAGTGACCGTAACGGTGGCACTTTCGCCTTTAAAAGACATCAGCGGCTTTAGTTTTGCCAGCCCGGCAGCAACCGGGACAATAACCGGAACGGCAATCAGCGTAACTGTGCCATACGGGACCAATGTTACCAGCCTGACGCCCACGGTTACCCATAGCGGGGCATCGATGAGCCCGGCAAGTG
>BNVF01000105.1 GCA_025997895.1 Spirochaetia bacterium
GCCTTGAGCGCCCCGCCGGGCATATTCTATCGCCTTTGGATCCGGCTCAAGACGGGGGAAAACCTCCGCCCTGCCTGCATTTTGGGCGTATATTCCTATTCCCAAAAGAAAAAGCAGAGAAACACATAAAAACTTTGTTGACGATTTTACGCGCACAATTTATTATATCCAACATAATAGAAGAATGGAAACCCAAGGAGTTTATATGTCCGACCTTGACTTAATCATTATAGGAGCGGGGCCCGCCGGGCTTACCGCCGCACAATACGGCGCCAGGGCAAACCTCAAAGTCCTGGTAATAGAGCAGCTTGCCCCCGGCGGGCAGGTTCTGCTCATTGACGCCCTTGAAAATTACCCCGGCAATGTGGAGCAATTGGACGCCGCCGGCAATGTTATTGCCGGGCCCAAAACCGGTTTTGATTTTTCACAGGATCTGCACCGCCAGGCCAAATCTTTTGGTGCCGCATTTCTTGCCGGTGCGGTAATCTCGCTAAAAAAAGAAGAGGGGCTTTTTATCGCCGGCCTGGCAAGTGGCGAAGAGCGGGCAGCGCCGGCAGTGATAATTACCACAGGCGCAACGCACCGCAATCTGGACATCCCCGGCGAAAAGGAATTCGCCGGCAGGGGAGTTTCCTACTGCGCCACCTGCGACGGTCCTTTCTTTAAAAATAAAAAAATGTTTGTAGTCGGCGGTGGAGACGCTGCCTGCGACGAAGCCCAGTACCTCTCCCGGCTCGGTTCGGTGGTACTCATTCACCGCCGTGACCGTTTTCGCGCCCAAAAGGCAATCGCCGAACGTGTTATGCGCAATCAACAAATAGAGGTTCGCTTCAACACGATCATGAAGGAAATAAAGGGCGCTGCCGGAGGAAGTCCCTCAAGCGGAGTCGCGATGATGCAAAAAGTAGGCGCCGTGGTGCTTGAATGTACCGGCACGGCAAGCGGCAGTGGCTGTGAAGAGGATGGCAAGGTCTACGAGGAATCCGCCGATGCGGTTTTCATCTTTACCGGAACCACACCCCAGTCAGCGCTGGTTTCGGGTAACGGCGCAAACGGCGGTGTGCAGGCGGAACTTGATGAAAACGGATACATCATCACGGATCAAAAAATGGCAAGTTCCGTACCGGGTCTCTTTGTTGCCGGGGATGTCCGCTCAGGCTCGTTCCGCCAGGTGGTGGTTGCCGCCGGAGAGGGGGCAGTGGCGGCCCACAGCGCCTCGGAGTACATAGACGATTTGAATCACCGGGCATATAATTAAACTATTCAATAGCCAAAGGTTATGCGAAAGGTATCGCTACAATGCGGGGGTGACCTTGAAGAAGTTTTTCCTCTGTGCTAGTATTGAATAATGAAAAGTCTACGCGCGGCTTTTTTCTTCCTCCTTTCATTCTTCTTTATATTTCAGCTTTTCCCCTTAAGTTTTACCGACCCCGGAACCCCCGAAGATTTGGCTGCCGCCATTGAATCCGCCATGAGCGACGAGCAGGCCCTGGCCCAGACCTTCATGCTCGGCTGGGTGGGCGCCGAGCCTTCACCGCTTATCATGGACTGGATTCGGGACCGTAACATTGGCGGGGTTAAAATATTCGGCTGGAATACCGGGGACACCCTGCGGCTTGCCCGGACTGTAGGCGCCCTGCAGGAAATAAGTCTCGCCGGCCCTTTCAAAATTCCGCTGTTAGTTGCAACTGATCAGGAAGGCGGCTGGATTCGCCATGTAAAGGGAAGTACCAGTGAAACCCCGGGTAATATGGCTATCGGCGCTTCGGGTTATCCCCGGGACGCATACCTTGCGGGGTATTACATAGGCAAGGAACTTGCGGTGCTGGGGATTAATATGAACTTTGCGCCCACGGTGGATCTTTTTACCAATCGGGACTCGGTGCTGATAGGCCCGCGGGCTTTTGGGAGCGATCCGGTCAAAGCGGGGATACTGGGCGCGGCCTTTATGAAGGGCCAGCAGGCCGCCGGGGTGATACCTACGGCAAAACACTACCCCGGCCACGGCGATACTGACCTGGACTCTCACGGGGTGCTGCCGAAAATCGATGTTCCTTTTGAGACTCTCTGGGAGCGGGAACTGGTACCCTATCGTATGTTAGCTGTAGAGGGACTGCCTGCGGTGATGAGCGGCCATCTTGCCTTTCCAAAAACCAGCGCCGCTTCCGTCCCGGCTTCGCTTTCGTCCTGGTTTTTAAAAGATGTACTCCGTGAAAAAATCGGCTATAAAGGAATCATCATTACCGATGACCTTATGATGAACGGCGCAACCGCCTGGGCGGGCAGTCTTTCCCGTACCGCAAAACAGGCTCTAATGGCGGGTAACGATATTGTCATGCTTTCAAAGACACCGAATCTTTTTGATCCGGTGTGGTCTTTTCTGGTTAGTTCCATGAAAGACGATGCGGAATTTCGTCTCCGGGTACGCGATGCCGCCCGGCGGACTCTGGTTGTTAAAATGCGCTATCTTAAAGGCGAAGGGAAAGTACCCTATATTCCGGATCTAAAAAGAGTAGAAACCGAACTGCCCGATTCTGAAGGGGCGGCTTTCTTTTTGAATCTTGCCGCCAGAAGCGTTACCATTGTGAATCCTGCGGCGGCTGTTTTCCCACTGACACCGGAAAGCGCTGGTAATGTGCTGCTGGCCGGCCAATACGGCGATTTCTTCCGCTCCGGAAAAGCCGCATTCCCCAACGCCGCCACTTACTCCTACTCCGAGTCCCAGGCCGCAAGCGCCGTCTCCGGCATTGTCCCCTATGCGCGTAACGCCGACACAATCATCTTCTGCCTTTCCGGCGCAACGGATCTGCGGGTATTGCGGAGTCTTGAGGGGCTGCACAAAAAAGTGATAGTGCTTTCGATACTAAGCCCTGTGCATCTTGAGAGTGTTCCCTGGGTAAGCGGGGCGGTGGCGGTGTACAGTTACGCTCCCGAATCTTTCGCTGCGGGTTTTTCCGCTATCATCGGAAGGATTCCCGCCGGGGGAATATTGCCCTATGAATGAAATCTTTCGTAGCAGCGAAATCTTTCGCAGTCGTGAAATCTTTCGTAGCAACGAAAGGCTGCGGTGGCGGAAAATGAAAAGACGGGAAGTCGCCGAGACCGAGGCGCTGCTTCGTGAGCGCGAAACCTGGTATGTAGCCGCCGGCAGCAGATTCCTGAACCGCAGCTGCGATGTGTGGACCTTACGCGATACGGCGGGGGATCTTTCCTCCCTGCTCATCTACTCAAAGCAGACATTGATGCCGGTGTTTCGCGGCCGGCGGGAAATACCGCCGCCTAAATTTCTCTGCGGGTTTTTCAGCGCCGTTCCAATTCATTCGGTACAGGGTCTGCGGAGTGAAACAATCGTTCTGGAAAATGCCCTGAAAGAACTGGGCCGGCTGGTTGCGGAAAATATTGATTTTGATCTTATGCACATAGACCGTCCCCCTGACCAACGCTGCCATTCCGCAGGCCCCGTGAATCTGATCCTCCGCAAACCCCAGTATACCGACATGGACGCCCTCGCCGCCCTGCAAGCCGCTTATGAGCAGGAAGAAGTGCTGCCCAAAGCCGCAGAGTTCAACGCGGCGGTGAGCCGCTTGAATGCCCAGCAGATCCTGTCGCGGGAACAGATACTGGTCGCTGAACTTGGCGGCCGTCTGGTAGGAAAGATCAACACCAGCGCCCTTTCGTTTACCCGCTTTCAGGTTGGCGGCGTCTACGTTCACCCCGATTTCCGGGGCCTGGGCATAGGCCGCCGCATGGCCGCCGAGTTTATCCGCTCCCTCATTGCCCAGGGCAGGGGAGTTACCCTCTTTGTCAAAAAATCAAACATCCCGGCCCGCAAGGTTTACCAGCGCCTGGGTTTTCAAACTCTGGGGGATTATCGGATTAGCTATTATGAGTGAAGGTCTAACCATGGATAACCGGGTTGCAAACCCGGAACCTCTTTCCACCGCTTCAAGTCTGCTCGTTGCTTTGGCTAAGGCCTCTTTACGGCGGCTTGCCGGAAAGGCCGCTACCGAAGGTTAAACACCCTGATTTTAACTAGAGTACACCCGAGCTGCGAAGCTTTTCGTCTATATCCGGCTTCATAAAAACGCCAGCTTCTATTTCTTTTGCGCGTTTTTCTTCGTAACTGAGTTTTTTTCGGGTACCGTCGATTATTGCTTCGGCCATTTCTGGGGGTATTACCACGACGCCGTTATTATCGGCTACCACATAATCTCCAGGCAGCACCGGAACGCCTCCGCAGCAGACGGGAAGATTTATTTCGCCTGGGCCGTCTTTGTCACCTACTGCCGGAGTAATAAAACGTGCAAACACGGGAAATTGTTTTTCCCGGAGTTCGGTAATATCACGGATGCCGCCGTCAATAACAACTGCGGCGATCCCTTTTTTAAAGGCGGCGCTGGCCATGAGATCTCCCATAACACTGTTATTTACAGATCCGCAGGTATCCACGACAATGACATCCCCCGGCAGGGCAAGTCCTATTGCCTTGTGCAGCATAAGATTGTCCCCCGCCCGCATACGCACGGTTAGGGCAGGTCCCGCTACGCAGGTGTTGTTTGAGACGGGCTTGATATCCGGATGCATGGTATTAAATTTATTTAAACCATCGCTTAATGCCGGTGTCCCAAACCCTTTAAGAATCTCAAAGATCGAACGGTCTTTTGGACGTTCAAAATCAGATCCGATACAAAAACCTATTTTTCCGGTAAATATACGTTTCATTTCAGCTCCTTTTTTTGAGACCTGGAACAAAGTTATATGCTGCAAGGACAAGAAGGGCTATGCCAAAACCTGCAAAGTTAAAAACGAGCGGAGTCGTAAACAGTAAAATAGCGCAGGGGAACAGTATGATACGCACTATAAGATGCAAATTTTTTCCCGCCCAGCCTATGACCGAGGCACCCAGGATAATGCAGCCAATTGCAGCGGTAACAATGGCCCAGATAATGAGGCCTATAGGACCTTCAAAGAGCAGCGCATTGTAGTAAACAAAAATAAAAGGAATGATGAAGCCCGTGCTGGCCAGCTTTATTGCGTCACGTCCAGTTGCCCACATACCTGCTCCCGCAATCCCCGCTGCCGCAAATGTAGAAAGCGCCACCGGCGGCGTAATCGTAGACAGGGCGCCAAAGTATAAAATAAAAAGATGGGCTGCAAGCTGGGCAATACCCATTTTTACCAGTGCAGGAGCCACAAGCACCGCGAGAATCATATAAGCCGCGCTGGTAGGAAGCCCCATACCAAGCAAAAGGCTTGTCAGAAACGAAAGAACAAGGGCTATCATTAAATTGCCGTTTGCGATTCCGGTAATAATACCGCTGATTTTTAAGCCAAGCCCCGTCACATTAATAACATCCATGATTATTCCTGCAAGGATACATGCCGCAGCAATGGGAGCAATTCCCTCTACAGAATTTTTAAGCGCCTTTAATATTTTTTTAGGTGTCATATTAGCCCGGGTTTTTATGAGTCCTACAATTAGTGTAGCAACAATCGCAAAAAATGCAGAACGTTTTACGCTGAAATTATTAATTAACAGGGCGATAAGTATGATCAGCGGTAGAAAATACAACCATCCCGCCTTAAACACCGTACCGATTTTCTTTATCTGATCACTCTCAGCCGCCGGGATATTGTCTTTGCGGGCCGAAAAATAGACCGTAGCAGAAAGCGTGATATAATACAAAATTGCGGGGATAAGGGCAGCAAGGACGATCCGTGAATACGGTATGCCCGTTATCTCGCTCATTAAAAAAGCAACCGCGCCCATAACCGGGGGCATTATTTGTCCGCCGGAAGATGCAACCGCTTCAACAGCTCCGGCCATAGAAGGTTTATACCCCACTTTTTTCATGAGCGGGATGGTAAAAGTACCGGTGGTTACCACATTTGCAGCGCCGGAGCCGTTAATGGTTCCCATGAGCATACTGGAAAATACCGCTGCCTGGGCAGGACCACCTCGGGCTTTTCCGGTTAAAGAAAAAGCAAGGTCAACAAAAAATTCTCCTGCTCCGGTCAATTCCAAAAGACATCCGAATAAAACAAAAATAAAAATAAACTGGGCAGAAACATAAAGAGTTTGTCCGTACATTCCGCTTGAAATGTTCGAATAAATATCTGTAAACAGACGTTGAACCGAAAATCTGCTCGTATGAAATATTCCGGTAATGCGAGACCCATATAAGCCATAGGCAATAAAAACAACACAAATTATGGGAAGAATATTTCCAACAACACGCCATGCGATAAGCAATGCGACAATAACCGCCATAATAGC
>BNVF01000106.1 GCA_025997895.1 Spirochaetia bacterium
AAATTTTACTACCCGCACCCCCGGGGACTCCTCTTTTCGCAGTTGTTTGTGCCCTGGCTTGAATTTTTCTTTTTTTTCAATTTATGTAAATAATTTTAGGATTAGGGGGATTTTTTTGTGAAAATTGTTTTTTTTACACCTTTACCCATTTTGTATAAAATTTTTTTTTTTTTTCTATTGCCCCCCCCCCCCCCCCCCATAATATATTATCCGATAGTATCCCTTCAAAAAATAGTGCCCTGGTCTCCAATAGTTCGACTATTGGGGAACAGGGCTTTTCCTTTTTCACATTTATTTACCGCCAGCAGACCTCAGGCCGGAAGGACTGTCAAACGTTGTTTGATATGGTTTTGCGGCGGTTTTTTGTCCAAAATGGAGGATATTGAGAATGAACCAGATTTTGAAGAAAGGGGCGTCATTTATGACGCTGGTTCTTATCGTAGCGCTGGCCCTGACCGCTTGCCAGGGGCCTGTGGATCCGGGAACACTGAATACGGAAGCGCTCCAGGCCAGCATTGACGCGGCAAATACCGCAAAAGAAGGGGTAGCGGTTAATACACTCGCTGCTAATGTACCTCTGGGAACCCAATGGGTGACGCAGGCTGAAATGGGCGCGCTTACCATCAAAATCACCGCAGCGGAAACCGCCCGTGACAGCGCCACCACCCAGGCAGCCATCGACAATGTAAAAACCAGCCTGGACAATGCCGTTACAACGTTCAATGCTGCAAAAAAAGGTGGAACCGGCACACCGGTGGACAAAAGCGAACTGGTAGCCGAGATTGCAAAAGCAGAACAGTTGCAACAAAGCGTAGTGGTAAGCGCCTCTGCGGATGAGGTGGCCAGTGGTGTAAAGTGGGTTACCCAAGAGGTAATGACTACTTTTACCGCAGTCATTACCGCAGCAAAAACCGCCCGTGACTCCGCCTCTACCCAGGCGACAATAGACACCGCGAAATCAACGCTGACCGCCGCGATTAGTGTCTTTACCACCGCTTCCCAAAACGGCACCAAGTCCAATGGCTTTACCCCAGACGAAATGACCGCCCTTATTAGTCGGGCGAATACAACCAAAAATGGCGTGCAAATCCTTGCTTCCGGCAGTGCGGACGATGTGGCGCCCGGGGCGGAATGGATTCTTTCGAACAATCCCACGGTGGGTGCCCTGGAAGCAGCGATTACCAGTGCCGGTTCGGCTAACGACGACAATCGGGACGATCGGTACAATGCGCTTGTAACGGCGCTCAATAACTTTACCGCTGCGGTCGGAACCGGCACCATACCGGATAAAACAGGCCTGAACAACGCGATACAGGCGGCGGACGCCGCAAGAACCGGAGTGGAACATGCCGCGAACGCCGCCGCCGTGCCACTGGGTTCACAATGGGCCACCGATGCGCAGTTTGCGGCCCTGGCAACGCCATATAACAACGCCGTGACCATTACCAACACGGCGACCGCCACCCAGGCCCAGGTGAACACCGCGATAACCACTTTGCAGAACGCCACCAGCGCCTTTACCCAAGCGGTGAACAGCAATGGCCTGGGAACCAAACAGGAAGAGCAAAAGGCGGTTACCATCACCGGTCTGCCGACGGGTGTAACAGAGGTGCAGCTTTCTGTATTAACTACCAATAATACCAACGATATCGTAGATATGATCCTGGGAATGATGGAAAGCGATGAATCGTCCATTATGGTAGCCTATGGCGAAGGCTATGTGGCGAACAGAAATGTAACCGTGCCGCTGGAAACCGACTCCGGGCCCTGGATGGGGGAGGGAACCTTGTATGTGGGCTTATTGACCGAGGAAGGGGTGTACGTCAGCAAGAACAGTTACAACTTTGCCGTCACCACCAACCCGAGCATCGCCTTTTCTACTACCGGAGGTTCCGCCACATTCAAGCAAATTGGCTACCCCGTCAGGCTGGCCGATCTGTTCGGAATGGACTTCACCAATAAAACCCTGAATGAGCTCATGCTGAGTGAGGGGCCTATGAGCTATGACGATTTTATAACGCAGGAGTACGGCGGACAGCCGCTTCTCTATAAAGACGCGGAACTGAATCAGCATTACGTCGGAACGGACAGAGTATCTTCCACCGATATAGTGTATTCGAAGACACCGATAATGGGAGGAGATGACAGAGGGGCGAAAGTCGGGGAAATAACCGGCAGCATCTCCATCACCAACATCCCCAACAACCTGCGAAGGGTGCGAGTCCAGCTTGAGCAAGTGTCGCAGCAGGAGAATACCTGGTGGTCCAGCAGCAGCGGGATTACCCTGAGCGGAACCTCGAACCAAAACGTAAACTGGAACATTCCGGTGTATGAAAGGGATGTAGATGGGTATAAGGGATCAAATTCCGTTAGGCTCAGAGTGCGAGTGGAGCTGACCAACGGTTGCGAATTCGAGCTCTACTCATCCAACGGGCCCTTTACCCTGAACTCCCTCAATAGTGATCATAATCTGGGCTCTGCCGGTACCGTCAGCCTGGCTTCCATTACCTTAAGCGGAACCGTTAACGTAACCTATAACGGACTGCCGGTTCCCAGGCTGCAGATAAGCGCCTTGCCTAATTCCGGCAGAGACTTCTCTGGCGATATTGAGCTCACTACGCCCGGTGCAAACGCCCCCTGGACAATAGCAATACCGGACACTGGCAGTGCGCAGAACATCCGCATCAGTGTTTACGGATATACCGGTGGTAATAATAGTGAATCGCTTTTTAGGAATAGTGACACAATCATAAACAACGTATCCTCAACCCAGACGGGGATAAACATCACCTTGGGGGATATCAGCTCGAAAATTGTAACCGGTACTATTACCCTTACCAATGTCCCCGCTAATCTGAATTATGCAATCATCAGTCTTCAGGAGACATCAGGCTCCGGGAATCTCTGGTATTCTTCGGGTAGCGATCTTAACGTTAACTCGGGATCGTCGGCCCAGATTGTGCCATGGTCTATCTCGTTAAATGATGGGGGCGCCGGTCCATTTGAAGGAACAAAAGAAGTTCGAGTCAGAGTATATGCAACTCTTAATAACGGCGTCTTTCTGGATGTCTGGGTACCCGGAACCTATAATCTGACCTACGCCGATGCTAATCTGGGCTCCGTCGGCGTTGTCAGCCTGGCGCACATAATCTTAAGCGGAACTGTTAGCGTAACCTATAACGGACAGACGGTTCCCAATCTGCGGATATCCGCCTTTCCTGACGGAGGGGGGAACTCTCTGGGCTATACCAATCTCAGCTATCCCGCCCCGGGCGCCACTTGGGAAATGGCGATACCATACCTTCCCAACTCGCAGACTGTTAACATCAGTGTAGATGGATATGGCGAAAATTGGGGTACCCCACTCGTTTCAAAGTATGATGCCGCGCAAGTAGCCGACGTGTACAATACAAACAAGTCGGGGATAAACCTCAACCTGGGGAACATTACTGATTAATCCATAGAAAAATAGAAATTGCCCTTTGGGGCGCTGCCCCCTTGGAGATCACTTCTCCAAGGGGGTTATTTTTTGGCAGTGCAAAGGGACAGGCGCTCCTGCAATCTGCCAACAAATTACCTCATCAGGACGCTCAAATCTCCCACACCGGTACGGAAATTACATTCTGCTTTGGCATGGTCATACATTTGGGGTACAGGCAGAGTACCGCTCCGGTTCCTTTCCGTTGCTATCGCGGTAAAAAAAGATATTCGGCGTTTCGCCGTTATGCCAATAACTTTTTAGAATTTCAGCAAAGACCCAGGTTTCCAGCAGGTGGCCGCTCTGGGCACCGGACATGAGACTTTCGGGGCTGCTCCAGTTGGTAAGAAAACAGGCAAGGCCGGTATCAAGAAAATATACTTTTGGGCTTTTTACAATGCGCTTGGTAATATTTCTGCTGTAGGGATATAGAAGCTGGATAATCCCTGAACGTTCCAGAATGGTCAGCCAGAGTTTTACGGTACGGCTGTCTATGCGCACATCCTGGGCCAGGCTTGCATAGTTCAGCAGTTCGCCGGTTCTTGCCGCTACTGCGGTGAGAAAATTGTAGAAAGCCAGCTCATCTTCGATACGGTAAAAATCCCGAACATCTCTGGCAATATAGGTTTGCACAAAAGAGGCGTAAAAACGTTTTTTGTTTATTTTATCGTTTGACAGTATTCGGGGAAATGAACCATTCCAGATGCGGGCAAAAAGTTCCGGCGCCGCAAGCTGCGGGCCGATGGATTTTTTTCGGGGAAGGTCAGGATCCGGCAAAAAAGGGGTTCCTCCAAAAGGCTTGCCGATGATTTCCCTGTAGGAAAGACCCAGCATATCCAGAATGGCGACCCGGCCTGCCAGAGATTCCCGTATTCCCTGCATCAGGGAAAATTTCTGGGAACCGGTTAACCAAAAAAGCCCGTTCTTTTTCTTTTGATCCACATAGAGCTTGATGTAAGGGAAAAGTTCCGGGGCATACTGTACCTCGTCAATTATTACCGGGGGAGGATTCTCCTCGATAAAGCGCCGGGGATCTTTTCTTGCCGTCTCCCTGGCTTTGATATCATCCAGGGATATATAACTCCATGTAAAATATACATACCTATGTATTTTTTGCATAATCTATCGTCGGCCCCATTGTACCTTTACCTGCCATCATTTTCCCCCCATAATATCCTCATGGAAAGTCCGGTAAAACAAATTGATGATCAGCTTGTCGAAAATCTGCTGCTTCCCCGCTTTTTGAAGTATGTCCGCTATTGGACCGAAAGCGACCGCCATGTTGAGGCGACGCCCTCAAGTCCAGGGCAGTGGGATTTGGCAAAGGCACTGCGGGACGAGCTTCTGGGGCTGGGCCTCAAGGATGTAACCTTAACCGATCACTGTTATGTGATAGCCCGGCTGCCGCCAGGCCCCGGAAAAGAAAGCGCGCCAGGCGTGGGCTTTTTGGCGCATATTGATACTGCCAGCGATGTTTCCGGGAAGGATGTAAAGCCCCAACTGGTACATAATTACAACGGGGAGAAAATCGAACTTGCAGGCGGCCTGACGCTGGACCCGGCGCAGGAGCCGGATCTGGCGGCGCAAAAGGCCATTGTGCACAGCGATGGCACAACCCTGCTGGGCGCGGACGACAAGGCGGGTGTGGCGGAAATCATGGCCGCCGTGGAGTATCTCTGTGCCCACCCTGAAATTGCGCATGGGCCGGTGGAGATCATCTTTTCCCCTGACGAGGAAACCGGCAAGGGGCTGCCCGATTTTCCCCTGTCAGATATCAAGTCCACGGCCTGTTACACTTTAGACGGCGGTCCTATGGGCGAACTTGAAGCGGAGTGCTTCAACGCATGGAAGGCAGATGTGGAGTGCAAAGGCAAGGTGATCCACGTAGGGGCGGCCAGGGGCATTTTGGCAAACGCAGTGCTCATGGCCGCGTCTTTCGCGGTGATGCTGCCCCGCTCCGAAAGTCCCGAGGCCACCGACGGTTATTACGGCTACTACTGCCCCATGGAAATAAAAGGCGATCTGGAAAACGCCTCTCTTGAAGTGTTTCTGCGGGATTTTGACACTGAAGGAATGCGGCGGCGTGTTGCGGCGCTGGAGGTGTTTGCCAAAACAGTGGAAGCCCAGTTTCCCGGCGGCAGGGTAATTGTTAATACCAAGCCGCAATATTATAATATGAAGGACAAAATTGATTCAAAGCCTGAAGTGCTTGATCGTTTAAAGCAGGCTATGGAAAATATGGGCATAACGTATCACCTGAAGCCTATCAGGGGTGGAACCGACGGCTCCCGCTTGACCGAGCTGGGCATCCCCACCCCGAATATTTTTACCGGGGGCCGGAATTTTCACAGCCGGCTTGAATGGGTTTCGGTAAGCGAGATGTGCACCGCCTGCAAATTGATCATTGAGCTCATCAGGCTTTGGGGAGAGTGAATTATGGCAGACACCCTGGCAACTGCTTTTCGGGAGCAGGTAAAAAAAGCGATGTCTCTGACAAAAGTTGATACAGTGGTAACCGAGCACAATGTGTTTCAGGAAGGGGATGAGGATATGCTTCCCGTTCTGGATGAGATGGCGTCATCACTGATCCTTCCCGGTTCCCGGCTGGACGGCATGGAGAATCTTGAGGATCTTTTGGCCAAAGCCGAATCGGGAAAGTCCTGCCTGCTTATGGTGGAGCATTACAGTAATTTTG
>BNVF01000107.1 GCA_025997895.1 Spirochaetia bacterium
TTCGTTTGCTGTACATGTCTAACCCCATTTGTTCCTCCTCGACGGGATGGAACCAGTGTAATTTGGGCTAGATTTTTAGTTTTGAGGCACACGCCCCTTTCGGCTAGATTAATTTTGAGGCAATGCGCAGCCTTGACATTAAGGAGATTATTTTATATATTGAACAAGTTGCAAAACTAGTTGTTTTTCAACTTCAAGTCCTCTTCGTCTAGTGGTTAGGACATCGGGTTTTCATCCCGACAACGGGGGTTCAATTCCCCCAGAGGATGTCGTCAAAAAAAAGCCCCTGAGGGCTTTTTGGGGACGTCGGAGTTTTGCAAAGTAAAACTCCGTAGGAGAAATTTCTTTAAGGGGAATTGAACCGGAGCGCTCCTGGGATATGGCAAAGGCGCAAGCCTTGATCGGTCGAAAAAGCTGGCGCAGGATGCGCCGGGAGCGCGCAGGCGGGCTGGAAGGAGCGTACAAGGATGTACGCGACTGGAAGCCAATTCCCCCAGAGGATGTCGTCAAAAAAAGCCCCTGAGGGCTTTTTTTTGGCGTTGGAGATTTGCAAAGTAAAACTCCACGGGAGAAATTATGAAAAAGATATTTTTAGCGCTTGCGTTGGTGATTTTGGCTTTTGCTTCCTGCGGAACCGGTACTTATCCGTCTTTTACGTATACAAACAACAGCGGCAAGGCCATCACTTTTAGAACTGCGGAAAAAGATTCCCCCAGATATGAACTTGCTGCAGGGGGCAGTATCCCGCTGGATTCAGCAGTGCGGGGAAGAGCGGATATTGTTGATTTACAGCCATCCTATGTGAGCTGGGAGTACAATAACGGCGATGTGTATGACATTGTGTTTATAGCGCCGCTTACGGTGGAAGTTAAGAATTATTTAGATATAGAAATAATGATTATTGAAGAAAAAGGACACTTGGATCCCGCTGAAATAATCGTAAAAGCGGTGGTGCCGGGGCCGCCAGACACTCCGGGTGAAGTTGCTAGTGGTACTGGGGAAGTTAAGGTATACACCAACAATCCAAAATTCAATCTATGGGGAAAAAATTCCAAAGGCGAGTGGGAGAATTATTCAGGGATTCACACAATCAACCTCGAAATCGACAACGCAACCCTAACTGTTACCATTACTCCCACAAGCACGCAGTAAAACCCTCTGCGCGTTGTGTTTCCATAAAAAAGGCTACCGGAATTCCAGGCAGCCCTTTTTCTGATATTTTACTGATTTCTTTGCTGGTTTTGCTGGTCGCGGTCCTTATTCTGGGCGCTGTACTTACGCAGATCCATTAACACCTGTTTTGCCCGCTCTTGTACCGGCCTGATATAGGGGCCTTCGGAGATGCGGATAAGGAGCCGAACCGCATTGGGGTCCTTGATGCCGTTGTTCTTTTCGGCAATTTTTGAAAAAGCATCGACGGCGGAAAGGGCGAGCAGGTTATCTGGATTGAGCACGTCAAAGCGGGTAACAATCCAGGCAATGGCGTTGACTGTTTCATCATTATCGTTCAGGCCAATGTCGCCCAAAGATTTTACCGCTTCCTGCAGCACCATGGGTTCGTTATCTGCAGCGCAGATTTTGATGAGGGTGTTTTTTGCTTCCTCAGTTCCCAGCGAACCCAGGTATTTTGCGGCCTGGCGCCGCACGTCGGGGAAGTTATTCACCAGCCGGCCATTTTCGCGGGCCTTGTTCATCACCCCTTCCATGGCAAGGTATTCCAGGGCCTGGCGTATATCGTCGCTGGTATTGCCTCGATCAATGGCTTCGCCAATGTACTCCAGGGCTACCATTTTTTGATCCCGGCTGTCAGCCCGGCTGGTTTCCCGAATGACCATCAATTCGATAGATTCCTGCAGATAGGATTCTTCAACAGACATTTCCCGGTTATTGTTGGAATTGGAGTTTTGTCCAACTGCCGCAGATACTGCAACTAACGCTGCTACAACCAGAACGGAAAGACGCTTGCATGTTAACATCTAATTTCTCCTTGTATAGTTCAGTTAATTATCTTCCAGGTATTCCCTGAGTGTTCCAATTCATATAAACGCAGACTCCTGCCGTTGGGGGCCACGGTAAACGCTTTAACTCTGGTATCGGTAACAAATTCAATATCATCAACACGATCGTTGGCACGGGAGGGGACTACCACATTGGTAAAATAATCCTGCGCTGTTTTCAGTACGATTTTTCTCGTTTTCATCGCGGGGTTATTGGAAGTTTTTTCCAGAAATTCGGGAGATGAAATTTCCGCAAAATATTCATCCGAAAGCGCAGCCCGCCAGGCATTGTAATTTTTACTGCGGATGACCAGATTCAGATCCTCAATAAATTTTTGTACATCAATTTTGGTTGAATCAAATTTTTCCTGGCTTATGGCAGCGGGATTAAAATTCGCTTCCACCACTGGCGGCGGCGGAGCTGCCTCGGCAACTGCCGGCGGCGGATCGCTTACGGCCTTTGCCTCTGACCCGCAGGAAACCGCCATGAACAGCGTCAACGATACATACAGATACAATTTCATCTTTTTCATATTACTCTATTTTACTCAATAAAAGCCGTTCCGTCAAATCCCTTTCGCCGAATTTTCTCTTTAATTACGAAGAATAATGGCTCATCGCAGTTTCCACCAGGGTCTCTGCATTTACCCCCTAAGGCCCGTGGTGAGGCGGCAGTGCGGGGACACTGATCATTTGCGGGGTTCTTAAGAGCCCGCTTGCGCGGGGGAGGGAGGAGACCCGCCTGCGGGGCTCCGTAGGCGGCGTTCCCCAGCCTGATCAGCGCCCCCGCACTGCCGCCTCGCCACGGGCTTTAGGGGGTAAGTTTTCAACGCACACCACATTAAACGTTCGAGGTAGGAGCTGAAAGTAAATGCAGAGCCCCTGGGGATTCCCCCTTGACCAATCGCCCCGGCGCACTTTATGGTTAAGGTATGCTTAAAGCTGCTTTTCCCGGTTCTTTTGACCCCCCAACTCTGGGACACCTCAACATCATTGAGCGGGCGGCTGCCATTTTTGATGAGCTCCTGGTGGTAGTGGCTGAAAACCACCAGAAAAAGTACCTTTTTTCTGCCGTTGAACGGGTGGAAATGATGGGTCAGCTTGCGGCAGACTGGAAAAACGTGTCCGTTACCATCTGCGACTCCCTAATTGTGGACTTTTTGCAGAAAAAGGACATTAAACTGCTGGTTCGCGGAGTTCGCGGTGTGGATGATTTTTCCTACGAATTTGAACTTTCCATGATGAACAAGGCCCTGGATCCCCAGATAGAGACCATTTTTATGACCACCGACCCGGAATATTTCGTGCTCCGATCTTCCTCAATTAAAGAATTGGCCTTTTTTCAGGGCAATGTTACGGGTATGGTGCCGCCTTTGGTGGCTGAGGCGCTCAAAGAAAAGTACTGCTCAATTTTATCTTGACATAAACCCCGGTTTTTGTTATTATCACCATAGAGAGGTTTGACATGGCTGTACCTAGATTTAAAACGTCAAAAGCACGGACACGCCGTCGGCAGTCCATTAACATGAAACTTACCGCCCCCACTATGATTGAATGTAGCACTTGCGGCAACAAGGTTCTTCTGCACCGGGTTTGCCCCAAATGCGGCTTTTACCGGGGAAAGCAAGTAATTGTTCCAAATTCCAAAGTTTAACCTGAGAGGGATAGAAAATGGATGAATTGTTTGAAAAAATGAAGAAACTCATCGCCGAAAAACTGGAAGTTGATGAGGGGAAAATCACTCTGGAGGCGTCTTTCCGTCAGGATCTTGGCGCCGATAGCCTGGACACCTATGAGTTGGTCTATGCCATTGAGGAGGAAATGGGTATTACCATTCCCGATGAAAAGGCCAATGAATTTGAAACGGTCAAGGACGCTTACGACTATATTAAATCCCAGCAGAAGTAACATGGGAGAATTCCCGGCTCTTGAGCCGGGAAGAAAGAAAACATTGGCGGCGTTTCAAAAGACCGCTGGTTTCAGGTTCAGAAGCCTTGAGCTTTTGAACCTTTCTTTCATGCACCGCTCAATTTCCAACGAAACATCCGGCTCAAAGCAGTCCGGTCAAACTGTACCGGGCGGTAAAATCAACAATGAACGGCTTGAATTTTTGGGCGACTCCATACTGGGGGCGGTCTGCGCCACGGCGCTTTACCAGAAATACCCGGAAAAGAGCGAAGGGGATCTTGCCAAGATAAAAGCCGTAGTGGTTTCCGAGGATATCCTTTCCGTTGTTGCCAGGGAATTGCAGATCGACAGTATGCTGCTCCTTGGCAGGGGCGAGGAACTTTCCGGCGGCCGTACCAAAAAGGCAATCCTTGCCGACGCGCTGGAAGCCCTCATCGGCGCCCTCTACCTCGATTCCGGTTACAAAGCCGCTTTTGCCTTTGTGAGCCGCTACATAAGCCCCGAAATTGACCGGGTAGCTGACACCGGTTATCACCGTGACTACAAATCCCTTTTACAGGAATTTTGCCAGCACTATTTCCGCGCCTATCCGGTCTACCGTATGGTCAAGCGTTCCGGCCCCGAACACGAGCGCCTGTTTTGGATGGAAGTGGTGGTGAACAATACGGTCTACGGTCCCGGAACCGGGCGTAACAAAAAGAGCGCGGAGCAGGAAGCGGCAAGACTGGCGTATGAGGCGCTGGCGAAGGAATATGGTGGCAGGGAATAAACTTGCTCCCTCCATTTTCGATGTTATAAATAACTAAAAGGCATTTCCACGCTCATTGTGCTTTCAATCCTTGCAAGGCATCCGCATTCTGAATATGTTCCCCGCTATTTCCAGCAGTTTCTCCCTGGTGTTCTGCTCAGGATCGTCTAACACGGTTTCCAGTAATTCGTTCAGGATGATGCCTATGGTTTTGCCGGGGGGGATGCCGGTTTCTATGAGGTCTTTGCCTGATATAGCGAGGTCTTTGAGGGAGAGAGCGCGGCTGCCGGCGAGAATTTTGTCTACCCTGGAGACGAGGGGGAGGAGGAAGTCCGCCGGGGGTTCCGTGGCGGCGGTGGCGAATGCGTCGGCGCGGCGGAGGCGGTAGAGGTTTTCCAGGCTGGACTCGCCTGCGCGGACTATAAAGCGGCGCACGGCGGCGTCGGTCCACTCTTCGGTGTAGTGAAACATATGCTCCTTAACAAGGTGGCTTGCATTGTCGATGAGGGCATTGGGGTGGCGGAGCCGGGTGAGAATTTTGCGGCTCAGTTTGTATGATTCGGTCTCGTGCTGGTAAAATGTCCAGACTCCCGCTTCACCCATTTTGCGGGTAACGGGTTTCCCGATGTCGTGTAACAGAGCGGCGATGCGTACTTCCTGGGGGTATTGTTCGCGAGCGGCATAGTCGCAGGCCAAAAGGGAATGATCCAGCACGTCGAAACGGTGAAAGCCTTTTTGGTCTATGCCCCGGCAGGCAGCCAGTTCGCTCAGGAAGAGTGAGAGGAGGCCGGTCTTTTCCATTAGCAGAAATGCCCGCGAGGGGATGGGCGAGGCGAGGATTTTGTCCAGTTCGTCCCTGACCCGCTCGGGGGAAACTTTGGCGCTCACCGGCAGGGCGCCGGGTATGGCGTCAAGGGTGGCCTGCTCAAGTTCAAAGCCGAGCTGGGCGGCAAAACGTACTGCCCGCAGGGGGCGCAGGCCGTCTTCGGCAAAGCGCTCAGGCGCGCTTCCCACACAGCGGATGATGCCGGCCTTGATGTCGGCGGCTCCGCCAAAGGGGTCTACCGCTTCGCCGCCGGGAAGCCGCAGGGCTATGGCGTTCATCGTAAAATCCCGGCGGGAAAGGTCTTCCTCGATGGTGGCGGCGTAGCGCACTGCGTCGGGCCTGCGGCCGTCGGTATAATCGGACTCGGTTCGGTATGTAGTGATCTCCAGGCTGTGGTTACGGTAGAGTACGGTTACGGTACCGTGCTTGATCCCCGTGGGGATAACCTTGCCCCTGGGCCTTGCCTCATGAAAAATGGAAAAGACCGGCCTCCTCTCACTCTTCCTGAGTGAACTGGCTGCCTGCCGGGGCATAGACCAAAAAGGCTTTCACCGTTTCGACGTGCTGGATCATTCCCTTTTGGCCTGCGAC
>BNVF01000108.1 GCA_025997895.1 Spirochaetia bacterium
TATACCGTCAGCGAAGGCGGCTATGGATATCGTATTACCGGATTCGCCGAATAATTGAAAAGGTACCATAACTTTGAAACGGGCCCACGGGCCGTACTCCGAAGGGGTTTTACAGGCGTAAAATCTCAAGGAAGTACCGTCTCAAACCGATAGTTTGAGGGCGCGAAAAAAAGAGAAAAAAAGATGATTTTTGTGGAAAGGTACTTGACAAAGAAGGGCGAAACAGAGTAAGTTCTAAAAACTTGCGCTCAAGCGGAATGCTGGGTGTGAAATAGTCCCCGCAAGGGGAAAGAAGCGGGAGGCGGCAGCGCCGAAGCTTCAGTGATATTTGGCAAACAGCCTGAACCCGAAAGGGAGCAGGCTTAGGGAAGGGGAGAGATAAGTTCTAATGAAAGTTGGAACTTGAAGGAAGGATTCCGCTGGTGAAAGCCAGTGGGAGCCAAGCAGAGGTGCCTTGGTAAAACAAGGCATTGAAGCCAAGCGTATTTTGGAAGGGAACCCCGTAGGCAAGAATAAAAGAAAGCCGAGAGGGGACTTGAAGTGGTAATCTAGCCGGCTTCGGCCGGATAGAATCAATATCATGGAGAGTTTGATCCTGGCTCAGAACGAACGCTGGCGGCGCGTCTTAAGCATGCAAGTCGAGCGGCAAGAAGCAGCAATGTTTCCTAGAGCGGCGGACTGGTGAGTAACGCGTGGGTGACCTACCTTGAGGATGGGGATAGCCATTAGAAATAGTGGGTAATACCGAATGTGGTTGCCGGGATATGACCTGGCAAAGAAAGGGGCTTTGGCCCCGCCTTGAGATGGGCCCGCGTCCCATTAGGTAGTTGGTGAGGTAAGAGCCCACCAAGCCCGAGATGGGTAGCCGGCCTGAGAGGGTGAACGGCCACACTGGGACTGAGATACGGCCCAGACTCCTACGGGAGGCAGCAGCTAAGAATATTCCGCAATGGACGAAAGTCTGACGGAGCGACGCCGCGTGGATGACGAAGGCCGAAAGGTTGTAAAATCCTTTTGCCAGTGAAGAATAAGCGGTGGAGGGAATGCCATCGTGATGACGTTAGCTGGTGAATAAGCCCCGGCTAATTACGTGCCAGCAGCCGCGGTAACACGTAAGGGGCGAGCGTTGTTCGGAATTATTGGGCGTAAAGGGCGCGTAGGCGGTTTTGTAAGTCTGATGTGAAATGGCGGGGCTCAACCCCGTCACTGCATTGGAAACTGTGAGACTTGAGTCATGGAGGGGTAGTTGGAATTCCGCGTGTAGGGGTGAAATCTGTAGATATGCGGAAGAACACCGGTGGCGAAGGCGAACTACTAGCCAATGACTGACGCTGAGGCGCGAAAGTGCGGGGAGCAAACAGGATTAGATACCCTGGTAGTCCGCACTATAAACGATGTACACTAGGTGTTGGGCCGAGCGGTTCAGTGCCGAAGCGAACGTGATAAGTGTACCGCCTGGGGAGTATGCCCGCAAGGGTGAAACTCAAAGGAATTGACGGGGGCCCGCACAAGCGGTGGAGCATGTGGTTTAATTCGATGATACGCGAGGAACCTTACCTGGGTTTGACATGGCAGCGAATGGTATAGAGATATGCCCGCGTAGCAATACGCGCTGTCACAGGTGCTGCATGGCTGTCGTCAGCTCGTGCCGTGAGGTGTTGGGTTAAGTCCCGCAACGAGCGCAACCCCTACTGCCAGTTACTAACAGGTAACGCTGAGGACTCTGGCGGAACTGCCGGTGACAAACCGGAGGAAGGTGGGGATGACGTCAAGTCATCATGGCCCTTATGTCCAGGGCTACACACGTGCTACAATGGGCGGTACAAAGCGACGCAAAACCGCGAGGTTAAAGCAAAGCGCCAAAAGCCGCCCGTAGTTCGGATTGAAGTCTGAAACCCGACTTCATGAAGTTGGAATCGCTAGTAATCGCGCATCAGCATGGCGCGGTGAATACGTTCCCGGGCCTTGTACACACCGCCCGTCACACCATCCGAGTTGGAGGTACCCGAAGCCGGTAGTCTAACCGCAAGGAGGACGCTGTCGAAGGTACGTTTAGTGAGGAGGGTGAAGTCGTAACAAGGTAGCCGTACTGGAAAGTGCGGCTGGATCACCTCCTTTCACAGTGAAAGGGACTGAGAACTGTAAATGGTTTTCGGTAGAGGGAGTTTCGCAGCGCGAAACTCCACGCATGGTACTTGTACAAGGGTACCGTGCGAAACAGAGGCCGTATGGTCTCGAACCGGTTGGGGCAACCTGGCCGGAAATCAGAATGTGTAAGCATTTTGTTTCTTTTCCAAAATTCCTTCCGCTCTCCCCTTACCCTTTTTTTGAATATAACGCTGAAAAGCGATATATATATGGGGTGAAGCCGGCTGGTTAATTCCTATCCGGGGATATAGCTCAGTTGGCTAGAGCGCCAGCTTTGCAAGCTGGATGTCAGGGGTTCGAATCCCCTTATCTCCAGAAAAGCAAATGTTATTTGAAAGACAACGGGACGAAGAAAAGTCTCGTTCAGGGAAGGGCGCGTATAAAGACCCTAAGGGTTTTTATCTTGGAGTTTCACCGTGTGGAACTCCGCATCGTGGGTACTGGAAAGTACGTACGAGGGAACAATAATATGGTCAAGCGAGAGAAGGGTTTATGGTGGATGCCTTGGCGTATCAAGGCGAAGAAGGCCGTGACAAGCTGCGAAAAGCCGTGGGGAGGAGCACATATCCCGTGATCCACGGATAGCCGAATGGGGTAACCCAGCGGGCGCGAGCCCGTTATCCGGCTCCTGAATACATAGGGAGCGGAAGCGAGACTGGGGGAACTGAACCATCTCAGTACCCCGGGAACAGAAATCAACAGAGATTCCGAAAGTAGCGGCGAGCGAAATCGGAGGAGCCTAAACCACTCATACGAGTGGGGTTGCAGGACCGCGATATCGATGTGGTCATCATAGGAGAACGGTTTTGGGAAAGCCGGACAGAGAGGGTGAAATCCCCGTATCCGAAATGATGGAAACAGCGTAGCGGAATCCTAAGTACGGCGGGACACGAGAAATCCTGCCGGAATCCGGGTCGACCACGATCCAAGGCTAAATACGAGATACGACCGATAGCGGATAGTACCGTGAGGGAAAGGCGAAAAGAACCCCGGTGAGGGGAGTGAAAGAGAACCTGAAACCGTAAACCCACAACAGGTCAGAGCCGGAGCAATCCGGTGATGGCGTGCCTTTTGTAGAATGAGCCTGCGAGTTACGATAGCGAGCGAGGTTAAGCGATGGAAGTCGCGGAGCCGGAGGGAAACCGAGTCTGAATAGGGCGTTATAGTTCGTTGTCGTAGACCCGAAGCCAAGCGATCTAGATATGAGCAGGTTGAAAGTCAGGTAAAACTGAGTGGAGGACCGAACCCTAGTCTGTTAAAAAAGGCAGGGATGACTTGTGTCTCGGAGCGAAAGACTAAACAAGCTTGGAAATAGCTGGCTCTCCCCGAAATGCCTTGAGGGACAGCCTCATCAAAATCTTACGCAGGTAGAGCACTGGATGGACTAGGGGGCTTCACCGCCTACCAAACCCAATCAAACTCCGAATGGCGTAAGACAACTGATGGGAGTGAGACTGCGGGCGACAAGGTTCGTAGTCGAGAGGGAAACAGCCCAGACCGTCGGCTAAGGTCCCCAATATATGCTAAGTGTGAAATGATGTGCGATGGCGAAGACAGCCAGGAGGTTGGCTTAGAAGCAGCCATTCCTTAAAAGAGTGCGTAATAGCTCACTGGTCGAGTCATGGCGCGCAGACAATGTAACGGGGCTAAGCATATAACCGAAGCCACGGGTTCGTATAGCAATGTACGGACGGTAGGGGAGCATTCCACGGACCGACGAAGGCCACTTGAGAGAGTGACTGGAGGGGGTGGAAGAGAGAATGCAGGTATAAGTATACGAAAAGAGGGGTGAGATTCCCCTCCGCCGAAAGCCTAAGGATTCCTGGGTAAAGGTCATCTGCCCAGGGTAAGTCGGCCCCTAAGACGAGGGCGAAAGCCGTAGTCGATGGGAAACGGGTTCAGATTCCCGTACCTTGGCACGTTTTTAAGGGATGACGCGTGAGGTGAAACCCGGCCGGGCGACGGTTGCCCCGGTCGAAGTAGCGAGCTATTCGCGGGACAGGCAAATCCGTTCCGTGAGGTGAGCTATGACAGCGAGTGGAGCTACGGCAAAGCGAAGCGGGTGTAATCATGGCGCCAAGAAATAATCCCTACAGTCAGGCGTGTCAGGACCGTACCGCAAACCGACACAGGTAGGCGGGATGAGCAATCTAAGGCGCTCGAGAGAATTCACGTTAAGGAACTCGGCAAAATGCACACGTAACTTCGGGAGAAGTGTGGCCCGTTCCGGTTTTAGTAATAGAGTTGGAGTTGGCAGCATAAAGCAGTCCCAGGCGACTGTTTACCAAAAACACAGGCCTCTGCGAATCAGCAATGAGACGTATAGGGGCTGACACCTGCCCGGTGCCGGAAGGTTAAGGGGAGTGGTTAGTCGTAAGACGAAGCTATGAACCGAAGCCCCGGTAAACGGCGGCCGTAACTATAACGGTCCTAAGGTAGCGAAATTCCTTGTCGGGTAAGTTCCGACCCGCACGAAAGGTGTAACGATCTGGGAGCTGTCTCAACGTGAAACTCGGTGAAATTTAAGTACCGGTAAAGATGCCGGTTACCCGTGGTTAGACGGAAAGACCCCGTGAACCTTCACTGCAACTTATCATGGGGACTTGATTAGACATGTGTAGGATAGGTGGGAGACTATGAAGCATGGGCGTTAGCCTGTGCGGAGTCACCGGTGAAATACCACCCTTGTCTGATTAGGTTTCTAACCGGGCCCCTGAAGCGGGGTTCGGGACAGTGATAGGCAGGCAGTTTGACTGGGGCGGTCGCCTCCCAAAGAGTAACGGAGGTGCGCGAAGGTCTCCTCGCGGTGGTTGGAAATCACCGTATGAGTGTAAAGGCACAAGGAGGCTTGACTGCGAGACTGACAGGTCGAGCAGGTACGAAAGTAGGTCTTAGTGATCTGGCGGTAGCGAGTGGAAGCGCCGTCACTTAACGGATAAAAGGTACTCCGGGGATAACAGGCTGATCTTCCCCAAGAGTTCACATCGACGGGAAGGTTTGGCACCTCGATGTCGGCTCATCGCATCCTGGGGCTGAAGCAGGTCCCAAGGGTTTGGCTGTTCGCCAATTAAAGCGGTACGTGAGCTGGGTTCAGAACGTCGCGAGACAGTTCGGTCCCTATCTGCCATGGGCGTTGGAAAGTTGAGAGGAGCTGTTTTTAGTACGAGAGGACCGAGATGGACGAACCGCTGGTGTACCAGTTGTCCCGCCAGGGGCACGCGCTGGGTAGCTACGTTCGGAAGGGATAACCGCTGAAGGCATCTAAGCGGGAAGCCCACCTCAAGATAAACTTTCCCTAGAGCTTTAAGCTCTCTAAAGGTACCAGGAAGACTACCTGGTCGATAGGGTGGCGGTCCAAGCACGGTAACGTGTTCAGCCGACCACTACTAATCTGCCGTGAGGCTTGACCATATTATTGTTCCCTGCTGAAAATCCTCTGGATTTTCAGCTTAGGAGTTTCGCTTGCGAAACTCCACCGTAAAACCCGCAGGGTTTTGTGCGCGCCCGAATGAAAATGCACCGCATTTTCATACAAACTGGTAATTAATTGCCTGGTGATTATGGTGGAGGTGTTACACCCGTTCCCTTTCCGAACACGGAAGTTAAGCCCTCTTACGCCGATGATACTGCCCCGCTAAGGGGTGGGAAAGTAGGTAGTCGCCAGGCTTTTTTGTTT
>BNVF01000109.1 GCA_025997895.1 Spirochaetia bacterium
AATAATTGAAAAAATGGAAAAATTAAATCCAAATGGTATGCACGCAATAAATATTAAAGAATGGGATTCTGATATGATGATGTAAAAATAAAATTAAAAAAAATAGTGTACGGCACTACTGCGCATAACAGGATTGTATACGCTGCGCCCGCAGTAGCGGGCTTGGCCTCCGAAAAAACGCAGTCGGCCTACGGCCTTTGTGCATTTTTTCTCCGGCACATTTTTGCGGTTGCTGGAAACCTACGGTTTCCTTTATCGCAACCGCAAAAACGTCGTATACAACCGGAACGTTATGCGAAATGGGGGCTAAGATTTGTGTAAAATATTGTAAAAAAATTATTGGAAAGGCTTGACAAATTAAAAAATATATATTAAAAAGAATAAAACACTAGAAAGGAGTCAAAAAATGGCTAAAGAAACTAAAATTGATGAAAAGAGTGAACATGATATGGTTGATATAAATAATATTTTGTCTTCGCTTGATGAAAATTTTCAATTTATCGGGGTTACTTTTGGAAGAAGTATAGGAAGAACATACACATTTAGAAGTGATAATAAAGTTAGAAAATATTACACCATTGGAAATGATTTTGGGAATAAAATAGCCATTGAAATTGAAACATTGGAAGTATTTCGGCTTGCATCAAAATACTACAGAAAATTTATCAATTCCTCATTGAAAATATTCTTAGAATGTATGAAAGCTGTTAATAGAAAAGTTAGTCTAATGAAAAGTGATTTAAACGATGATGAAAATAAAAAACTAGAACAAGAAATAATAAAAGAAATAAAAAATATTGATCCAAAGGCTTTAGTAAATGATGAAACATGGTGGACGGAAAAATTTAAGATGGGTATTATTGTTAATAGCATAAATATGAAAAATATTCCGGAAAAATAGTAATATAAAATAATGGAGTACGCCCCCACTTCGCATAACAGGATTGTTTACGCTTCGCCGCCAGTAGGCGGCTCGACCTCCGAAAAAACGCAGTCGGCCTACGGCCTTTGTGCATTTTTTCTCCGGCACATTTTTGCAGTTGCTGGAAACCTGCGGTTTCCTTTATCGCAACTGCAAAAACGTCGTAAACAACCGGAACGTTATACGCAATTTTTTTTACCCCAACGTTGTCGTCGCAGGCGCCCTCCATGGCGCCTGAAATTTATGGTTTTTTAAAATTATAAATTATGGGATACGCCTACGGCGCATATTGGAATAAATTATAACCAAGCGGCTACGCCGCTAATTGAAGGAAGAAATTGGGTAAAACCGCCAAATTTTTATTTTGGGGCCTATTGACTATATTCTCCTAGAAATATATAATATCACTAAGAGAATATAATCCGCAACGTAATAGCGGAAAGGAGTTTTTATGAAAACATTATTCAGGAAAATGGTATTTTTACCATTATTGGCATTTGTGTTGGCTGGCTGCGGATCTTCCCCCAAGGCAGAAACATCTTCCGGGCAGGGGAAATCCCTTGATGCGGCTATTCCTGGAAGCTGCCGAAGCTATTGACGCTAAACTGGAGCAAGGAGTCAAAGTCGCCTTGCTTAACTTTAGTTCAACATCGGAACAATTTTCCCAATATGTTCTTGATGAACTATCGGCAAATTTGGTGAATAGCGGAAAATTGGTAATAGTAGACCGGAAGGAAATAGACCTAATCCGCAGTGAGACCGATTTTCAATTTTCCGGCGAGGTAAGCGATGAATCCGCGCAGGAAGTCGGAAGAATGTTAGGCGCCCAATCAATTGTTTCCGGTTCGCTTACAAACATCGGTAGTACATACCGTATAAATATAAAAGTGCTCAATGTGCAAAGTGCGGCAATAGTCGTGCAACATCGCTCTAATATAGCCAATGATGCTATGGTACAGGCATTACTGGCCTCCGGTGGAGGCGCAACAAGCGGAGGCGGGGCGGCCGGAACGGCCAAGGCTTCCGCAAGTGGTGGACAATCGGGTGGGACAGCCGCACAGGCGGCGACCCCGGCGGCTCCCCCGGCCCCGGTTTACAAAGTTGGCGATACTGGCCCCGCCGGTGGGCTTATCTTTTATGACAAGGGTAATAATTCTGGTGGCTGGCGGTATTTAGAAGCAGCTCCGGCGGATACGGAAGTGGACGTTGTTTGGTTTACGGAAAACACCCGCATAGGAAAATGGGGACCAGAAATTGGGATTGGGAAAATCAATACCAAAGAAATTATGGCTGAATTTAACAAACGCGGCGGCGGGTTTGATACGGCTGCACGGGCATGTGATGACCTTAGCGTGAATGGTTTCGATGACTGGTTTCTGCCAAGTAGGGATGAACTGAACTTTATGTATGGTAATCTTCATCGACGGGATTTGGGAGGTTTTAGAAATGCTCAATATTGGTCATCAACGATTATCACTAACAATAGGGATGTTTCTTATATCAATTTTTCTGATGGTAAGGCGGGAAGTTGGTGGGAAGAAATGCGCAAAAAGAAACGGGTTCGCGCCGCCCGGCAGTTCTAACCGCGGTAAATATAGTATTAGTATTTATTATCAAAATATGGTAAATACTAATACTGTAAAAATAATAAAATAAAAGCATTAATGTACCGGTTCCCGCCCTCCATGGCGGGAACCGACTGGCTGAAGAGGGGTAAAAAAAACAGCGTATAACATACGGTTTGTGTTTCGTCGCTTCGCTCCTCAGCCTCCGTTCGCCTAGGTCATTCCGCTGCGCTCCATTCCCACGGCTCACTGCGGCACATTTTGGCGGCCCTGGTCTTGCTACGCAAGCCCTTATTCGGGCCGCCAAAACGTCACAAACCTTTCACGTTATGTGCAATTGCCCCTCAACTTATTGAAATAAAATAAAATTTTTTTAAAGATAGCCGTACCAGTTGAAACATATTATAGAAAAATATAGAATTATGATAATGGCAGGATCCATATGAGAATAATTGAAAAGTACCCTGAAATAGAAAATGAGTTTAGTAGTGAGATGAATCCCAATATTTCAATTTATGAAATTGGAATTGGTAGTACAAAAAGGATTTGGTGGAAATGTAAAATGAATGATGATCACGTATGGCCAGCAAGCCCAAATCAAAGGACTAGTGGAGGCAGTTTAAGAGGTTGTCCTATCTGTGCTGGAAAAATAGTTGTGGCAAGTAATTCTTTAAAAGTAAATTTTCCATTGATTGCGGAAGAATGGCATCCAATAAAAAATGGTACTTTAAGACCATTAGATGTAACATCTTGTAGTAATAAAAAAGTATGGTGGCAATGTAGAAAGAATATTGGGCACGAATGGATTGCATCACCAAAACAAAGAACCCGACAAAATAATACTTGTCCATATTGCAATTCACTAGCAGTTAGGTTTCCTGAAATAGCTAAACAGGTACATCTTGCTCTTAATAATGAAATAGAAATAAATACTATCCCATATTCGTCACATTTAAAAATATGGTGGAAATGTGATCAAGGATTTGATCACATATGGCAGGCAACTATAAATTCGCGGACGTCAATGAATTTAGGTTGTCCGATATGTTCTGGTTATAAGGTAACGAAAAGTAATTCTCTTTCTTTTGTTTTTCCTGAACTTGCATTAGAATGGGATTATGAAAAAAATGAAATGAACCCAGACCATATTTATTGTAGGAGTTCGAAGGTTGTCTGGTGGAAGTGCCCAGAAGGTGATGATCATAGATGGAAGGCACAAATTAAATCGCGGGCAAATGGGAACGGCTGTCCAATTTGCAGTGGTAGGAAAGTTACTAAAAGTAACAGTTTGGCAACAAAATATCCAGAAATTGCAAAAATTTGGAATATACCAAAAAACAAAAATATTTCTCCATTGGAAGTCACGCCATTTTCAAATAAAAAAGTATGGTGGAAATGTCCAGTTGGCGACAATCATGAATGGAAAGCAACTGTTGCCAATGTTGTTAACGGAACCACCTGCCCAGTATGTATGGGAAGAAAAATAACTTTAACGAATAATTTAGCTGTATTATTTCCTAAATTAATAGAAGAATGGGATTTTAAGAGAAATGCTCTTAATCCTCATTCACTATCACCAGGAAGCAAGGAAAAAGCATGGTGGATATGTTCACGAAATTGCGAGCACATATGGTTCTCAACTATAAAAGATAGGACATCAAAAGACAGCGGATGTCCTTTTTGTTCAATAAAACTTAATGTGGCTGAGACTAAAATGTTAGATATTATTAAAGAACTTTTACCAAAATATGAAATATTATATAGATACAAACCTAAATGGCTTAATAGAATGGAATTAGATGTTTATGTTCCGGAATTGAAATTGGGGTTTGAATATCAAGGGATTCAACATTTTAAACCAGTAGATTTTTTTGGGGGTAAAGAAACGTTTTTAGAGCAAGTAAAGCGTGACAAATTGAAAAAGCAAATATGTAAAGAAAAACAAATTGAATTAATAGAAATATATTATGATGAAAAGTTATCAATTTCTCTGATTAGAAATAAAATAATTAATGCTGGTATTTTTGTCAAAAACAATTTTTAATATATTTAAAATACGGGGCAACTGCACATAACAGGTCTGTATATGCTTCGCCGCCAGTAGGCGGCTCGGCCTACGAAAAAACGCAGTCGGGCTGCGCCCTTTGTGCATTTTTTCTCCGGCACATTTTTTGTTGCCCTGGAAACCTGCGGTTTCCTTTATCGGGCAACAAAAAACGTCATATACAGCCGGAACGTTATGTGCAATTTGTGCTGAAATTTTGTGTAAAAATATTGACAAAATAAAAAGAGAATGGTATGATTTTATAAAAGGATAAATAATATGAAAATTATTAGTTGGAATTGTGGAGGCTGGGCTTGTGGTGGTTTTAATGATGAACGTCTAGACATATTATTATCAAATAAGCCAGAAATTATTATTATACAAGAATGTACCGAAAAAGAATTTAATAATATAAAATATCAATGTAAGTCAAGATATTGGTATGGAGATGATAAAGAAGAAAGCTATAAAGGTATTGCATTATTTTCAAATACATATAATATAAAAACACATGAGAAATTTAATAATAATTTTCGTTATGTAGTTCCTTATGAAATTGATGGTTTGATAGATCAGAAAATTGTTTTATTGTCAGTTTGGACTAAAAAGCCATTTGATGGAACAGATGATTATCAAAAAACAATATTTGATGCATTGAATTTTTATAAATTCAATTTACCTTTAATTGTAATAGGAGACTTTAATACAGGGGCTAATAATGAATTTGTGACTAGGTATAATAAATTATACGAAGAATTAAGTAAATATAATTTAAAAAATTGTACAAAGAATACATCTTATGAATATGAATTTACATTTTACCATGATGGTCAAAAAAAATTTTATACCAATGATTATTGTTTTATATCTGAACAATTTGGAATAAATTATATAAATATTCCAAATAAAAATGAATGGGAAGAAATCAGTCTAAATAAAATTCGATGGAAAAAACTTTCTGATCATTGTCCTATAGAGATTGATATAAAAATTTAATAATCTTGTGTGAAGCAGCACAAACTGCACATAACATACGCTATACGCTGCGCCGCAGTAGCGGCTTGGCCTACGAAAAAACGCAGTCGGCCTATGGCCTTTGTGCGTTTTTTCTCCGGCACATTTTTGCGGTTGCTGGAAACCTGCGGTTTCCTTTATCGCAACCGCAAAAACGTCGTATAGCTTTCACGTTATGCGAAATTGCGCTAAAATGGTATAAATGTATAAAAAATCATACAAAAATGAGGCAAAATAAGGTATTGAAATAGAAAA
>BNVF01000110.1 GCA_025997895.1 Spirochaetia bacterium
TGGATAATCCGGTCAAGAATGGCATCGGCCAAGGTGGGGTCGGGAAAGAGGTCATGCCAGGCGGAGTGTGGAAGCTGGCCTGAAATGATCGTCGCGGCCCTGCCATAACGCCGTTCCACTAACTCCATAATTTCATGGGTTTCTTCCAGGGTAAACTTTTTCAAGCCGAAGTCATCCAAAATGAGCAGCGGTATTTTTGAAAGTTTGCTGCGCAGGGAGTCATACCGGCCATCCAGATGAGCATCAGCGAGACGGAGGAACAGGTCGGAAACACGAAGGTAGATAACTCCAGCACCCTGCAGACAAGCGGCCCGGCCGAGGGCGCACACCAGATAGGTTTTACCCACTCCGGTCGGGCCTGAGATAAGGACGTTGAGATTTTTCTTAAGGTAGTTACCAGTACTCAAGCGAATGATTTCTGACTTGGCAATTCCCTGTTTACCCTGGTAATCAACATCCTCAAGGCAGGCGGGGAACCGGAAGCCAGCCTGGACAATGAGGCGGTCAAAGCGTTTAGACCTGCGGGAGAGCCACTCGGCTTCAACCAGAAGCCCGAAGCGTTCCTCAAAGGAGAGGGAGGATAAATCCGGTTGTCCGCGGGAACCGTCATCCGATTGTTCCCGGAATTTATCTGCCATGGTAGTCAGCCGCAGCTCCCGTAATTGATTTATCGTAGTGGTATTAAACATGGCTGCCTCCCTGGAAATACCGGGAACCACGGAGGTTCTCATGTTGAATGGGAGTGTCATCCTCCCGCTCCGTCTTTTCTTTAAGGAGTTGGGCGAACATCTTGTAGGTGTAGATATTTTTCGAGAGGGCCAGGGCACACACTTGTTCCATTCGTTCAGAACTGACCGATTGCCCCAGCCGGAGAATCCCTGCGCACGTTTTGAATGCCTGCTCGGGGTGTTCCCGCTGTTCAAGGAGGGCAGCAATAAAAGCCTTGGTCTGTGCCCCGGTTTTGGCAGCCCAGGAAACAAAACGTTCCGGGGACCAGTCAGTAACCGCTTGATGCTTTGCAGGCATATGTTCTGCTTCCGTGGTATACCGTTTGCGGCTTTCGTAACTGCGGACATGGGCGGCAACCCGGTTTCCCTCGAAAAACACCTCAATCGTACGGGAAGTGCGGCGAATATCAACCGTTTCGCCTACCAAATGATAGGGCACGCTGTAAAAATGAGCCTTGTCGCAGGCGACATGGTAATCGAAAGCGACCTTGGCCTTTTTCCACTGGGCGTACTCATAGGGCCGCTGGGGGAGCCGCATGAGTTCTGCCTTTTCTGTTTCAAGAAAAACACTGCGGCGGCTGCCGGGCAGTTTCTGAAACGGGCTTTCATTCAGTTCTTCAAACCCTTCACAGACGGCCTGTTGTACTTCCTGAAACGAGAAAAACTGCCGACTCCGCCATTTGGCAATAATTCTCCGCTCTACGATTTGTACCGCCGTTTCCACCGGGGCCTTGTCGGTTGGCCTCCGGGAACGGGCGGGTACGATAACGGCCCCATAATGATCCGCCATTTCCTTGTAGGTCTTGTTTAACACCGGGTCATAGTAGCGGGCCTTAGTGACCGCAGTCTTGGTGTTGTCCGGGACAAGCAGATGGGGGACGCCGCCGAAATACTCAAAGGCATGTATGTGGGCGTCTATCCAGGATTCTATGGTCATATCCCGAAAGGCTTCCACGTACAGATAAGAACTGGCAGGCAATGTGGCGACAAAGATATAGACCTTGTGTTCCACAGCCCCTTCAGTGTACTGCATAGTCAGTCCCGCCCAATCGACCAAGAGGCGTTCTCCGGCCTTGTACACCTTACGCAGATACACCTGATTCTTTTTTCGGTACTCCCGATACCGGCTGCAAAATTGGGTATACATGAGGCCGTCCTGATGAGCCTCCCGATACTCCTCCCACAGGAGCATAAGGGTTACCCCTTTCTTTTTCATTTCCCGGTCTATGTACGCCAAGTCCGGTTCGCTCTTGCTTCCTGCTGCCTCACTGCCGGGGGGATACAAGATTGACCCTAATTCTTTTGAACTGAGGGCTTGCAGATTGCTTATACCCGCTTCCTTCACCCGGGAGATAGTGGCATTTACCATCCCTAATGAACACCCAGTACCCCGTGCTACATCCCGCTGGCTCAGTCCCATTTCATAGTACAGCCGCAGGATCTCTTTCGCTCTTTCCATGTCGATTCTCCTCATTTAGTATTCTCCTTCTGGATGCAACGCACCCGGAAAAATACTAAAATTTAGAGCTGTTCATGTTCAAATGTCCCGTAATTGGTGTTCAAGTGTTCCCGTCTTGGTGTTCAGATACTCCGTAATCGGTGTTCAAATGTTGCCGTTTTGGTGTTCAAGTATTTTCGTAATGAGCGTTCAGATGCTCCCGTTTTAGTGTTCAAATATCCCGTAATTGGTGTTCAAGTGTTCCCGTTTTGGTGTTCAAATGTTTTCGTAATCAGTGTTCAAGTGTTCCGTATTTAGTGTTCACATCTGGCCGAAATATGCAAGCCTCGTTATGTGCAGTTAAAACCTGCTACGCTAGCGCCAAGAACCCGCTTGCGCGGGAGATGGACGGCGGGCGTTTTCTTAATTATTATTTATCATCAAATACATTATTTTTTGTGAATATTTTCAATGGTAAATATTCTGCCATTTCTTTAAAATGTTTATCTTCCGCTATTATATTTAAATTATTTCGGAGACAATTTTGGGCTATTATTAAATCCGTTACGCCGATATTATTATATCCATGTTTAAAATTTAGTAATTGAAAATCCTGCAATTCTTGCCAGTTAATTTTTACTTCATATTTTGTAATACTATTTAATAATTCTTCCAAATGCATTTCCTTTTTACGCCTGATTGAAGGCAATAATTCAGTCAATATTAAATCATTGGTACAGGTCATATTATTATAAATTAACACTTTTATAAACTGATATGCCTTATTTCCCCGGAAATATTCTATCCATACCGATGAATCTATTAAAACATTGTTCATCTTTTTCTCATTGCCTCAAGATCTATTTCCAGATCAATTTTACCGAAATAATCCGCCAGTTCTTTGATCCTTTCCTTTTGTATTAAATTTTCTAACGCCGTTTTAATAACATCCGTTTTGGTCTGAATTTTCGTTATTTCCATGGCATCCGTAACCAATGCATCAGGTAATTCCAAAGTGGTTCTCATAAATATCCTCCAATACATATAATACTATAAACCGATCTGTATTGGCAAGTGTTTTTATGCATATTTTGAACGATTTTTTCTTCATGCCGCAAGGATGCGGCATATTTCTTCAAATTTCAGGTTTTAATTTCGCATAACGTTCCGTCTGTATATGACGTTTTTGTGGTTGCGATAAAGGAAACCGTAAGGTTTCCAGCAACCGCAAAAATGTGCCGGAGGAAAAACGCACAAAGGGCGTTAGCCCGACTGCGTTTTTTCGTAGGCCGAGCCGCCTACTGGCGGCGTCAGACCTTCGGTCTGCGCATATACAGTCCTGTTATGCGAAGTGCCCCGTTCTTTATATTTATTTTCAATGTTTTTTATTATTTCCAACATCGAAAGTCCTTTTGTATCCTCATAAAATCTTTCTTTGTTTTTCCAAGTTTCTTCCAATGCTTTTTCCATTGCTTCATTCCTCAAAATAAACCTCCAAAGGATTTGCCATCCTAAAAGGGTAATTATATCCTAATGCTTTATTGAGCATTAATATTTTTTGCTCTTTATTCACATTTGCCAAATGTTGAAAATTCCAACTCAACAAAATATCCATCTGGAATATTGTTGTATATGCCACGTGTAATGAATCAGCCAATTTCTTTTGCGGTATGATATTATTTTTGATATAATTTTCACCTAAAAAGGCTATTTCATCCATAACATCGCCGTCTGCGACCAAGGTTTTTATATTTATATATTTTTCCAATGTTTCTAACAATGTTCTTCTTTTACTTTCATCTTCTGTTTTATTAATCTCATCAATTACAATATTTGAAATATATGTTTCGACTTTATTTTCAGCCACAATATTTTCAAAGAAAATTTCTGTTGCTTTTCTATAATCGGGGGAATCATCAACATATAAAAAGTTTATTATACTTGTGTCCAGGTATACCTTTAATTTCTTCATAGATATTTCTCCTTCTGTATAGTATATTACATAAATTTCTATTTGACAAGTCCCTTTTTGTATGAATTTTTATACTTTTTAACCGTTTTAGGGGCATTTCGCATAACTAATTATATACGTTGTTTCTCGACGATGGAGACCTGCAGCACTTCCGGTTCTTTGTCCCTTTAGCTCCCCCGATGCAAGCGGGTTCTTAGGTTGTTGATAATTACAAATATTATTAATAACCATATAATAATTATAGGTATTGCATAATACCATTTCTTTGGTTTTCCATCTTTCCACATATCTTTTGCTTCTTCCCTGCATTCATCCATTATTTCCCTTGGTATTAATTTTAATGCCAGGTATATAAGGAACGGCACAATTATAATATCATCCAAATAACCGATAATAGGTATAAAATCCGGTATTAAATCAATTGGAGATAAGGCATATCCAATAGTTATTATTATAACAACCTTGGCATAGATCGATACGTCCTTTCTTTTATATACAAGATACAATGCTGATAAATTATATTTTAATTCCCGAGCTTTTTCCTTTAATTTTACAACTATTTTATTCATGCTTATATTCATTTACTATATAATAACACATGTTATTATTCCAGCAACCGCGCATACCCCGCAGTCCCAGCCGATCAGTAGTTTGGGGTAAGTAAAAAACTGAGGACATTGCCTTCATTGCTGATGACAATGTCCCCATTGCTAAACCGTCACTTTTTGACTGATGATTTAATCCGGGTCATTTTGACACACCTCAAAAAAAGTGCCTGGCACCATACGCGCTTGCCAATTTATTCAGCTTCACTGCCTTTCCAGAAATTTTCTTCGCTTACCCAAACCGCATCAGGCGCAACGGCAAGGGCTTCCGCCAGCTTCTGCTGTATATACCGATTATGGGATGTGTTTCTCCAAAAACAGTGCACCACTGCGCTTACCAGAGGAGCGTATTACCACTAAAGGGAAATCGCTATTTTTTCCCGGATAAGATCTCCAATAATCTGGGCGGGAGATTTTTTTGTTGCTTCCGACTTGGTCATGAGGTAATCTATCGAAAAATCGTCAAGCCCCATAAGGCGTGCGTTGCGGCGGCTGATGAATCCCGAACCATTCGGCTTTAGGCGAGGGGTGGCTTTCGTCCACTGTTCGTCCAGAGCTTCCGCTTCTTCTTCTGTTATGTCTGTCATATATTTCTTCTCCTAATCAAGTAAGGCTAAAAATGAGTTTCTGCACTTCATTG
>BNVF01000111.1 GCA_025997895.1 Spirochaetia bacterium
GGTCAAGCGGTGCGATGAATGAGCAGGTAGGGACTTTTACACCGGTGAACGGCATAAGTCAAGGTGAAATTTTCACCCCCCGGCTTCCGGCCCTGATGACGGCTCACGCTTCCTATACGGTGCGGGTCCACCAGACCGTATCGCTGGGGGCGGGGGCCGCGTATTTTATCAGGACGGATCTGGAAACCGTGGCGGACGCGGATATAGACCCTGCTTCGCAGTCACGGTCGCTGGGAGCGGAGGTCTCCGGTTCCGCGGTGTGGGCGCCTGATTCGGCGCTGCGGTTAAGCGCCGGGGGCGGGGTCTTTCTGCCCGGAAGCGCGTTTGTTGCGGATACGCCGGTGCGGTGGAAAATACGCGCGGGTATATTGTTCGCATTCTGAAAAATAGCAATTTGAAAAGACAGTAATGGAGGAATCGATATATGAAAAAGCTTGTGGCTCTGTTATTCGTAATCTGCGGGGCGGCGGTACTATACGCGCAAACCGCGCCCAGGGGGATTATCCGTGAGGTGAACGGAACCGTGGAGGTGAAGGCGCCGGGTGCAACCGCCTGGACAGCGGCGGCCCCTGGCATGGAGCTGGAACAGGCAACGGCAATCTCCACCGGGATACGGAGCACGGCGCTTATTGGGCTGGGGAATTCGGTACTGGTTGTGCGCCCCCTGACGCGGTTGACCCTGGAAGAAATACAGATGACAGCGGGGAATGAAGAGATAAACCTGCGTCTGCAAACCGGGCGGGTACGGGCGAATGTGACGCCGCCCACCGGCGGCAGGACGCAGTTTTCGGTACGGTCTCCTTCGGCAACCGCTTCGGTACGGGGCACAGCTTTTGAGTTTGACGGCTACCGCCTGAAAGTTGACGAGGGGCGGGTGCATGTTACCGGCGGAGACTACACGGGGATGTACGTAGGCGCGGGACACACAATTGCCGTGAATGAGGAGAGCGGGAAGACGGCAAGCCCGGCGGAAACCACCCGTGAAGAACTGGCTCCGGCTTTGCCCGCAGGGGTGAGTGTGCCGGACGTTCCGGCGTCGACTCCGGCGGTAGTTCCATTGGCGGATGTGCAGGTAGGACTGGAATGGAACTAAGGAGTAAGCAGATGAAAAAGGCAGTGGTCATACTTATAGCGGCAATTTTGACGTTGGGAACCCTGGGTGGCTGTGATTTTTTCATGGGGCCTGATACGCCGGTGGGGAAGGGGAATTTGACCATCACCCTGGGAGACCGGGCTTCCCGGGCGGCGCTTTCTTCAGAAATTACGAATACATTCAGTTATACATTTACTTTTACCGGTCCCGGGGACCAAACGTTTACCCGTGAACTTGAGCCGGGCGTGCCCTCATTACATGAGACCGTGGCTTTGGGGCAATGGAGTATCGGGGCCGAGGCATATAACTCCGCCGGGATTTTGGCGGGTACAGGCAGCGTAAACTATACGGTAATAGCAGGCGTCAATACGATTATGGTGCCCATGACGCTGAGCGATGGGTATAATGCAGATAACGAAATAACCGGATTCACTTTTGCTACTCCGGCGGCTACCGGGACAATAACTGGAACGACAATCAGCGTAACGGTGCCTTATGGAACCGATGTTACTAATCTGACGCCCACGGTTATTCATAACGGGGCATCGGTGAGCCCGGCAAGTGGAGAGACGCAGGATTTTACTGGCCCGGTAAGCTACACGGTAACGGCGACGGACGGTTCAACCCAGGAGTATACGGTAACGGTAACCGTGGCAGCTTCGGACGCAAAAGACATCAGCGGCTTTAGCTTTGCCGCTCCGGCGGCTGTCGGAATAATAAACGGAACGACAATCAGCGTAACGGTGCCTTATGGCACCGATGTTACTAATCTGACGCCCACGGTTATTCATAACGGGGCATCGGTGAGCCCGGCAAGCGGTACAGTGCAGAATTTTACCAGCCCGGTAAGCTACACGGTAACGGCGGTGGATAATTCAACCGAAGTGTATACGGTAACAGTAACGGTGGCACTTTCACCTTTAAAATACATTAGCGGCTTTAGCTTTGCCAGCCCGGCGGCTACCGGGACAATAACTGGAACGGCAATCAGCGTAACGGTGCCATACGGAACCAGTGTTACCAGTCTGACGCCTACAGTTATTCATGATGGGGCATCGGTGAGCCCGGCAAGTGGAACGGCGCAGAATTTTACCAGCCCGGTAATCTATACGGTAACCGCGGCGGACGGTTCAACCCAGGAGTATACGGTAACGGTAACCGTGGCGGCTTCGAACGTAAAAGACATCAGCGGCTTTAGTTTTGCTACTCCGGCGGCTACCGGAACAATAACCGGAACGGCAATCAGCGTAACGGTGCCATACGGAACCAATGTTACCAGCCTGACGCCTACAATTACCCATAACGGGGCATCGGTGAGTCCAGCAAGCGGCACGGCACAGAATTTTTCTGCCCCGGTAAGCTACACGGTAACTGCGGCGGACAGTTCCACCAAAGTGTATACGGTAACCGTAACAGTGGCGGCTTCGGACGAAAAAGATATCAGCGGCTTTAGCTTTGCCAGCCCGGCGGCTACCGGGACAATAACCGGAACGACAATCAGTGTGACCGTGCCATACGGAACCAATGTTACCAGCCTGACGCCCACGGTTATTTATGATGGGGCATCGGTGAACCCGGCAAGCGGCACGGCGCAGGATTTTTCTGCCCCGGTAAGCTATACGGTAACGGCGGCGGACAGTTCAACCAAAGTGTATACCGTAACGGTAACCGTGGCGCCTTCGCCTTTAAAAGAAATCAGCGGCTTTAGCTTTGCTACTCCGGCGGCTACCGGGACAATAACCGGAACGACAATCAGCGTAACCGTGCCCTACGGAACCGATGTTACCAGTCTGACACCTACGGTTATTCATGATGGGGCATCGGTGAGCCCGGCAAGTGGCACGGTGCAGAATTTCACTAACCCGGTAAGTTACACGGTAACGGCGGCGGATGGTTCAACCAAAGTGTATACCGTAACGGTAACCGTGGCGGCTTCGGACGAAAAAGAAATCAGCGGCTTTAGCTTTGCCAGCATGGCGGCTATCGGGACAATAACCGGAACGACAATCAGCGTAACCGTTCCCTACGGAACCAATGTTACCAGCCTGACGCCTACGGTTACACATAACGGGGCATCGGTGAGCCCGGCAAGTGATGCGGCGCAGGATTTTACCAGCCCGGTAAGCTACACGGTAACGGCGGCGGACAATTCCATCAAAGTATATACGGTAACGGTAACCGTGGCGCTTTCGCCTTTAAAAGAAATCAGCGGCTTTAGTTTTGCCAGCCCGGCGGCTACCGGGGCAATAAGCGGAACGGCAATCAGCGTAACCGTACCATACGAAACCAATGTTACCAGTCTGACGCCCACGGTTATTCATGATGGGGCATCGGTGAGCCCGGCAAGTGGTGCGGCGCAGGATTTTACCAGCCCGGTAAGCTATACGGTAACGGCGGCGGACAATTCCACCAAAGTGTATACCGTAACGGTAACCGTGGCGCCCGGTTTTACCAGTATCTCCGATGTTACCGCATACCTGAGTAACGCAAGTGGTGGCGGCAGTGCCGGCGCCCCCATCCCCCTGCCGGTGAGTCTGGAGCTTTCCGCCGCCAACTGGACGGCCCTACTTACTGCCATCAATACGGCAAACAAGTTTGTATCGCTTGATCTTTCCGTCTGTACCGCTTCCGGAGAGTCATCGGGCGGCGGCCTCAACAGCAACGGGACTTTTAACCCGGACAATACCATTACTACCGGTACGGGTAAAATAGTGGGCATCACTCTGCCCAATACGGCAACGGCTATAACAGCGGGGACTAGTTCAAACGCCGCCTCCTTTAGATACTTTAGCGCTCTCACAACCGTAAATGGCGCGGGGGTCCTCACCATCGGTGGCTATGCCTTCAGTAACTGCACCAACCTGAACAGCGTGAGCCTGCCGGCGGTTACTACCATCGGCACCCAGGCCTTCCACGGGTGCAGCAACCTGAACAGCGTGAGCCTGCCGGCAGTTACCTCCATCGGCGACTTTGCCTTCAACACTTGCAACAGCCTGAACAGCGTGGACCTGCCGGTGGTTACCTCCATCAGCTACTCTGCCTTCACCCTTTGCAGGAGCCTGACGACATTCGTTATTGCGCCGGAAAACACTACATACAAAGCCAGCGATGACGGGAAAATGCTCCTGTCCAAAGATGGCCTAACACTGATAGCATACCCATCGGCAACCGGAGCGGTAACGATTTCTGGCATTACCGCTGTCGACACCTATGCCTTCTTCCGCTGCAGCAGCCTGACCAGTGTGAGCCTGCCGGATGTTATCTCCATCGGCAATGAGGCCATCTACTACTGCACCAACCTGGACAGTGTGAACCTACCGGCAGTTACTTCCATCGGCAATAGTTCATTCGTCGGCTGCAGCAGCCTGAACAGCGTGAACCTGCCGATTGTTACCTCCATCGGCAATAGGTCATTCGACGGCTGCAGCAGCCTGAACAGCGTGAGCCTGCCGGCGGTTACTACCATCGGCGAATCTGCCTTCTACGGGTGCAGCAACCTGAACAGCGTGGACCTGCCGGTGGTTACCTCCATCAGCAGCAGTGCCTTCTCCCACTGCAGCAGCCTGACGACATTCGTTATTGCGGCGGAAAACACTACATACAAAGCCAGCGATGATGGGAAAATGCTCCTGTCCAAAGATGGCCTAACACTGATAGCGTACCCATCGGCAACCGAATCGGTAACGATCCCCGTCATCACCGCTGTCGGCAACTCTGCCTTCTCCTCCAGCAGCCTGACCAGTGTGAACCTGCCGGATGTTACCTCCATCGGCAACAATGCCTTCAGCTACTGCACCAACCTGAACAGCGTGAATCTGCCGAATGTTACCTCCATCGGCAACAGTGCCTTCGACTACTGCAACAGCTTGACCAGTGTGAACCTGCCGAATGTTACCTCCATTGGTACCTATGCCTTCGGCAGCTGCACCAGCCTCTCAACCCTTACTTTGGGCACAACGCCGCCCTCGCTGGGGAGCACTGCATTTTCAGGCGCCAAGAACGCCTTTACTATCCGGCGGCCTAACGATTCCGCCGCAGTGTACGACTACTGGCATAATACACAATACGCAACGATTTTCAGCGGGAGAACCATAACGTTTGAAGACAGCTAGTGAGGATAGCAGCGCAGTGGTGTTACCATCTGCGTAATAACCAACCAGCCCTTCTCACACATGTGGGAAGGGTATTCTTAAGGAGTGTGCAATATGACCGTATGCAAAACATTCAGCCGTAACCCCTTGGT
>BNVF01000112.1 GCA_025997895.1 Spirochaetia bacterium
GCTCCCTGACCATCCTCGCAGCCTGTATTGTCTGGCCCAGGGGGAATCGTCAAAAATCACAACTGTTTCACGGGAACTCATGGCCGGATCCAGCCAACTAAAGAGAATTACCGGTATTTCCAGGTTTTTTTCAAGGTATTCAGCCCCGGCCCCAGCCAGAACAACACAGGAAATATTGGTAAAATCTGATAATTGTGCAAAAGAATTGAGAAAAACAGGAGCATCTTCCCTTCCCTGCTCCTTCAACCCCCTTAAAAAGGCATTTCTTCCCGTTTCCTGCACGGTTCTATCCTGAAAAAAGATGATTCGCCCCGATTTTTCGCCGGAAAAGATGGCGGCGCAGAGCCCGGCCCGGTAAAAATCCCGCTCTGTATCGGTTTTGAACACCAAAAAATCCCCGGTATTGCCGGGAAAACTATTGCCTCCGCCCCGGCCTTCCAAAAGAACTGCCGGAATTGAGGGAAATTGCTCCCGGTACCGCCGGGCGCCTTCGGCAAAACGCTGCGGAAAAAGTACGCAAAAAGGCCGGGAAGATACTTCCTCTATGGCAAAAAGCAACACATCCGGGCCGGCGTCTTCGGCAATACTCACCTGTTTCACCCGCCTGAACAGAACCAAAGAGGAACGCACCTGCTCCAGAGTGATTCTGCGCTTTCCGTAAAGGCCGGCGGAAGAAGCGTCACTCACCACCAGCACCGGAGCGCGGAAAAAAAAGACGAGACCCAAAACGCCAAGCAGCAGGACAACGCCCGCTATCACGATTCTCCTGTGCGATTTCATATTATTTTTCATGGACCCTCTGAGTATAGTATTTTTTCAATACAATAACCAAGACATATCGCCTTGACCAAGCAGGCAGGAGGCAATAGTATTAAAGTAGTTTCGAATTTTAAATGGCAAGGAGCGTTTTATGACCAGTTATAAAGAATTGGGTTTGGTGAATACCAAGGAGCTGTTCAAGAAAGCGGTAAGCGGCGGATACGCCCTTCCGGCTTACAATTTCAACAATATGGAGCAGATGCAGGCCATCATTCAGGCCTGTGTGGAAACCAAATCGCCGGTTATTCTGCAAGTTTCAGCCGGGGCGCGGAAATACGCCAACCAGAACATTTTGAAAAATATGGCCCGGGGCGCGGTAGAATATGCCCACGAGCTGGGCTATGACATCCCTATCGTGCTGCACCTGGATCACGGCGACAGTTTCGAGCTCTGCAAGGACTGCATTGAGACCGGTTTTTCCTCGGTCATGATAGATGGCTCCCATCTGTCCTACGATGAAAATGTGGCGCTTACCAAAAAAGTCTGTGAATTCGCCCATTCCCAAAAAGACTACGTTACTGTAGAGGGCGAGCTGGGGGTACTTGCCGGCGTTGAGGATGATGTTTCCTCAGAGCACAGCCACTACACCCAGCCTTCTGAAGTGGTGGATTTTGTAAGCAAGACCAAGGTAGACTCCCTGGCCATATCCATCGGCACCAGCCACGGCCGCACCAAATTCAAACCCGAACAGTGCACCAGAGACGCCAATGGCATCCTCATTCCCCCTCCCCTGCGCTTTGACATACTGCAGGAAATTGAAAAGCAGATCCCCGGCTTCCCCATCGTGCTCCACGGTTCCTCATCGGTACCCATCGAGTACGTGCAGATGATCGAAAAATACGGCGGCAAACTGACCGACTCCGTAGGCATCCCCGAAGAGCAGCTCCGTAAAGCAGCCAAGAGCGCAGTCTGCAAAATCAACATCGACTCCGACGGCCGTCTCGCCATGACCGCCCTGATCCGCAAGGTACTAGTGGAAAAGCCCGACGAGTTCGATCCCCGGAAGATCATTGGCCCCGCCCGGGACGAGCTTAAAAAACTCTACGCCCACAAAAACCAGAACGTGCTCGGCTCCGCAGGACAAGCTTAAAGGCGGAGACGACGTCTCCGCAGGACAAGCTTGACCTGATAGAATCCCCGCCCGAGTGGGCGGGGGGCTGCCGGGGGTGGATCATGTGGGGGAACGCCGCCTATGGAGCCCCCTGCGGGGTCTCCTCCGGCTAAGAATCCCACAAATGCTCCGCCCCCGGCAGCCCCCCGCCCACTCGGGCGCTTTTACTGTCAGGCGGAGCTTGCCATCGGAGTTGTTATTTGACAACTTTTGGCGCAATGTGCTGGTGGGTGTTTTTCTCCGCGTGCTCTGCGGTTAAATTCTTCATTCTTCATTTTTTTTATTATGTCAATACGTACGTACGTACGCACGCTACTCGCTACTAGCTCCCAAAACAACAGAAATAACCATCGGTATGAGAGCGGCCAAAAAAAGAGCAAACCCCAGGAGGGGCTGCTGTGAAAAAAACGCCCAGTAGGCGGTGGCGGCAAGGAACGGCAGGACAAGGATGGCAAGACCCGAAGGAACGGCAATATGCCAGCGGGAATTGCGCATAATGCAATTAATGAAAAAAGGAATGCCTACGGCGATTGCGGTCCAGAGCAGGGGGACGATTACCAGTAAAAGGGGATCGCTTTGGGAACTCCAGCTTATAGCGCGTAACGCGGCAACCGGGATGAGCCAGAGCAGGGCGAAGTTGGCAAAGTCGGCGCCGCTGGAAAAAACTCTGCATACGATAAAGATCACATATACAAGCAGGGGAATGAGCACCGGGATGCTTACAATATCCACAAAAGCGCTTACCCAGCGGGAAAAACCAAAACCGCCGGGTATTACCAGATAACCCAGGGTAAACTGGAAGATCGCCGTAATACTGCCCAGCAGCAGCGCCCATACACCGCCGGCGCCTCCCTCTCCGGTAATGGAGCGTCTAAACAGGTAAAACAGGGGAACCCACAACAGGCAAAAAAGGCTCATGGCTATACTCTACAGATACTGCCGCAGCTTGTCCATTACATCATCAAGATCCAGAGGCTTTCCCAGATGGCCGTTCATGCCGGCCTCCAGGCAGCGCTCAATATCTTCCTTAAACACATTGGCGGTCATTGCAATTATTGGAATTCCCTGCGGGGATGCCGGTAACTGCCCGTTTTTTATCCTTTGTTCAGCTTCAAATGCCCTGATGCGCATGGTAGCTTCGTAACCGTCCATTTCCGGCATTTGCACGTCCATGAAGATCATGTTGTATGACTGGGGCGACTGTTTAAAAATCTGTACCGCCTGGGCGCCGTTTTCCGCGCAGTCAATGGCGAGACCCGTTGGTTCAAGCAGGGTAACCACAATTTCCCGGTTGATGTCCACATCTTCGGCAAGGAGCAGCCTTTTGCCTTCAAAGCGCGTGGCCGGGGGTTCCGCAATCTCAGGGGCGGAGACCTGTTCCGCCGTGCCCAGACAGCGGCTGATACAGTCGGCGATGCCTGAGGGGAAGAGCGGCTTTGAGAGGAAACTGTCCACCCCGGCATCTTTTGCCGCATTTTCAATAACGTTCCAGTCTGTGGCGGAAATCATGATAATTACCGGAGGTTTATCTGCGGCAGGCCCGGCTTTAATTCTGCGGGAAAGCTCTACGCCGTCCAGGCCGGGCATTTTCCAGTCTATAAAATATATGTCATAAGTGCCGTTTTTGCCGATCAGCGACAGGGTCTCATCGCCGCCGGAAGCAGTGTCGCAGGAAAACCCCAGCCGGCCGGCTATCTCGGTAAAATATTCCCTGATGTCGGGATCGTCATCCACCGCCAGAACCCGGACGCCGCTCCAGTCAACCGGCCTCCGGGCTTCCTCCGGCTTACCTGCCGCTTCCAGCATCTGCACGGTAAAGATAAATGAAGAGCCCTTACCGGGCTCGGACTCCACCCTGATTGCGCCGCCCATCATCTCTACAATACGCTTTGAAATGGCAAGCCCCAGGCCGGTACCGCCGAATTTCCGTGAAGTGCTGGAATCGGCCTGCATAAAAGAACCAAAAAGTTTCGCCTGCTGTTCGGCGCTTATACCTATGCCCGAATCAATAACGCTGATTTGCAGGGTACAGAGTTTCCCTGCCTTTTTCTCAAGAGACGCATCCAGCCGCACCGTACCGGATTCGGGGGTAAATTTGACCGCATTGGAAAGCAGGTTGGCAATTACCTGGGCAAGGCGCTGCTCATCGCCGAAAAGCACCCTGGGAATTTCCCGGTCTATGTGTACCGAAAAATTCTGCCCCTTTTCTTCCACCTTAAAGTTGATCACATTTACCACTTTTTGCAGGGCTTTTTCAAAGCTGAATTCCGAGAGGGAAAGTTCAAATTTGTTTGCTTCAATTTTTGACATATCAAGAATATCGTTGATGACGCCTAACAGGTGGCCGGAGGCATTTTCTATCTTGTTGAGGCAATACTCCTTCTTTTCCAGGTCCCGTGAATTTTTTGCGATTGAGGTCATACCTATAATGGCGTTCATGGGGGTGCGCATCTCGTGACTCATATTGGCAAGGAAATCGCTCTTGGCCTGGCTTGCCCGCTCGGCCTGTTCACGGGCGGTGTCCCGCTCCTTCTCGCGGAGATCCCGCTCCACCGCGCCGGCGATGACACTGCTCACGGTACTCACCAGCTGCCGGTCGCTTTCAGTCCAGACCCTGGGCCTGAATTCCTCAATACTCAGTACCGCCCAATACTTTCCCGCAACATAGATCGGCGCCCAAATCAACGCCTGTACCCCCACAATTTCCATCACCGCGTAACGCTGATCATCTTTGATATTGTTGCAGCAAATCGTGGGAATAGTTTCAGGCCGCTCCCGGGGGAAGCTGTTGTTAATAAGAGCGTTGAGTCCCTCTGTTTTAGGGGCGGTAAAAGTAGCCGCAGATTTGCTCCACACATAAGCGGCGTTGCTTAATACCGAATTCTCCTGCGCTACTCCGATGAGCATACGATCTACGCTGAGGAATTCCCCGGTTATACGCAGCGCATTGGTAATAAGCGAAGACATATCTCCGGTGTAAATAAAGTTACGCGCAAGATCTGACATCAGCTTCTGCTGTTTGATCCGCATAAGGAAGGCTCTCTGCTTCTTTTTGTTGATGGAAGCACTCAGAATGGCGCAGAAAACAACTATTGCCGTGGCAAGGAAAGTAATAATTGAAAGCCCGACAATGCGGTTCCGGGTATCCAGTATCTGTTCGTCGGTAATGTCAATGCCGGCTAT
>BNVF01000113.1 GCA_025997895.1 Spirochaetia bacterium
TGTGTCAAACAAAGGCCCTGCAAGGGTCTCGTTGAGGACGTGCAAAAAATCGGTTACCATTTGCGAGGACATACGCTCCGAAAGACCGGTAAAGTCCCGGATGTCAGTAAACATGATGGCTTTTTTCACATTCACCGAGGGCATTTCCCAGGGCTCCCTGTCCTTCACCATGATCCAGTCTACCATTCGGGGATTCATTCCCTTGTTGGATCGGGCAATTACCCGCTCTTGTAAGTTGTACAAAAAGGCGGATCTTTTTACCAGGATAAAAGCGGTACCTGCGGTAAAAATAAAAAACCCATAGCGGGTCAACACCAAACCCCTGTGCAGAAAAAGAGAATCAAACACATCAAATATACCAGTCCCCGCAGAAATAAGGGCGCCGATAACGATATTGCCAAAAGGGGTTTTTATCAGCGCCCGGAATACTGCCACCAAAAGCGAACAGGGCTTCCCATCGGCAAAATATTGCTGCCTAAGATTCCGCACTGCCAATACAAAGAGGTAACATATATCAATAACAACAATAACCGGCGCCACTATCATGGAAGCAAATTGCCAGACAAGAAGGGCATCCTCCCGGTAGGCATTGGAAAAAACGAGTTGGCTAAGGGCAAGAAAAACAAACAATCCACTGTATATCTTTGTTATGCGAAATATCTTTCCCCGAAAGAAACTTTCAAGAAAAACAGCTCCGGTGGGGAGTATCAAAAATACCGTAAAATATTCTATTTTGAAAGTAATGTTTGTATTGGAAATATATTGATATATCTCCGGAGTTCGACACAAAAAATGGATGCCCAGGAATGTGGAAAAAAGGCCGTAATATAAATTGTGAATATCCTTTTTACGGAGTAGAAACATGAACAGATGATAGATGCCCATAAAGATATAAACCGCGATCAGGGCAAGGGTAACAGGAGAACTGTTTTCCTTAAGAATACTTAAGATTTCGCCAATATAATACGGCGAGGAATAATAAAACCCGGTCATTGCACCGGCGGGATCTCCCCGAATCCTAAAGACAAGAATATTCTGTCTGCCATTAAAGAGGGTTTTATCCAAAGGGAAAAAAATTTTTCGTATGCTCCGGTGGGATAAAATGTGGCCGTTATTATCCAGGTGCATTTCGGAACGGATAAGCCTGCCATTAAGGTAAATTTCCCAATTATCCCCAAGGCTGGCAAGAAAGATGCCTGGAACCGGTGCATTTTCCGGCGCCATTTGGGATAGATTCTCATTGCTTAACTCAAAGGGAATGGAAAAAGTATACTCCCGTTCCTCTGTTCCAAAGGGAGAAAGAAAAAGACGGCGCGACTTTTCATTTGCGGCGTTTTTAACAATAACCGTTGTTTCGCCGGGAGGAATAATCCTCCACTCCCCGGACTCAATGTTCGGGGGACGGAGAGTATCGGCTTGATTAAAACCATCTTTGATATAGAGGGGAAAATCCCTCAGGTTGATATAAAAAGAAGAACCATGCTCCTGCGCCGCCAGCGGATAAATCCACAGGAAGAGCAGGAACAGAAGCGGCAAAGAGCGGTTTAACTTTTGGCTAAACCGCTTTGTAAAAAAAGTGCAGCATCTTTTTGGGCCCACAGAATTTTTTCACGCCCACTTGATAAAACCTGTCCGGTACGGATGAATCAGCGCTTCGTGCTTGGGCAGGATTCGTACCGTGTGGCCCTGAAAGCCCGTGTCCGCACATTCGATCCGTATCTGATACAGATTCAGGTCACCTTCGGCGCTGACCCACTTCATTTCGGTCCGGCGGGCGTTCATGATCTCGTTGCTCTGATTCGACACCGTGCCGTGGTAGAGTTCTACCAAAAGTTCGTTAGGTGACATATGAGCGAGATCGATGTAGGCGGTAACGGTAAGCATATCGCCGCGCTGCATCACCGGCTTGGAATTGGATTCAAGCTTGACGATTTTCAGGTTAGGCCAGGCCTGACCCAGCCTGCCAAAGTAGGCAGCCAGGGACTTTGCCTCGGCGTAATCGTCCTTGATCAGGCGGCGGTAGTTCTTGAGCGCCGGGAAGTAGGAGTTATTTGAATAGTCCATCAGCATACGGTGGCTGGACATGGAGTGCCCAATTTGCCGCATACAGTCCTTCATCCGTTTAATCCACTCCCGTGGAAGGCTATCACGGCCCCGCTGGTAGAACAGGGGGATAATATCCCGTTCAAGCAGATCGTAAAGGGCCTTGCTCTCTACATCATCCTGCAGTTTTTCATCCACATACTGCTCGCCGTGACCAATGGCCCAGCCCACATCGGGGTTATAGGCCTCGTCCCACCAGCCGTCCATAATGGAGCAGTTAAGCACGCCATTCATGGCGGCCTTCATGCCGCTGGTACCCGATGCTTCCATGGGACGCCGGGGGGTGTTAAGCCACACATCGCCGCCGGAAGTCAGGTACTTGGCCACGGTCATATCGTAGTTTTCTACAAAGACGATGCGACTGGTAACATCGTATTTTTCGGCAAAATGGATGAGCTCACGGATCAGTTCCTTACCGGGCATATCATGGGGATGAGCCTTGCCGGCGAAAATCAACTGGATGGGACGGTCGTTGTCTTTGATCAGACGGAGCAGCCGCTCAGGATCGCGTAACAGCAGATTGCCCCGTTTGTAGGTGGCAAAGCGGCGGGCAAAGCAGAGGGTCAGCGCGTAGGGAGACAGGGCATCTTCGGCCTGACGTATACGGCGTTCCACCGCGCCGGTACGGGTGTACTGTTCGCGGATCCGTTCCCGGACAAAGGCAACCAGCCGCTCGCGGCGACGTTCATGGGTGCGCCACAGTTCCTCGTCGGAGATCCGTTCCATGCGATCCCAAATCGCCAGGTCTGTGGGATCGTTTTCAAAATGAGGACCAAAGTAGCGATCCAGCAGTTCTATCATGCCGCCGGAAACCCAGGTGCGGGGATGAACGCCATTGGTCACATGGCCGATGGGTACCTCGTTCAGGGGCAGGCCGGGCCACAGGCCCTTCCACATATCCCGTGAAACCACGCCGTGCAGCCTGGCAACGCCATTGGCATAAGCGGCCATCTTCAGGGCCAGTACCGTTAAACAGAAAGTTTCCCGCTCGTCGGTGGGATAGATTCGGCCAAGACCGAGAAAGTCCTTCCAGGAAATACCCAGTATCTGCGGCCAGGAGCGGAAATATTTTTCCATCATGGCAATATCAAAACGTTCGTTACCTGCCGGAACCGGGGTATGGGTGGTAAAAATATTGGTAGGCCACACCGCTTCCCTGGCTTCCTCAAAGGTAAAGCTCTTCTCGGTCATGATCTCCCGAATCCGCTCAAGCCCCAGGAAGGCCGCATGGCCTTCATTCATGTGGGTGGCGGCGGGGTTGATCCCTAAAGCCCGCAGAGCGCGTATGCCGCCTATGCCCAGCAGAATTTCCTGCTGCATACGGGTTTCTTTGTCGCCGCCATACAGCGCCGCGGTTATATTGCGGATATCCGGGGCGTTTTCATCAATATTGGTATCCAGCAGGTAGAGAGAGGAACGACCCACTTTCACTTCCCAGATCTGGGCGATAGCCTGACGGCCTGCCAAATCCACGGAAATTTTGATCGGGGCGCCGTCTTTGCCGGCTTTGCGTTCTACCGGCATATTGTACCAGTCATTTTCAGGGTAACTTTCCTGCTGGTAGCCGTCGGCGTTCAGCATTTGCTTAAAGTAGCCCTGCCGGTACAAAAGACCGATGCCCACCAGGGGCAGGCCCATATCGGAGGAGGTCTTCATGTGATCCCCGGACAGAATACCCAGGCCGCCTGAATAGATGGGCAGAGAAGTATCCATGCCGTATTCCATAGAGAAATACGCTACCACATCTTTATGGCTGCCCCGGTACCAGGTATCACCCTTTTTGTAGCGCTGGAACCGGTCATACACTTCTTTGAGTGCTGCCAGATAGGAATCATCCTTTGCCACTACGGCAAGCCGCTCCTGACTGACCATGCCTAAAGTCCGTACCGGACTCTGCTGGGACTGGAGCCATGCGTCATAATCCAGTCTGATAAAAAGCTGGATCGCGTCATAATTCCACGAAAGCCAGAGATTGCGGGCAATCTCCTCCAGCGGCTTTAGCGGAGCAGGAAGTTTCGGCTTTACCGTATAGGTGGATATATTCATATGTAAAGTTTATGCCTTCAAAAGGCTTGTGTCAACGCGGAAAGGAGATGCTGATTGAGACAAAAATTCAACATATTCCCAGGGGGATAGACCACCCGCAAAGGCCGGGGGGAGCCGGATGCATCCCTCTTCGATCTGAATTTCAGCGGCTTTTCCGCCGGAGGCTCCGCAGGTGAAGCCTGTTCCGCGACCGGCAACAGCTTTTTCATGGAGCAGTACTTGGTATTTACCCGGCGGCGGAAGAACAATGCCTGCGGCTGCCGCATCCCCAATATCAACCGTATAGGGATAGCCAAGCATGGCTGCCGCTTCCTCAAGTTCTCCCCGGGCAATGGCGGCGCGGATACGGCTGGAGCTGATAGGGGCGGGGCCTTCTGTCAGGGCTTCTACAATTTCGGCAGGAACCCCCTGAGCATCATTGATGAAAACGCCCCGGATATCCGCAATATAACCGCGGCGCTGTATGGAGGCGACAAAGAA
>BNVF01000114.1 GCA_025997895.1 Spirochaetia bacterium
TTGCCCCCTCCGCCTGCCGATTCCTGCTTTCCGCCTGCGAATACCGTCCCTGCCGCAATGGCCAGGACCATTCCTGCCAAAAGAACTTTCTTTACCAGTTTCATCTCTTTTTCCTCCCCTCAAAAATTTTAAATTTTTGTGAAGATTTTTGTTGACAAATTGGATTTTTTGGGCTTATAATGTGTACGTACACTCAAAGTGGACGTACACGCAAGATGAACGTTCACGCAAAAATTTTGATATGGAGGAAAAAGAGATGAAACTGGTAAAGAAAGTTCTTTTGGCAGGAATGGTCCTGGCCATTGCGGCAGGGACGGTATTCGCAGGCGGAAAGCAGGAATCGGCAGGCGGAGGGGGCAAAACCCTTATAGGCGTCATTATGCCCACCCGGTCTGAGGAACGCTGGATTAAAGACGGCAATGCGGTCAAAGAAGGACTCGAAAAATTGGGTTACGCTGTGGAGCTCCAGTATTCCGATGACGACATCCCCACCCAGACCCGTCAGATTGACGACCTGATTACTCGCGGCGTTAAGGTGCTGGTAATCGCGTCTATCGACGGTTCGGCGCTCGGAACCCAGTTGGCAAATGCCAAAGCCGCTAATGTTCCCGTCATCGCGTATGACCGCTTGCTAATGCAATCACCCAATGTTGACTATTACGTGACGTTCGACAACTACAAAGTCGGCCAGCAGATGGGCAATATTCTCGTGAAGGGTCTTTCACTTGATGCGCCCAAGAAGAAACCGGTTATCATTGAACTGTTCGCGGGTTCGCCTGACGACAACAACGCCACTGTCTTCTATCAAGGCGCTATGGACACATTGAAGCCTTATTTCGACAACGGCACGCTGCAAGTTCCGTCAGGTCAGACTGGCTTCACAGCTGTTGCCACACTTCGCTGGGATGCTGCGGAAGCTCAGAAGCGCATGGAAAACCTCTTGTCGCGCTATTATTCCGGCAATGTCGTCCTCGACGGCATTCTGTCTCCCTATGACCCCATGAGTCTCTCGGCTCTCGAAGCCTGTAAGGCAGTCGGTTACGGCTCGGGCAACAAGCCCCTTCCGGTAGTCGGCGGACAGGACTGCGTCGTCGCAGCGGTTAAATCCATTATGGCCGGCGAGCAGTACGCGACGATTCTGAAAGATACCCGCTCGCTCGGCGCCGCAACGGTTGAAATGGTTGATAAAATTATCAAGGGTCAGACCATTAGCGGTTTGGACACCACACAGTACAACAACGGCGCGAAGGTTATTCCATCACTGTTGCTTGATGTAGTTGTCGTTACCAAAGACAACGTGCAGAAAGAAGTAGTTGATACCGGTTATCATACCCGCGCCGTACTGGGGCTGTAAGAAGAGGAAGACTTTTAACCATGAATCACACGAATGGCACGAATGGAAGATAAAGAATGGAAATTCCCTCGTCTTTTATTCGTGAGGTTTGTGTGGTTCGTGGTTGATCCTAATGTGGAGGGTTTATGCCAGTAGAAACGCCATTGCTTGAAATGAAAAGTATTACCAAGACATTCCCCGGTGTCAAAGCGCTGGACAATGTAAATTTGCAGGTTAAACACCGGGAGATACACGCCCTGGTAGGAGAAAATGGCGCCGGTAAATCTACCCTTATGAAAGTCCTTTCCGGCGTGTATCCCCATGGTACTTATACCGGGGATATTGTTTTTGACGGGTCTACCTGCTCGTTTGCTGATATCAAACAAAGCGAGAAGGCCGGAATTGTCATTATACATCAGGAACTGGCCTTGAGCCCTTATTTGTCGATAGCGGAAAATATTTTTCTTGGAGACGAGCGATCAAAATATAATATTATTAATTGGGACAAAACGCGCGAAGATGCGCTTGTATTTATGAATAAATTGGGCCTGGATGAAAATCCCAATATGCCGGTGAACAAGCTGGGTGTGGGCAAACAGCAGATGGTTGAAATCGCCAAGGCCCTGGCAAAGGATGCCAAAATACTCATTCTTGACGAGCCGACATCGGCGCTGAACGAAAAGGACAGCGAGCATTTGCTCCACATTTTGGAAGAACTCCGTGATCAAAACAATATTTCGTCGGTGCTGATTTCCCATAAATTGAATGAAGTTGCCGCAGTGGCGGACACGATTACTATTCTGCGTGACGGAAAAACAATTGAAACCCTGGACGTAGATCGGAATGCCGGAGGGGCGGTCTCCATCAGTGAGGACCGGATCATCAAGGGCATGGTGGGCCGTGAGATTACCGACTATTTCCCCAAACGGAATAACCCGATAGGGGAGGTGGTCTTTGCAGTAAAGGATTGGACCGTCTATAACCCCGATAACCCGGAACGGAAAAAACTGAATGCGGTGAATCTCAATGTCCGTGCCGGTGAAGTTGTAGGGCTTGCGGGGCTTGTGGGATCGGGACGTACCGAATTGGCCACCAGTGTTTTCGGCAAGTATTATGGCGTGAACATCTCGGGTAAAACATTAATTGACGGTAAAGAAATAAACCTGGATTCCATTCCCAAGGCTATTGAAAACGGTATTGCGTATGTGACTGAAGACCGGAAGGAGTTCGGCCTGGTACTGATAGAAAGTGTTAAAGAAAATACTACTCTGGCGAAACTCAAAAAAATTACCAAAAACGGCATAGTGAACGAACACGAGGAAATTGTAGTCGCCGAGGAATACTGCAAAAAGCTCAACGTTAAAACCCCGTCGATTTTACAGCTTGCGGGCAACCTTTCGGGTGGTAACCAGCAGAAAGTGGTTCTTTCCAAGTGGCTATTCACCGACCCCAGGATTCTCATTCTTGATGAGCCGACCCGGGGTATTGACGTGGGCGCAAAGCATGAAATCTACACGATTATCAATAACCTTGCCGCCCAGGGTATGGCCTGTATTATTATATCCAGCGAAATGCCGGAAATTATCGGTATGTGCGACCGGATTTATGTCATGAGCGAAGGCCGGATTACAGCGGAACTTCCGGGTAAAACAGCGACCCAGGAAGAGATCATGCGTCATATCTTGTCTAACTAAAGGATAACTAAAGGAGTAGAATTATGGATACCTTTTTAATACTGTTGAAAAAAAATATCCGGCAATACGGTATGGTCATCGCTCTGGCAGTGGCTATGATCTTTTTCGGCGCTCTCACCGACGGCACATTTTTCAGGCCGGTAAACCTGACGAATCTTGTGCTGCAAAACAGTTATGTGCTAATTCTTGCAGTAGGGATGCTTCTGTGTACCCTTACCGGTAATGTTGATCTTTCGGTAGGCTCCGTTGTTTGTTTTGTCGGCGCGGTCTGCGGCGTTATGATCGTGGATATGCATTTGAATCCCTATTTGGCTATGGCCGCCGCCCTTGTTATAGGAGCAATCATAGGTATGTGGCAGGGTTTCTGGATTGCCTTTGTCCACGTTCCGCCTTTTATTGCTACCCTTGCGGGGATGCTTGTGTTCCGGGGCCTGGGGCAGGTGATTATGCAGGGACAAACCAAGGCGCCATTCCCCAAGGAATTCCAGGTTATTGCTTCCGGCTACATCCCCGATCCCTTTGGCGGGCTTTCCATCGGAGGTTCTACTCTCCATCTGTTATCAATTTTTATAGGGCTGATCATTATCATCTTTATCATCACTACTGAAATTCGTAAGCGAAACAAACAGAAAGCGTATCATTTCGATTTACTGCCCCAGGGTATATGGCTTGCCAGGGTGATTGCGATTTCCGTGGTACTTTTTGCTTTTACCCTTGTTTTTGCCCTGTACCGGGGCTTCCCCAATATCCTCATTGTTTTGGGTGTTCTTATTGTGGGTTATCAATTTATGGCGTCCCATACTGTACAGGGACGGCATATCTACGCTCTGGGCGGCAACATTAAAGCCGCGAAACTGACGGGTATCAAAACCGAATGGGTTATGTTCTGGATTTACACCAATATGGCAATCCTTGCCGCCGTAGCCGCTATGGTATTCGCCGCCCGCTTGAACGCCGCTACCCCAAAGGCCGGTCAAAATTTTGAGATGGACGCCATTGCCGCGTGTTATGTCGGCGGTTCTGCGGTTTCAGGCGGTGTAGGTACCATTATCGGCGCCGTGGTTGGCGGCCCTTTTATCGGAGTGTTGAATAACGGGATGTCCCTCATGGGTGTCAGTACCGACTGGCAGCAGGCAATCAAGGGCTTTGTACTCCTGGCGGCTGTGGCCTTTGATCTGTATTCAAAAGCGAGAAGGACAAAATAGCCGATTAAGGAGACTTCTTGTGGACGCAGCGGTTAAACAGGCAATTATTGAGGGGAATACCAGTCTGGGTATTGAATTGGGTTCTACCCGTATCAAAGCGGTATTGATCGATAATCAATACGCGCCTGTTGCATCGGGCAGCCATGATTGGGAAAATAGTCTTGTTGACGGGGTGTGGACTTATAACCTGAACGATGTGTGGGCCGGTATTCAGGACAGTTTTTGCAAACTTGCTGCTGAAGTGTCTAACCGTTACGGTGTTCCCCTTGTTACCACCGGGGTTATTGGTATTTCCGCCATGATGCACGGTTACCTCCCCTTTGCCGCTGACGGCACACAGCTTGCGGCTTTCCGTACCTGGCGCAATACCATAACAGAAAAGGCGGC
>BNVF01000115.1 GCA_025997895.1 Spirochaetia bacterium
TTCCCGGATTACTGTTCAAGTGTTTCCGGATTTGTGTTCAAATCCGACCGGACGAGTGTTCAAATATTTTCGGATTTTTGTTCAAGTGTTTCGGATTTCGTGTTCAAATGCGGCCGGATTATGCAGGTTTCTTTGAAGATGGTAAATTTATTCTCACTAAACCGGTAAAAAAGGTGGCATTTGATGAATGGATGGTATAGAATAAAATGGCAATAAACAAAGAAATTCTGGAAATCAAAGACGTAATACTTAACTCCGTTGAGTGTGAAAAAATATATCTATTTGGTTCATACGCTTACGGAATGCCAACCGCTAATAGTGACTATGATTTTTATGTGGTGCTAAAAGACGATTATCCCGAAAAACCGATTATTGCGATGCAAACCATTCGTAAAAGTCTCATAAATTTTGATACTAAAATGCCAATTGATCTGCTTGCAAATTTCAAGACGCGTTTTAACTACAAAAGCACACAGCCGACACTTGAAAGAAAAATAGTTAGAGAAGGAGTGTTGCTGTATGGCTGATACTGAACTGGTAAAAGAGTGGTTCAAATACTCGAATAATGATTACCTGGTCGCATTATGCGGAAAATAACTTGGCGTTTCTCCGCGATCATGATATGATAAATCATGCGCTACTTCAGTACCAGGAACAAAAATGAGGCGGTCAATTTTGCCACTGCCGCTCTTGCCGGCCTTGCCCCTGATGGCGGGCTTTTTGTGCCCCAGGAAATTCCTCAATACTCCGCTGCGGTGCAATCGTCTTTGGGAACGATGACTTATGACGATATCGCCTTTGAAACGATAAAGCTCTATACAGGGGACGAGATACCTGGCGCGGTGCTGGAAGATATCGTTCATTCGGCGTATCCCTTTGGGGCGCCGCTGGTGAGCGTGGGGGACCGGCTGGTGCTGGAACTGTTTCACGGGCCTACGGCGGCGTTCAAGGATTTTGGCGCCCGGTTTATGGCCAGGACTTTTGCGTATCTGCGGCGGGGCGAGGAAAAGCCCTTGCGGATTCTGGTGGCCACTTCCGGCGATACCGGTGGGGCGGTGGCTGACGGCTTTTTTGAGGTGCCGGGAATTTTTGTGACCGTGCTGTATCCCAAAGGGAGGGTGACGCCTTTGCAGGAACGGCAGATCGCCGGCCTGGGGAAAAATATTTCCGCCCTGGCAGTGGAGGGGAGTTTTGACGATTGTCAGCGACTGGTCAAGGCCGCCCTTGCCGACGAAGGGCTTAAAAAAAAGATGGTGCTTTCCTCGGCGAACTCGATCAACGTGAGCAGGCTCATTCCCCAGGCGGTGTATTACGCTGCGGTGGCAGGCAGGGCTTCTGCGGGCAGAGTAGATGCTGATGGCGAAGCAACGCCCAGGGTCGGCGGCGCAGCAAGCAGCGGCGCAGCAAGCAGCGGCGCAATGCCGGCAAATGGTGGGCGTTTCGGTTTGCGGCGCGGCGGCGCGGCAGACGGCGCAATTACGCTCTGTGTTCCATCGGGCAACTTTGGCAATTTGACCGCCGGGTTATACGCCATGAAAATGGGTGCGCCGATCAGGCAGTTCATCGCCGCTACCAATATCAATAAAACCGTTCCCGATTATCTGGCTTCCGGCGAGTACAGCGCCCGGACTTCACAGGCCACTATTTCCAACGCTATGGACGTGGGCGCCCCCAGCAATTTTGAACGCATGGCCGCGCATTTTTCCTGGGAGGAGATGCGGCGTATCGTTTTGGGTGTGTCCGTTTCAGATGAGGAGACCAGGAAGACCATTGCCGAAGTGTATGAGGAAGCGGGCTATTATCTGGATCCTCACAGCGCCGTGGGCTGGAAAGGTACGGACAAACTCTTTGCGGAAAATAAAATCGCCGCCGTGCCTGTGGGGGTGCTTGCAACCGCACACCCGGCGAAGTTTTCTGAAACCGTGGAACCTCTGGTTGGCCCTGCGCCGGTTCCCGCTTCACTTGCCCGCGCAATGGAACGGAACGTACATTCCCAAACCATCCCTGCGGATTTTGCCGTTTTAAAAGATGTGCTATAATCAATAAATCAACAAGTTTGAGGAGTTACTCATGAAGAGTTGTCCCTGCGGCTCGGGCCGCGCTTATGCCGAATGTTGCGAGCCCTACATCACCGGAAAAGCCAAGCCCCCCACTGCCGAGGCGCTGATGCGCAGCCGTTACTCGGCATACGCGGAGCACGAGGTGGATTACATCATCAGCACCTGCGTACACCGGGGCAAGAACGATATTGATCTAAAATCGACCAGGGACTGGAGCGAACAGTCAACCTGGCTGGGCCTTAAAATTGTTGCGAGCGAAAAGGGCGGCCTTGCCGATACCGAAGGTGTTGTCGAATTTGAGGCGACATACGAACGGGACGGCCTTAAGGAAGTGCACCAGGAGCGGGCAAAGTTTAAAAAAGAGAACGGTGACTGGCTCTACGATGACGGGGTGGTTGCCCCGCACACGGTGGTACGTTCCGCGCCCAAGGTTGGCCGTAACGACCCCTGTCCCTGCGGCAGCGGGAAAAAATATAAACATTGCTGCGGGCGCGGCTAAGCGGTAATTTATCGCTCTGCTCGCTATTAAGGGAATTGCTCGCATATACACCCGGCGGGGAGGGCTTGCGGGAGCCTGAAACCTTGTAGAATCTGCTTACACAGCCCCCGCCCGGTTTAGCGAATTAAACTTATCATTGCGAGATAACTTATTCAGAGCGGATGTCATGTGCGGGGAGCCGGGCGGCAATGGTACTACCTAATTTCAGCCTTGCAGGCTGCATTTACTCACGGGTCTGTTCCAGCAGGGAATTCCAAATGTTTTCAGGCTCCCGCAAGCCCTCCCCGCCGGGTGCATGAGCGGGCTATTTGTTCATTGCGGGTGAGCGGCACATTACGCTGCTGTAAGGGGTAGGCGGCATATTTTCTCTCTGTGAATGTAGTGGTAATTTGTTACATTGTGCGATTAAAATTTCGCAAAGATAGCGACATATCCCCTCCCCCGCGAAAGGAAACGGTAATTGGCAACTGTATACATACGGGCAAATGCAAGCGAAGGGGCCCTGAATCCCGGGGTGAATCGGAGTGCACTTCGGGATTCAGGGCTCCTTCGCTTGTGATAGCGCGTTGTTTTAACAGAGCGGCAAATTACCGTTTTAAAATTTTCTTGTCTTCCAATAGCTGCCGGTTATCAGGTAATTCCGCAAGCCCTTCGTTTAAAATGCGTTCCGCTTCCTCAAAATTTCGCTTGTTCCAGGCGGCGGCGAAACGGTTGTGAAAATCCGCCGCCCGATTTGCGCGGTAATTGCGCAGGGCCTGATCCAGTTCGCGGTTTGCGCCGAAGCGGATGATGGCGTTTTCGATGTAATTAATAGCAGCAAGCCAATTCCTTTCAGGAGCGGCGGAAATGACGGCGGCGGTTTTCTGCACCGCAAAGGTTAAAAGTTCAGAGGCGCGTTCGGCGTTTATCCTGCCGCCGCTGCGGGCCAGCTCTATGGCGGCAATAATGCTGTCACCTTCGCTGACATTCCGTATTTTTGCGGCCCGGTTCACGAGTTCCGTATCAATAAGCATGGCGTCTAACAAGGCGTAATTGGCGGCGTTCAGCGCGGCTTTTTGGCTGTCCAGAAAAGTTCTGGCCCCGGCGTTTTGTCCCGCTTTGATAAATTTCTGAACACGGTTATTAGCCGCCGCCAAAATAAATTCCTGCCAACGGGCTTCTTCCGGATATCGGGGAGAGGCAAAAGCGGCCCAGCGCAGACACTCTTCCTCTTTGCCGGATTTTAACAGAAAAGCGCCATAGTTGAAGAGCCGGTTCATCAGATCACGCCGGGGCTCTTCAAAAAAGGGAGCAGCCGCATCGGCGCTATTTTGGTTGACCGTAGCGCCTGAATTTGCAGCTAACACACTTCCCGAAAGCAGAGCCGCCCGGTCCACCGCCAGGGGAATCGCCTCGGCAAAGCGGCTTCTGGTTTCAAGATCGGAAATCAGGTTTGAAAGGATTAGCGAAACCAGTTCTATGGAAGTAATCGTCTCACGGTCACGGTAATTTCTGGCAGGTACATACGCAAAACCCGTGAGCGTGCCGAATTGATCATGAAATTCCCGCCGGCTGCCGGGATCAAAACCGTAGGGGTTGGTGGTTTCAACATCAATGGATTCGCCGCCTGTGCGCACTGTGGCAAACGCGTGGTCTTTGGTCATCACACCGGAAACATCAAGCCCGGCGGACATGCAGAGGATCGTGTACAGCACCGCCGATGAAACGCAGTTGTATCTGCCGCCTGAAAGCAGGGTATCCACCCTGGTCTGATTGAGCGAATAGGACTTGAGAAAATTTTTGTGCATGAATGCCAAAATGTACTCGGCTCTTTCCCTGGCTGCGGCGGGTAAATCCGGCGAGGAACGCAAGTCTGCAACTGCGGTGCGGATGCGATCAAGGTTGGAAACCCCGGCGTCTCCCGATGCCCAGAGACTTATCGCCGCCAGGTCCTCCCATGAATACCCGCCGCCTTGAGCGCCCCGCCGGGCATATTCTATCGCCTTTGGATCCGGCTCAAGACGGGGGAAAACCTCCGCCCTGCCTGC
>BNVF01000116.1 GCA_025997895.1 Spirochaetia bacterium
AGTAAATATTTATAAAGAGAATAATGTAAAAAAATATTTAGAAGAATAAAGAATAAAAAATATTTAATGATAGCCTTATATCACCAACTCTCGGCGTATGCCACCTGAGTCAAAGGCGAGCCAGCACAGGCCGTGGCCGGGTACGCTTATCTCCCCCAGTGACGCAATGCCCGGATCGAACTGTACTTCGGCTGGCGAAAAATTCTGAATGCAGATAACGCCGCAATCCATACCCCTTGCGCCTGAGCTTTCCTGCCCCCGGTACAGGGCGAAAATGCCGCCGCAATCCATACCCCTTGCGCCGCAATCCATACCCCTCGCGCCGCAATCCGTACCCCTTGCGCCGCAATCCGTACCCTTCGCGCCGGCGCCGGCAAGTACCTTGCAGGGGACGCCGGGGTTAAAGGCAGCTTCGGCAGCGCGGAACTCCATGAGCTTTTCAAAACCCCGGAGTACCAGTGAGCGGAATGAGAGCGGATCGGCAAGTTCTTTTTCAATCAGATCGATGGCGGGTTTTTCACGGTTGATTGCCCGGTTATAGCCCAGTTTTTCGGGGCCTTCCTTCCATGCTCGTGAGCCGGTCCAACTGTGGAAGTACACCGCCGGCAGCCCCGGCAGTGCAAGCGGGACGGCGTAAGTCGTCAGGAATGCACGGGCCGCAATCAATGCCCCTTGCGCCTGCGTCTCAGGCGGATCCATGTTTTGCGGGGCGGTCATGTCCGCCCAGGAGCAGTTGAGCTCGTAGGGAACAGGGCCTGCGGGGGTGCCCTCATCTCCATGAAAAGCACCCCCGCTTTTGTGCTTCTTCCAGGGTTTGGGCAAAGGCGGTGTCTTCTATCAGACCCTTGGCGGGGGTTAGGCCCACGCCGTCGTGACTTGCGAGGAAATTCAGGAAGCAATTGCCTTCGCCCAGCGCGGGAAGCGCGGCTGCCCATGCGCGCAAGGGGCCGGCGTCGCCTGAAATTGCCGCGTGGAGTACCAGCGGCGGCAGCGCGAAATTGTAGACCATGTGGGCTTCGGCGCCGCCGGCGGTATCCCCCGCACTGCCAGATTCTCCTGCGCCGCTTCCGCCAAAGTAGGAGATGTTCTCTTTATGGGGAACATTGGTCTCGGTGAGTATCAGCATTTCCAGTCCCAGATAATCGATAATGGCGCGTAACAGTTTGACCACGGCGTGGGTCTTGGGATGGTGCAGGCAGGGAGTGCCGTCTTCTTTCCAGAGGTAGGCGATGGCGTCTAACCTGAGCATACGTCCGCCCCTGCGGCTGTAATCCAGAAAAATCCGGATAAACTCAAGCAGTACTTCCGGCTGGGAAAAATCGTAATCAACCTGATCCGCGCTGAATGTAGTCCACACCAAGGTTTTGGATCCGTCACTTTTGGTGAACGGCGTAAGCAGCGGATGGGTTCGGGGCCTGACCACGGCAGACCAGTCGTAATTTTCGGGCCTTGTAATGTACCAGTTACGGAATTTTTCCTCCCCGGCGATAAATTTTTTAAACCACTCGCTTTGTACGCTGCCGTGGTTGATGACAAAATCGAAAGTCATTTTAAAACGTTTTCCCAGTTCCTCAATATCGTCCCAATCGCCCAGGCGGGGATCCACCTTGCGGTAATCAATTACGGAGAATCCGTCATCGGAAGAATAGGGGTGAAAGGGCAGCAGGTGCAGATAGCTAAAAGTGCTTTTGTTCCATGCGGCAAGAAAACGTCCAAGCCGCGCCAGGGCGGTTCCATCTGCCCCGGCCGCGCCATCTGGTTTCACCGGCTCACCGGACGTTTCCGCAGGCGCGGAGATCATATCGCCATAACTGATAAGCAGGGCGTCTTTATGGGTGATTGCCCCTCGCGCCGTACCTGCTGCCGGGACATGCTCTTTTTTAAAAGCGCCAAGAAGTTCCATAAGCGGGGAAAGAATCTTTTTTGCCCCGGTTTCGCCGTAAATAAATTCCAGGAGTTCCGTGATATGGTTTGTATTCATGATTTCACACCTGTAGTTATTCTACAGCCTTTCCGCAGAGTTCTACAAGACGCCTATAAAATTCCCCTTGCTTTTTACAGAAAATGGGGTAGAATAGATTACATGAAACAAGCGGTTTTTCTTCTTCAGATTCTTGTATGTCTCGTAACGGCGGCGGCGCTGATCTCCTGCCCCAATCACCCGGACCCGTCAAAAGACGGTGACGGCGAAACTGAAACATGGAACCCGGCGGTGTACCTGAGTGCCGATTCAACCCGGGACGCCTATAATGTTATCCGTTCAAAAGGCTACGAAATAGAGGTGCCCGATGAGACGAGGGGAACCTATACCACCAAGCACCCCGGTGAAAAACACATCACCCAGCAGTTTGATTCGGTGTTGAACAAGGATGTGTTTGCCTTTACTCTGCACCGTACCCTGGACGATGACCCTTCAGGCCCGGAACGGAAAGACCGGCAGCGCAATGAAATGAAAAGTGACGCCCAGTCGCCTGCAACACTGAAAGGCGTCAGGGGCGAGGCTCACAAGTTTGTCTGGAAATTCAAAATACCGTTGGGCTTTGTCGCATCCTCAGGCTTTACCCACATCCATCAGCTTAAGCCTGTGGGCGGTGACGACATTCCCACCATTACCCTGGACCTGCGCAAAAAGAGCGGCGGTAACGAAGTAGTGCAGTTGGTTTACCGGCCGCCCGCAGCCGGCGGCACGGCCAGCAGCAACGTCTACCTTGTGGACAATAAACCTATGGCGGGTTTTTTTGACCAGTGGGTGCAAGTTGAGGAAACAGTGTTATACGACGTTCCGTCGGAATACTCGATCACGATAACCCGGCAAAGCGACGGCATGAAGCTGCTGGAATATACATATAATGCCGCGAACTGGAACAACCCGAAACCGTTTGTCATGATCCGGCCGGGCAATACCTTTGTGCGGCCCAAGTGGGGCATCTACCGTCAGATCACTACCGACTCCGGTGGCACGATTCCCATTCCGGGCCTGAAAGATGAGACTATCCTTTTTGCCGATTTTGAACAGCACGAGCGGATCCGGGGAACTCCCTAATGGAAGCGCCAGGCGCATATTATCGGATTATAACCTGCCCCCGCTGACCGGTTAATTCCAGGTAGGCCTGCTCGGCAAGGCCAAAATTGGCGTTTTTGGCGAAGTCTTTGGCGTATTCGTCGTAGAGCATATCCTCGTACATTTTCCCCGCAAAATCGTCGTCAATAAGGCCGGATTTCTGCACCGTGCTGCGCATGGAACTGATCAGGTTTTTTACCAAAAAGGTTTCCAGTTCCAGGCACTGTTCGTAGAGTTTATCAGTTTTATCAATATTTACGGTTTTTCCGCTGCCCGCTTTTGAGGAACCGCCGGCAGCAACTCCGCTGTCCGCGTTTTTTTGAGCGGCGGCGGCTTTTTCAAGTATCCCGGCAAAGCCGACAGCGCCGTTACCCGCATTTTGAGTCCGGTTACTATATCCGCCTAACCCCGACAAAGGTGCCGTTAGCCGAGAGTTGGTGATATAAGGCTATCATTAAATATTTTTTATTCTTTATTCTTCTAAATATTTTTTTACATTATTCTCTTTATAAATATTTACTATTGTCAATTTAATACCTGGGTGCTAATTATACAATCATATTTATCAACAGCCATTTGTGATATTTTTTCTTTTTCTGTTTCGTCTTCTGAATACAAATACGTTAGTATCCCAGCATTATATTCTCCTCTGAATACAGAGGTTCAGAAGTAGCTAATACGAGTACAGTCGAAAGTTGACGATGTTACGCCAGGCCCCACAGCATCCAACAGGTGGCGCCAGGCGTAACATCATAAGGAAGAAAAAAAACGTAGAGCACACGTCGAACCTTCGGCTCGTGAACGCAGAGAAGAGACTGAAAATCCAGGGTCTTCTCTTCCCCTTTGCGCGCCTTCGGCGCCTTCGCGGTTAAAAAATCTTAAGTTTATGATATTATACCACCCTATTTTGAACCCCGTTCCCTTTTCTTTGCTTCATATTCGTATTTTTTGATTCCCTCAGTATCTCCTTTTTTTGAAGCCAGCAGCGCCATGAGACGGTAAGGCCGGGGATCCCGCTTGTCAAGGGCGGCCGCTTCCCGGAGCATATCAAAGGCCCGTTCGGGGTTATGATCCCTGGAGTAGAGCAGCCCCAGGGCCATATAGATTTCGGGCTCTTTTTTGAGGAGCTCCATAGCTTTTTCCAGTACTGCGATAGCGTAGGCCACGGCCCCGGCCCGTTCAAGACAGCCTGAGTATTCCAGAAGCAGACCCGTGTCCCTGGGCTTTTCCTTGAGCAGGGCTTTGAGAAAGACCGAGGCTTCCCGGTAGCGGCCGGTCTTGCGGTAACCGTAGGCCAGTACACGGCGCAGGCTGAAATTGGAGGGTTCCCGGGCAAGCAGGGTCTCAAGT
>BNVF01000117.1 GCA_025997895.1 Spirochaetia bacterium
CCAGCGAATCCCCAAGATTGCTGAGTTTCTGGAGCCGGTCATTCTCGTCAAAAAATCCTCGTTGTTGTTTCATAGTTATTATATATTGTATTTATTTGTTTTTTGCAAGAGTTTTTAGAGGTTGCCTAAATATAATAGATTCTTGTTCGTCTATTTTATAAAATAACCTATAATCACCTATTCTAAATCGGTAAATATCTTTATACTCTCCTTTCAGTTTCTTAATATTCATTCCAAAAAACGGATTATTTTTAAGAATCGGATATATATCTGCAAATATCCTTTTATACAATTGGCTATATTTTTTTGAGTTTATTTTTTTAGAAAATGTTTCAGTTTCTGCTATTTTAAATTTATCCAAGTAGTTTATACCGCCCCTTTTTTATGTCCTCCAGCCCTTTTTTTATATCTTTTTCAAAGGTCAAAAGTTCCTTCATTTCATTGTCATCAACAATAGTATTGTTAAAAATATAATTAACAGCCGCAAATTCTATAAAATTGGAAATAGTTCGCCTGTCTCCATCAGCGGCTCTTTTGAACGTATCGTAAATAGTATCTTCCACCCGTAACGTTATAGTTTTACCCATGGCTATACTCCTGTATTCAATAATATTCAAAAGTGCACAATTTGTCAATATAGTTTTGAAATAAGTATAACTCTTATATTGAAAATACGAGGGATACCCCAGAACAACAACCTCGCCGAATCGCAGGTTCAATTTGACAAAAAAGTATTATGCGGCTATGATCATTATAGGCAGTATAAATAGGATACGCAGGGCATGGAGTGTAGTATGGCAATGACAGACGAAGAAGCAATCGCCCTAGATGAAGAATTCACCAATGGAACGATCCGCCTCGGCACTGGAAAAGGGCCAACCATGCGCCATCGTGAACTTTTGCGGCTGTTGGATGAAGTAAGCGCCAACTACATTATTACCATAGCCGAAGCAACCCATAAAACTCCCGCCCAGGTAGTAGGCGATATGGTGCGCCGCGAAATCGCCGCCGCATCCTAAAAAGGACTATACTGATACAAGGGAGTTATGTGCAATTTGGGCTAACAGATGTCTACAAAATCATATACAAAAAACTCTTGTATTTAAATGATCTATATGTTATATTGCTAAAATCAGTTGGAGGTATGAATATGTATGCTATAAAAGCTGTTTATGATGGAAATTACTTCAAATTGGAAGAACCTGTTCCAGTTGAAGGCAAATATGAGGTTGTAATAACCTTTACAAAATCTCTAAAAAAACCTCAAGAAGAAATTTTACAATATTTCAATAGCTGGGATGAGGATGATGTAAACTGTATTACAGAAATCATAAACGGAAGGGATAATTTTTCTTTAGGAAGGGCTGAAATATGATATTCCTTGATACAGATACTTTATCATTTTATTTTGCAGGTGATAATAATATTAAGGGAAAAATAATTGAAACAATAAATAAAGGAGAGCAGATTTGTTTAACTACAATAAATGTCTATGAAGTAAAAAAGGGTCTTAGGTGGAGGAATAATAAAATTAAAGAAGAAAAATTTCGTGAATTTTTGCAAAATATTAGAATATTTACACTTGATGATGGATCAATCTCTATTGCTGCAGATATTTATGCAGATTTACGAAAAAATGGAAAAACCATTGGAGATGCAGATATAATAATTGCAGGAATTGTAATAAATAATAATGGTACACTAATTACAAATAATATACAGCATTATCAAGGCATAAAAAAATTAAATCTGGATAATTGGAAATAATATAAAATACATGACGCAATGCAATTTTCAAGGCATTACGGATGGGCAATATTTTTTGTACATTACCTGGTACATATCGGCGCCTATATGCTGCCAATCGCCGCGCAGGGCTTCCGCATCGCGCTGGTAACCAGTGGCGGGATCGGGGATTTCCGGTCAGACCTGGCACTACACCTTTTACCAGCAGCAGCGGTAACCCTTGTGGGAATTTCACTGATGCTCTTTCCAGGCGTCCAGTGCGGCCTGGGCGGCGGCGGCTACCTGCCGGGGCATACCCTGAAAGGCGGGGGAGGGCAAGGGAGCGGTTTCAAAAATAATTCCATTGACTAAATCCCCCATTTTATCTAAGCTGTTAATATAAAACTATCGAAACAGGGGGTTTTTATGAAAGTTGCGATTAATGGTTTCGGCCGCATTGGCCGGCTGGTGTTTCAGTCTCTGGTTGGCCAGAATCTGCTGGGAAAGGATAAAATTGACGTGGTGGCGGTAACTGATATTGTTACCGATGCAAAATATTTTGCCTATCAGCTCAAATACGATTCAACCCAGGGCCGGATGAAGGCCGATATTTCCACCAAAAAGAGCGCCGGTGCCGCCGAGGATGACATCCTGGTGGTCAACGGCCACGAGATTCAGTGCGTCATGGCTGAACGGGAACTGAAAAACCTGCCCTGGGGCAAACTCGGGGTTGAGTATGTAATTGAATCCACGGGTCTCTTTACCGACGACAAGGCATTCGGCCACCTGGAAGCGGGGGCCAAGAAGGTTATCATTTCCGCGCCTGCCAAGGGCAAAGAGAAGAAGATACCCACCTTTGTGATGGGCGTAAATAACGACAAGTATGATCCCCAAAACGATCATGTTGTTTCCAACGCCAGCTGCACCACCAACTGCCTTGCACCTATTGTGTATGTGCTGCTCAAGGAAGGCTTCGGTATCGAAACCGGCCTTATGACCACCATCCACTCCTACACCGCCACCCAGAAGACCGTTGACGGCCCTTCCAAAAAAGACTGGCGGGGCGGCCGGGCTGCGGCTATCAACATCATTCCCTCCACCACCGGCGCGGCCAAGGCCGTAGGCGAAGTGCTGCCTGAAACCAAGGGCAAACTCACCGGCATGAGCTTCCGGGTACCCACCCCCACGGGCTCTGTGGTTGATCTCACCTTCCGCACAACCAAAGATACCTCTATAGAGGAAATCAACGCCGCTTTCAAAAAAGCCGCAGACAGTTACCTCAAGGGCGTACTGGAATTCCAGAACGACGAAATCGTCTCTACCGACATCGTTCACAACACCAACACCTCGATCTACGACAGTCTGGCCACACTCCAGAACAACCTCCCCGGCGAGAAACGTTTCTTCAAGGTGGTTTCCTGGTACGACAACGAATGGGGCTACTCCAACAAGGTTGTGGATCTGCTCAAGTACATCGACAGCAAGAAGTAGGGGACGGGAAGAAGAATTTTTAACCACGGACCACACAGACGACACGGACTCCTGCTTTTCTATCCTTTCCTTTGTCCGTGAGGGTCTGTGTGGTCTGTGGTTTTTTTATTTCTTAAATTTAAGGAGCAATTATGATTAAGACAGTTAAATCCGTGGACCTGAAGGGGAAGCGGGTGATTATGCGGGTGGATTTTAACGTGCCCATGAAAGACGAGGTGGTGCAGGATGATACCCGTATTACGGCGGCGATTCCTACTATCAAATACATTCTGGATCAGGGGGTCAAGACCCTTACCCTGATGTCTCACCTGGGGGATCCTTCCAAGGACTCAAAAAAGGCAAAGGAAAAGGCCGAGAAAGACGGCAAGACTTTTGATGAGACAGCGTATATCAAGGGCAAACACCGCATGGCACCGGTGGCGGCATACCTCGAAAAGAAACTCGGCAAGCCCGTGATTTTCGCCGGCGAGGACGGCTGTTACGGCAAGAAGGCGTTTATCGAGGGCCAGAAAGATGGCTCGGTGATTATGCTGGAGAACACCCGCTTTCACAAGGAAGAAACCGCCAAAGAAGCGGCCGATTTGGACAAGCTGGCAAAAGAGCTTGCTACTTACGGCGAGATTTTCGTGAACGACGCTTTTGGTACCGCCCACCGGGATCACGCATCCACCGCCTCAATCGCCAAGTTTGTGCCGGTTGCGGTTGCGGGTTTCCTCATGGAAAAAGAAGTGAATTACCTTGAGCCCATTGTTACCAGTCCCCAAAAGCCCCTGGTGGCGATCATAGGCGGCGCAAAGGTTTCGTCTAAAATCGCCGTGCTGGAAAGCCTGCTCAAGAACGCGAGCACTTCTTTATACCTGGCAATAGTCTTGGGACCAACGTCCAGGCCCATGAGATTATCGGGAAGATCGAGTCCGTCAATGGCGACCGGCTTGGCGGCGGCGTCAAAGGTTTCCGCGCCAATGTGATCCACCGGCAGGACGATGTCGGCGCCAACCTTTTGGGCAGCGTCGAGTATCTTTTTCGCGGTGTCAATCTGGTCATCTTCAACCAGGGATTTTCCCACTTTATGGCCCTGGGCTTTCAGGAAGGTGTAGGCCATGCCGCCGCCTATAACCAGGGCGCTCGCGTTCTTGAGCAGGCTTTCCAGCACGGCGATTTTAGACGAAACC
>BNVF01000118.1 GCA_025997895.1 Spirochaetia bacterium
TGTTCCCGGATTACTGTTCAAGTGTTTCCGGATTTGTGTTCAAATCCGACCGGACGAGTGTTCAAATATTTTCGGATTTTTGTTCAAGTGTTTCGGATTTCGTGTTCAAATGCGGCCGGATTATGCACGTAAGGAAGCGCGGCGGAGGTTCATGGAAAAAGCCCTGGAATACCGGTACCAGGAAGGGATCATTGCCGGGTACAATGAATGGCGGAACCTTGTAAAACAAGGATACACCGCTGAACAAATTGAAGCAAAATTAACCCAAACTACAGGTACACAAACAGGCTACAAGTAAGTGTTATTTGCCGGACTGGAAATCGGGAAGTAATTATCTTCGCGCCCCTCCAATCTTGCGCATTTCCTTCCCCGCTCCTCTGCCGCTAATTATTCTTCACTCTTCTTCCACTAAAATTCTGTCTCCACATACCCCCCGATTTTGGCAATACTACCATACACATTGTTAGGATCGCCATCCCCCCTCGTATTTCCGCTTATGCGCCCGCTGTATATCGTGGAGTTAGAACCAGTGCCTGGCACCGGTACGTTTCCGCTTTTTAGACATTGGCGAAAACCCCTTTTGATAATATATTTATAGATACGGAGTGATTTATGACCATAGAACAAACGGTAGAAGTACCCGTCAGCCATAGGCTGACTATTGACGTGCCCCGCGAAATACCGGTGGGACGTGCGAAAATCGTTATATTTCCCGAATCAGATGCCAAACCCAGTCCGAAAAAAAAGACCAGTCTGGAAGAAAAAAAACGCAAGATAAAAACGGCGATTGAAGCCGCCTGGGGAAGCGCCCAAGATTCGCCTCTTACCAGTGACCGTTTTCTGAAAATGAAGCGTAAAGACCTTGCGCTGGAAAATGCGCTTGACCCCATGAAGCGGGGCAAATAAGGGTGATTTATATTCTTGACGCCTGTGCGGTAATTGCTTTTCTGAAAAAAGAAACCGAAAGCAATAAGGTTAAAAAGCTTTTTGATCAGGCGATTGACGGGGGAATTCAAACCCTTGCAAGAAAAAGAACAGCTTCCCATATTCTGGATTAAACGGCCAAAGAAAAAAGGCGCGTAATTTATCTAACAAAACGGTTAATTATTCTTCATTCTTCTTCCCCTAATATTCTACCCCCACATACCCCCCGCTTTTGGCAATACCTTGCGTATCTTGAGGATAGATAGTACCACCACTATTCGCCGTATTTCCGCTTATGCGTCCGCTGTACATCGTGGAACTGGAACTACCACCGCTATAAAAACCGCCCCCCAATCCACCGTTCGGTCCTAATGAATTACCCGTTATCGAAGGGTTCTGGATATCCGGTGAGCCGTTCGTTCCCATGATAAAAGTGCCGCCGACATCATTCTTTACCCCGCCGCCGCCGCCGTTAAGGCCAGACCCGGCGTTGAAGTAATTATCCGTTATGGAACCGCCGGTCATTGTGAAAGACCCGGGATAGGTAATAAACACGCCGCCGCCGCCGCCGATGCCGTTATTGACGGTACGCTCAACCCTGTTGTCGTGTATGGAGCCATCCTTCATGGTAAAAGTCCCGCTAGTATACACGCCGCCGCCGGCTAGATAATTGATGGCGGTGGATGTAATCGTATTATAACATATCTCGCCGCCGTTCATGGTAAAAGTGCCGTTATTTACCACCGCGCCGCCACGTACATCTGTAGAACCACTTGTTGAGCTCCGTATATTATTCCTGATAACAACATGGTCATACATTTCGACCGTCGTTCCGGCGCCTATATTGATGAGTTCGCTGTTGGCGGCGTTAATGTTTAATCCGTCAATAGCCAGCGTTCCGGTTATGCCCGCTTCACCGAGTGTAAGGGTGGTACCGTTTCCCGTTACGGTAAACAGTGTGCCGGTAAAGTCTGAACCCCGGTAAATGGTAAAATTCGCCCCGGGAGCTGCGACAATTTTTTTGTTGGCGGTGCTGGCGTTGATAGTGATGGCAGTTGCTACGGTTAAAGTAATAGTACCGCTGTCAAGATAGAGCGTGCCGCCGAGCGCGGCATCGCCCAGGGCTGCAGTCAGGTTGGCGTAATGGTCATACGCGGGATCCGTTCCCCCGATCTGTATGCCGCGGCGTTTCAGCGTAACGGTGTATGTGCGGGAATAACTGGGGTGCTGGGCCTTTACCACAATGGGAATGTTCTTTGACCAGGCGCCGTTCCAGTCCAAGTCTATGGCTGTCTCCGGAGTAGTGCCGTTCACCGTAACAGCTCCGAGAAAGCCCGATGGCTTCACGGGGGTAAGGGTAACGCTCGGTGCTGTGTATTTTACCCCGGCGGTATAGGCGGTTAAATCGGAGTTAAAGGTCCCGTCAATAGCATAAGGCGAAGTCAGGTTTATACCCGACAGCGCCGTTTTGGTACTGATGGTTTTGGAAGCGCTGTATTCGCTGTACACGTCCCGGCTGTCGTCGGGAGTGTCGATATAGGAGCGCACAAAGAAATAGTAATCGTTGTCCGCAAGCATACCCCCGGTGTCCTGTTGGGCTGCCGTTGTCTTGAAAGTAATTCCCCCGCCATAGGTATTATTTGCGGCGTTCTGGTACACCTCATAGCCTGAAACCGTAACCGCCGTTACCGGATTCCAAACTACCCGCACCTTGCCCAGCGAACGGTCGGCAACAGGAAACACCGTGTTGACATTGGTATCTAATGCAGGCACGGGAGGCTTCTTGTAGGCTTTTATTTTGTAATCCCTGGTCGTACCGTAAACTGTAGTAACAGTAAGGGTTAGCTCATTGGCCCCCGGTACCAGGCTTGCGCTCCCCGTAACCGTTGCATCCAGAGCATAGGTGGATTTTTCAAAACTGGCGGCGTTAAGGGTCGTAGCCCCGGCAGTATACGGGAAGTCCTCAACAATCTGGTAATTGGTAGTATTCGGGTTAAACGCCGGACTTAGGCTGTAGCCGGAAAAAGCGCCGGTCAGGGCCAGTGCGCTGAGACGGCTGTCGTTGGAGGGCGTCGCCGCGCTTTTGATAACGCTGTAGGGGCTTGCCACCGCGTCTGTATCAGAACCGGCAATCGCCTGCACCCACACATAATACGTGGTGTCCTGCGCAAGGTTGGGAATAGTATAACTCAGGCCGTTTGTCGAATATTCCCCTTCTTTATAGTCGGGATTGTTGGACTGTCCCCATACCACGCGGTAACTGTCCGCGCCGGTTACGGTTCCCCAGCTTGCGGTTATCCGCCCGGTGGCCCCGGAATAGCCGGGACTCAGGCTTACCACAGGAAAGGCAACCGGCCCGTTGTTCACGGTGATCGTATAGTCCTGCGGCGCACTGCCGTTCTGCGGTGTTACGCGCACTGTAATCGTGTTTTTCCCTTTATTGAGGTTGAACGATTGAGCCGAGGTAAAACTTGCGGCGTTATTAAGTTCTGTCGTTATTGTCCCATAGTTTTTCCCTTCTGCGGTAATAGTAAAACTGGGAGTGTTTAATACGTTTACTGTATAAGAATACGTTTCCTCGCTAAATACAGGGCTTAAAGTCCCGGCGCCTACCGTTAAACCGGAAAGCCGCGCTACGGAGCTTTGGGTCGTGGCGGATTTCACGGTACTGTAGTTTCCGTACAGGGCATTCGCCCCGCTCCCCGCGATTGCCCGCACCCATACGTTATAGGTTGTCCCTGCCGCAAGTCCGGTAATAAGTGCGCTTGTTGTGTCCGCTCCCGCCACCGGCTGCGATGTAGCCGTGTCCTGATTGGTTCCGGTGGAATAACGCAGCTCGTAACTTGTAGCGCCGCCTACCCCTCCCGTCGGCGTCCAGCTTGCGCGTATCTGCCCCGCCGCCGGAGTTGTCAGCGTTACTGTCGGCGCGGTAGTTGCCGGATAATTATCTATGGTTATCGTGTAATTCTGCGGCATTCCGCCTGCCTGCGGCGTTACCGCAATACTTACCGTATTTCTCCCCTTTGCCAGAGTCAGGGGTTTTGCCTCGCCGGACGTTACCGTCCCCTGGGACACGGCATTCAGCGTCATTGCCAGGGTCCCGCTGTTCTTTGCCGTGGGAGTTATAGTATATTGCGCCGCCTGATTATTCAGCGTTACCGTATAGTTATACTGCTCCTCGCTGAAAACAGGATACAAAGCGCCGCCGCCTACCGTCAACGCCGAAAGCCGCGCTACGGAGCTATAGGTTGTGGCGTATCTTACCGCGCTGTAGTTTCCATACAGGGCGTTATCCACGCTTCCCGCAACCGCCCGTACCCACACGTTGTACGTCTGCCCTGCCGCCAAACCGCTGATAGTGTAACCGGGTGTTGCGCCTACCGAAATTGCCGTCCCGCCGGCCGGTTCGCTCCCCAGGGAATA
>BNVF01000119.1 GCA_025997895.1 Spirochaetia bacterium
CAAACCGCGAGTTTTTTGCACATTGGGACGGGGTTTACACCTTTACCAAAAAATGACATGATAGATTAAACGGCAGTATCCCAGATCCACCTGCCTTAACAAAACAAGGAGTTTTCTATGTCTCTTCCCAATTCTCAGCCTTCCTCATTCAAATACCTCGACATTGTAATGGCTTTTTTTGTCACGGTACTTATCGTAAGTAATGTTGCTTCATCGGCGAAAATTGTGGATATGCGCATCAGCATCCCTTTTTTCAATATCCCCATGGTCTTTGACGGCGGCACCCTGCTTTTTCCCCTGTCCTATGTGTTTGGTGACATCATGACCGAGGTCTACGGCTTTAAGGCTTCGCGGCGGGTTATCTGGACAGGCTTTGCGGCGATGGCCCTTTCCGCCCTGGTTTTCTTTTTGCTCCGTCTCCTTCCCGCCGAAGCCTCCTGGGAAGAGTATGCCGGCAGCGCCGCCTACGACGCGATTCTGGGGGGCATGAGCTCCGGCGGCATTGTGCTGGCGAGTCTGCTGGGTTACTGGGCAGGGGAATTTTCCAACTCGATGGTGTTATCCAAAATGAAAATCCTGATGAAGGGGCGGCTGCTCTGGGTGCGGACTATCGGTTCCACGCTGGTGGGCGAATTTCTGGACAGCTTCATCTTTTTTCTGGCGGCGTGTTTTACCGGGGTATTTCCCTGGGCTCTTTTTTGGAGCCTGATAATAACCAACTGTTTTCTGAAATGTGTCATCGAAGGCTTGTTGACCCCCGTTACCTACCGGGTAGTACATTTATTGAAGAAAAAAGAAGGGATCGATGTGTACGATGTGGCGGTAAAGTACAGTCCCTTTGCGGGATAATGCGGTCTATGAAAAAGCGAACATAACTTTCAAGTTTTAGAGAGTGCGGCGCTTCAGTTTCCCAAAATCTCGTACAGCCGCTCCAGGTCTTCCATTGAGTAATAGTCGATGTGGATGCGGCCCTTGTTAAGGTCTCCCTCAATAACCACTTTGGTCCCCAGCTTGCCGATGAATTTTTCTTCCATTGCGCCGATTTCCGGAGCGCGTTTTGCGGCGGGTTTTTCCTTTTCGCCGCCTTTATCTTCATCTGCGCCTTTGGCCGCGGGGCCGGCGTGCGCCGCCGCTGCCCGCTTTTCAGTCTCACGTACCGAAAGTTCCCCGGCAAGGATCTCGCTGTAGAGCTTTTCCCTTGCCTTGGCATTGGTTACTGAGAGCAGGGCCCTGGCGTGGCCGGGGCTGATGCGGCCTGACTCAATGCTTTTTTGCATATCCGCCGGCAGCTTGAGCAGCCGCAGGGCGTTGGCTACGGTAGAACGATTTTTGCCTACTCTGGCGGCAAGGTCGTCCTGGGAAAGGCCGGAAAAGTCCATCAGGTTTTTGTATGCCGCCGCTTCTTCAATGGGGTTCAGATCGGTGCGCTGGATATTTTCGATGAGCGAAATTTCAAGCCGCTTTTGATCGGTGTAGTCCCGGATGATCACCGGGACTTCGCTCAGGCCGGCCAGCCTGGCGGCTCTGGTTCGGCGCTCGCCGGCGATGATGATGAAGCTGCCGTCGCCCGCATCGGCGGCGATAATGGGCTGGATTATGCCGTGCTCGGTGATGGAATCCGCCAGTTCCCGCAGCTCGGCTTCGTCAAAGTATTTCCGGGGCTGACCGGGATTGGGAATAAGTTTCTCCACCGCGAGTTGTACCACCCCACCGGTTTTTACGCCGCCTACTCTACCCGCGCTACCATTTGCTGCGATGGCTGTGCCGCCGTCTGCCGCGCCATCCACATCGCCGGCAGGGACGCCGCCGTTACTCGCAAATGTTGCACCGCCTGCGCCAGTATTCTGCGGCAGTTCGTCGCCGCTGGGAAGCAGGGCGTCCAGGCCCTTTCCCAATCCTCCGGTTTTACGCGCCATGAGATTCTCCGCTTTGCCCGGCATTCCGGCGTATCAGTTCCTGGGCCAGACTGCGGTAGGCCCTGGCGCCCGAACATTGTGGGTCGTAAAGCGAGATCGGCTGACCGTAGGAAGGGGCCTCGGAAAGGCGCACGTTCCGGGGAATTATTGTAGTAAAAACCGAGTTCTTGAAATAGGCACTTACCTGCTTTACCACATCCTGGGCAAGGCGGGTACGGGGATCGTACATGGTAAAGAAAATACCGCCTATGTTAAGGGGTGGGTTCAGATTTTTCTGAATACGTTTAACAGTTTGCAAAAGCAGGGTAAGGCCCTCCATAGCGAAATATTCGCACTGCATGGGGATAAGTACCGCATTGGCGGCAGCCATGCCATTTAAGGTAAGCACCCCAAGGCTGGGGGGGCAGTCAATCAGTATGAAATCGTAGCGGTCTTTTACCGGGGCCAGGGCTTTTTTAAGGAAAAAATCACGTTCTTCCTGTTCAATAAGCTCAACCGCTGCCCCCGAAAGGTCTATACTGGCGGGAATCACGTCCATACGCTCCACCGCAGTCTTTCTGACGGCCTGATCAATGGTAACTGAGCCTGAAAGCAGCTCATACACCCCCGGTTTGGGCGGTTTTGCCCCCACGCCGCTGGAAAGGTTTGCCTGGGAGTCAAAATCTACCAAAAGCACGGATTTTCCCGCCTCTGCAAGGTAGGCCCCTATATTTATAGCGGAAGTGGTCTTGCCAACCCCTCCCTTTTGGTTCACAAAGACGTAAACGTTACCCATAAAACCAGTATACATAATTGGTTGAAAAAATACTATTGAATTGTGGGCTATTCGGGGTTATTCTATAAGCAATGAAACTTGTTCGTTTGCTTGCCCTGGACCTGGACGATACTCTGCTCCGGTCGGATTTAACTATTTCCTATTACACCAGAAATGCCATCAAGCGGGCGGAGGCTTCGGGGGTAACGGTGGTGCTGGCTTCGGGACGGGCGCCGGCTGCGATGGAGCAATTTTCCCGGCTTTTGGGAATGCACAAGCGCCCGGGTTACCTCATCTGCAATAATGGCACTGTCATTCAGGAAAGCCACACCGGAACTATCGTAAACGAAATCAGGCTGAATGCCGACGTCGCCCTTGCCGCCTACGATTTGGCCGATGCCGAGGGCTTCCCGGTGCAGATCTACGAAGACGATATTATGTACGTATCCCGGCGCAACGAATTTACCGAGTACGATCAAAAGCTCACCGGGCTGCGTCAGGTGGTGGTTGAGAATTTCCGCGCTATGGTAGGCGGCGGCTGCCATAAGCTGCTCATCCCCGGTGACCCCATGCTCCTTTCACACCTGGAAAGCATACTCAGGACCTACCTGGGAAATGACATCACCCTTTTTACGAGTAAGCCTTATTTTCTGGAGATACTTCCCGCCAAAACCGACAAGGGAACCGCACTGGCAAAGACCGCAGAACTTGTAGGCGTTAAACAGGAGGAAGTGCTTGCCATAGGCGACTCCATGAACGATGAGGCTATGATCCGCTGGGCCGGTACCGGGGTGGCAATGGTCAACGGCGACGAGCGGATTAAAAACATCGCCGACCTTGTAACCGAAAAAACCAACGATGACGATGGCGTTGCGGCGGTTATCGAAAAATATATTCTTGCCCAACGGTCATGAAAGGAGTGTTATGCGATGAGTGATCTATCCGGTCCGGAGCCGGGCAGCGATGTTCATCAGAAAGAAGATATACCTATCAGTACCGTTGACTCCCCTTCGGTAGTGCTGGAGCTTATCTATCAATTAAAAATAAAGGATGTAATGGCTACTGCGGTTATCACCGGAACCAAGGATCAAACCATGCGGCATTTGCAGGCGGTTATGCGGGAAAACCGAATAACAGGCATACCCATTGTGGAAGAGCGGAAGCTGGTGGGCCTGGTTTCCATTGACAATATTGTTATTGCCCTGGACAAGGGTTATATGGATTGTTCCGTAGAAGAGCGGATGACCAAAAACG
>BNVF01000120.1 GCA_025997895.1 Spirochaetia bacterium
TCCAGCGAATCCCCAAGATTGCTGAGTTTCTGGAGCCGGTCATTCTCGTCAAAAAATCCTCGTTGTTGTTTCATAGTTATTATATATTGTATTTATTTGTTTTTTGCAAGAGTTTTTAGAGGTTGCCGCAAGTAATTCATCACCAAAAAAGGATATCGAAAATGAAACCAATGGCTTGAAATTGATTTCGGGATTAGAAGTGACAGAAAATGATATAAGACAGGCATTGGAACTTGATTATCTTGTTTATAAATATGACGATTCTTTTCAATTCCCCATAGAAAAATGCCTGGAATGGCATTCTATTAATCCCGATGTTTATTTTATGCTCAAAGATATTGTAGAGGATAAAATTATCGCCTATGTTAATCTTGCGCCGATTACAAAAGAATGTTTCGATATAATAATAACCGGTGAAGTATGGGACATTGAAATTTCTGAAGATGACTTACTTTCTTACGACTTTCCAGGTGTTTATTATCTCAATTTCACAAGTATAGTGGTTCATCCCGACCATAGAAATGTAGGATGTATTAATAAATTTATCGATGCTATCGTGAACAAGATTATTTTACTCAGCCGGCAAGAAATCTACTTTAAGGCGATGATAGCAGACGCAGTAACGAAAGAAGGAGAAAAATTTTGTAAGATGTTTGGTATGCAAAAGGCGATTGAAACGAAGCATGGTTCAAAAATATATTCAGTTTCGTTATTACCGCCAGAATTTAAAAAGAGTTCAAAATCAATTACGAGGTTATTTGAATATTATCAGCAATTAGAGGTTGAAGGAGAATAATTTGTTTATGAAAAAGATAGAAGTGGTAAAATAGCAAGAGGGCATTATTTTAAAAAATCAGTGCAGGGGTGGCAGATAGGCACATCATATCAGTAAGGAACCTATGGTTTCGGGGTACCAAGAACACGAAGGGAAGATGGGAATTCTACTTAAAACTCGGTTCGGGGTTAGTTTGCGAAAAGCTTAATTGAATGGGTAAAACAGGCTCCGTGCACCTTGAAAATTACCAGTCCGTTAGATACTATTGATTAACCAGGAGGTAAGATATGGACGATATAAAAATTCCTTTTGAGGCTTACAAAGGAACCGATCCCTATATTTTTGTAAGTTATGACTATGCCGATTCTGACCGGGTTTTTCCCATTATTTCGGAATTCCATAACGAGGGGCTATCTGTTTGGTACAATAAAGGAATAGACCCGGGGAATGAGCGGCCTGAAGAAATTGGCACTGCCCTGGAACAGTGTTTACTTTTTATTGTTTTTATTTCAGATGCCTCGGCTGCGTCGGAGAATGTGCGTAACGAAATCAATCTTGCGCTGGGAGAAAAAAAGCCTTTTATCGCCATTTGGTTGGAAGAAGCAAAACTAACGTCCGGTTTAAAACTGCAGATAGGCTCAAAACAGGCTATCATGCGCTACAGGATGAATGACGGGGATTTTTACTATAAATGCTACAAGTCATTCGACGCTTTTGGGATTACAAAATCAAAGGAAGAAAGCCTGCATAGCACATCCGGTAATCCGGCTCCTGGAGGGAATGGAAACTCATTCGATGTTTTAGAGACAAAAAAAATAAAGGATGAAAGTCCGCATAGCACATCCGGTAATCCGGCTCCCGGAGGGAATGGAAACATCTTTGTTTCCGGCTCCGATGTCTATGTCGCAGGGCATGAAGATGATAAAGCATTCTACTGGAAAAACGGTTTGGCTGTCCGTCTGTCTAATAGCAAGAGCGATGCTTCTTCAATCTTTGTTTCCGGCTCCGATGTCTATGTCGCAGGGCATGAAACAGTGGGGGGATATGATAAAGCAACCTACTGGAAAAACGGTAAGGCTGTCTGTCTGTCTAATGACCCTAGCTCAGCTTCATCAATCTACATTTCCGGTTCCGATGTCTATGTCGCAGGGTATGAAGATGATAAAGCATTCTACTGGAAAAACGGTTTGGCTGTCCGTCTGTCTAATAGCAAGAGCGATGCTTCTTCAATCTTTGTTTCCGGCTCCGATGTCTATGTCGCAGGGCATGAAACAGTGGGGGGATATGATAAAGCAACCTACTGGAAAAACGGTAAGGCCGTATGTCTGTCTAATGACCCTAGCTCAGCTTCATCAATCTACATTTCCGGTTCCGATGTCTATGTTGCGGGGAATGAATATAATAGAGCATTCTACTGGAAAAACGGTTTGGCTGTCCGTCTGGGTTTTTCTTATGGCGGTGCTGCTTCAATCTACGTTTCCGGTTCCGATGTCTATGTCGCGGGGAGCTATGGGAGTGAAAAGGTGGGGGTAGATGATAAAGCAACCTACTGGAAAAACGGTGGTATGCCTGTCAATCTGCCAAATAGCAAGAGCTGCTCAGCTTCATCAATTTACATTTCCGGTTCCGATATCTATATCGCAGGGAAAGAAGATGATAAAGCAACCTACTGGAAAAACGGTGTGGCTGTAAGGTTAGGGTAAACGAAAAAGGTGACCGAATCTAAAGCGGTGTAGGGCTCTATTCCGCACGTGCGTTGACCACAAATTTCCACTTGACTTTTACTAAAAATCTTATAAAATAGCGCTATTGTATTATGGAAAGTACCAATTACTGCAAGTGAGGATCGGAAAAAGTTATGGAAACGAAGAAAAACGATGGAATACCTTTTTCAGCTTACCAGGGGGATGATCCCTATATTTTTATCAGTTATGGCCATGCCGATACTGACCGGGTTTTTCCCATTATTTCGGAATTCCATAACGAGGGGCTATCTGTTTGGTACGATGAAGGAATAGACCCGGGGAATGAGTGGCCTGAAGAAATTGGCACTGCCCTGGAAAAGTGCGCGCTTTTTATTGTTTTTATTTCAGATGCCTCGGCCGCATCGGAGAATGTGCGTAACGAAATCAATCTTGCGCTGGGAGAAAAAAAGCCTTTTATCGCCATTTGGCTGGAAGAAACAAAACTAACATCCGGTTTAAAACTGCAGATAGGCTCAAAACAGGCTATCCCGCGCTACAAGATGAATAACAAGGCTTTTTACTATAAATGCTACAAGTCATTCGACGCTTTTGGGATTACAAAATCAAAGGAAGCAAGCCCGCATAGCGCATCCGGTAATCCGGCTATTGGCGGGAATGGAAAACTCTTTGTTTCCGGTTCCGATATCTATGTCGCAGGGAGTGAAAAGGTGGGTGAAAAGTTAAAAGCAGCCTATTGGAAAAACGGTAAGACTGTCCGTCTGTCCAGTAGCTTTAGCACCGCTAATTCAATCTTCGTTTCCGATGCCCCACCCGCCACCGCTCTGTTTAGCATATTCCGGGTTAAGCCGGGCAAACGATCCGATGTTTATGTTGCAGGGACTGAAGATCATAAAGCATGTTACTGGAAAAACGGTGTGGCTGTCTGTCTGTTTAATACTTATAGCGAAGCTTATTCAATCTTTGTTTCCGGTTCCGATGTCTATGTCGCAGGGTATGAAACAGTAGACCTAATATATACTATAGCAACCTACTGGAAAAACGGTGCGGCTGTCCATCTGTCCAATAGCCATAGCAATGCTTATTCAATCTTTGTTTCCGGTTCCAATATCTATATCGCAGGGACTGAAGATGGTAAAGCAACCTACTGGAAAAACGGTGCGGCTGTCCGTCTGTCTAATATCTCTAGCTATACTTCTTCAATCTTTGTTTCCGGTTCCAATATCTATATCGCAGGGACTGAAGATGGTAAAGCAACCTACTGGAAAAACGGTGCGGCTGTCCGTCTGTCTAATATCTCTAGCTATACTTCTTCAATCACCCGGAACATTTGCAGAAATGCCTTATATTCATTGGTCAGGTATTCTTCAAAACATCTTTGAAGTTTATGATGTCACTCCTGCACTCACTATTCCAACCGGACAGTCTTACCGTTTT
>BNVF01000121.1 GCA_025997895.1 Spirochaetia bacterium
CCAAAGCGGAACTGAACCGGCAGGTAGCCCAGGCATTGTCAACCAGTGTCAGCAAAGACTCCGCCCTGTACGACATCACCATCAACATGGCGCAGCAGATACTCCAGAACGGCCTTGCCCAATGGGGCGCGGAATAACAGACGGATTTTTCCCTACCCTGCGGCGCACTCATGCGAGTTTGTTCCTCCACGCCGCAGGGTTTTTTTATAAAGAGAGGAACAGCATTATTGATTTTTTTATGGAGGAACAAACATGAAAATTGCAAAGAAAATCACCGCAGCGGTACGTATTGCTCTGACGGTACTGGTTGCCGCAGTGCTGAGTACAGCGTGCGGCTCAAGTCCTCAAGCGACAGCAGCCCCCGATGAACTGGACGCCGCGATCCGCGAGGCTTCCGACTACCTGGACAGCAACGTGCCGGGTGGAAACAAAATCGTTATTCTCAACGTCCAGTCCGATTCGGCGGCCCTCTCGGATTATATCATTGATGAGCTTATCGCCAATGCCGTGAACGACAGGAATTTCCCCGTAGTGGATCGCCAGCAGCTTGACGCGATCCGCTCGGAACTGAACTTTCAGTGGGCCGGCGAAGTGGACGACAATTCCGCCCAGGAAATAGGAAAGATGGTCGGCGCGCAAACCATTGTGTCCGGCGCGATAAGCAAGGTAGGTAATAACTACCGCATGAGAATCCGCGCCCTGGAAGTGCAGACCGCCCAGGTGCAGGGACAATTCAACCGGAACATACCATCAGGCGAAACTATAATCGCCCTGATGAACAGCAGTTCCAAAGGCTATGGCGGTTCATCAGGCGGATCGGGAACGCAAACCGCGCAGGCGGGATCAAGCGGATCATCCTCCGGCGGAAGCGGCGGCACGGCATCCGGCGGGGGAAGCGGACAGGCGGCACAGACTCCGGCGGCTCCCCCAACTCCGGCCTACAAGGTGGGTGATACCGGCCCTGCGGGCGGGCTGATTTTCTACGACAAGGGCAACAGTTCCGGCGGTTGGCGGTATCTGGAAGCAGCTCCGGCGAATACGGAGAAGGCGGCGGCATTTGGCGACTATAGGGTAAATGCAGATAGGCGTTTGGGATCCGGAAAAGAAAACACCCAACAAATCATGGATGCTATAGCGAAGAAAGGGGGAGGAATCAATACTGCGCCATTTATATGTGATGCGCTTGTGGTAAACGATTTTGATGATTGGTATTTGCCCAGTGCGGATGAACTGCTTTATATGTACAACAATCTCTATGCCAATGGATTAGGCAATTTTAGGGCAGTACCCTATTGGTCTTCCGGAAATGGGGCGTTTGTATACGATGCCTGTTATTCGGTTAATTTTTCAACCGGCGACGGGGTGCAACATGCTTATGGAGAAGAGGGACGAAGATACCAAGTCCGCGCCATCCGGCAGTTTTAGCAGAGGAAGAAAAACCGCAAAGGCGACATCAGACCGCAGACCGAAGGTCTGATTGGTCTGATTGGTCTGCGGCGACAAAGGAAGAGTGGAAAAACTTCTTCCCTTTGCGCGCCTTTGCGGTTAAAAATTCTTCAATTTCTAAAGTAACTGTCACCGAATTTGAGAGAGGATGAAGCAGGAAGATTATGAAGAAGCAGGCAGCAATTCAAAAGATTCAACCGAAAGAGCGGGATACTTTACCTGCAACAAATGGGAGTCATTACTGATGAGAACGGCGTTTAGGATTACGGCGGTGGCCGCGATTATCGAGTCAGGCAGCTTGCGCCTCCTGGTCTGGCGGAACCGTATGGTCTCTGCAATAATGTTCCGCCTAATCGGGACGATGGTACATTCCGATAAAAATCCGGCCAAAAAATATCTTTCCTCCGCGCTGATATCCGGCCCGGATAATATTTCTATTTGGGTAATAAGACTCACATACTTTCGCTTTTTACGGAACATTTCTATAAATCGGGCCGTATCTATTTCGTTATTGGCCAGCGAAATGAGGATATTACTGTCAAAGACGACTTTCTTTTTCATCGGTGTCCCAAGGTCTGTCCCATTCGGCGCGCATTCTCCGCTGAATTTCCACCGCATTGCCCTTAAAAGCCGGATTGTTCGCAAGGCAGCCGGTAACTCCTATAACCGCCCTGCGGAATCGTTCTTCCCGCCGCTTCTGAAACCACGAGACCAGGGGGATTCGGAAGCCATCACCGGAAACCTCCGTTTCGGAGGTAAGGGTGATCCGTGCCTTGCCCACCGGTACTTCGCGAGGTACCTCAATCGTCAGCCGGTGGTTGGCGGGTATTTCAACGGTTTGTGTAACACTCATGAAGTAAGCGTAGCATGAAATCAGCCAAAAAACAAGACGGACAGGAAAGATAGAGTCCGTGAGGGTCCGTAATCACCATTTGGTGGAAGCCAGAATATCCCAAGGATTGAGTAAAATGAGGTCTGAGATGTTTTTGAAATCGGCTATGTTGATGACGTTGGAATCTAAAAGGTATTCCGGTTCCATTCTTCCCGCCCTGCCTGCAGTTCTTGTTGCATTTCCGCATACCGTTCATCGGATACCCGCAGCGCCCCGGCGAAGCGTCCGGAAAGATTCGTACCTTTCCCGGCAGGATCGCTTCCATTTCCGACGTTGCTCTGCTTTAATTGCTCTACAAAATCCAGCACCTTTCCCCAACTTGAAGGCGGGAGGGACTGGATTTCCTTTATCAAAATCGCACAATCGGCCATGGCATACCTCTTATAAGGTGACTATAGCATGAGTTTTGCAGAAAACCAAGGTTCAGGAACTATAGCAGAGCGATCAACCTGCGCCCCTTTTCTTCGGTGGACGGAACCAATGGATAGGAGCCTGTTCCCGCGCCACCGCTTCCTCAAATTCGCCGTCGGCGGTAACAAAAACACCGGAAAGGCTCATAGCGGTGGCAAGGCCGATAGCATCAGCAACGGACATCAGGTAGGCCGCTTTGAGCCTCGACGCTTCAAGGTACACAGGGGCATTTATATTTTCAATAATGGTAATTGGGGCAGCATATATTTTCTCAAGAATTGTGCGGGCTTCATCTTTGCCCAATTCACGAACAAAGCCGTAATACACTTCGATCAGGTTTACCACGCTAATACATACCACTGTATCTTTTTCATCTGTCGCCTTTTTCAGAATATCCTTTACCGTGTCCTCGCCTTCTTCTTTATTTATCAAAGCAATAATGGCGCAAGCGTCGAGAACATAGGTCATTGCGCACCTTCATGGTGGAACAAACGCCGGAATTGTGCTTCTTCAAGAGCAATATCTTCTTGCTGCATTTCCGAAAACCGCTCAAGTGTTAGCTTTGAGCCTTTAGCCAGACCAAGCCCTTCAAGTTCCTCAATAGCCTTGTACGGATTTTCGGAGCGGTTCTTGGGTACATTGCCCCAAACCGCCGGGGAGGGTTTATGTTTGAGATAACCCGCAAAATCAATCAGTTCTTCCATGAGTTGAGGGGAAAGCCCTTCAACTTCTTTCAGCAGCAATTCAGTTTGCGACATAACAGCACCTCTGGCTCGAATATACGGCATTTTGGACACGGTTTCAAGGGGGGAGCCATGCCTTTCGGCCCGGACATTCTCTTATTAGTTTCATCAGAGACTGCCGGCTATTTGCGGCGAAATAACGTTGCCGGAGAACCCCGGCAAGGTTTTGTTTTTGGTTACTACGGTATTTGACGGATACGTTGTATTCAGGAGTGTAACATTCCAAATACCGGGAACATATTTTTTAACGCGCTTGCGGCGGGATAAAACGCTTACCGCGTTTTTCCATCAGCGGAAAGGAATTTTTGTATGGCAGCA
>BNVF01000122.1 GCA_025997895.1 Spirochaetia bacterium
CGGAAGTCCAGCGCGTTCAGGTAACTGCTTGCCACACTCGTCGTGTACGACGTTGCCGCCGCTATCGCTCCCTGCGCCATTGCCTGCGCCACCACAGTCGCTCCTTTCATCGCCGTCGTCGTCGCGGGAGAAGTGACGAAATACGGGATATACACGGGTTATAACCTTGGAGCGGGGAATGATATAGGCAGCAGCTTTCTTCCCAAAGTTCGTCCAGATTTCCCCGTTCGATCCGTTCCCCACCGCCGTATCCGCTACCGCGAACATTAAATCATCCGTGCTGTTCGCCAGGAACTTGAACCCCGCTTTCAACGCTATTCCGCCGGGCCCGCTGAATACCGTCCCTACCGCGAATATGATGTTCCCCACTATCTCCGTTACTATCTCGTTCGCTACGTCTATTATTTGCCGTATCGTCGGTGGTTTAAAAAATCCCCCGTCGTCTTCCCACAGTTTCTGGTCATATATCGGCCGCGCCGCTTCTGCCCACCCCGCCGTATGCTTCATCGCGTTCCACTGGAAGTCCAGCATGATCAGGTTCATCTGCCCCTGCCCAAGGTAATCCAGGTTCGACTCCACACTCCCCGTCAGGTCAGGCCGCTCTTTGAACACCGGCGCGTATCCAATGTGTTCACCTAACTTCCCGTCACGCTGCTGCGTGTCCCGCCGTTTACTGTCCTCTTCCAAATCCGTTATATGCTGGTTATGCGCCGCTGCACGCAGGTTGTGCAGCACCGCTGCCCGCACCTGTTGTGCCTGGTTCGCTATCGTTTGTTTGGTATCATCCGCACTGCTCGCAAACACCGGTACCGCTACCGCCTCCATTCGCTGTTCCCGCACGTCCCGTTGCACCGTATTGTACTTCGTCTCCTCTAACCCCGTTACTCCCCGTTCCGTCTTTCCAAATACTTCCTCGCCCCACGTCTCCAGATACCGGTATCCTTTCGCCACCAGCTGCATCACCATATCGGGATCCAGTCCCTCCAGCTCCGCCCGATTCAGCGTTACCGGCATCTTCAGCGCCGGCGCCGCATAGTCCTCATACATGTGTACCGTTTGCGTCTTTTGCACCGGGCCTGCTATCGTCGAATCTACGGTCACGCTCCGGCTGATACGGTCTCCGGCGACGCTGTACCCTTCTCCCCGTACCAGGTTCCGTTCCCACTCCTTCATACCTTCGTTTTCCGAGTCTACCCGCGCCAGACTCTGCGCTATCCCTTCCTGCAGCAGTTTCTCCGCCTGCGCCGCCGCAAGCTTTGCCGCTCCTTTCCGCAGTTCCTCGTTCATTCCCATGATCGTCTGTTCCGCTGCCGCTTCAAGAAAAATAGATAAAATTCCAACTCTTATTTCATTAAAATAATACGTTGAGATATATTCTCGTCTCGAGATTAATTTAGAACTACCACGCATCATTAGTTCTCGTAAGATTTATACTTTTCCCATTTGATAAATCTAAAATGACGCTATTTCGGTTGTTAATAATTAGCCGAATAGTAGTTAAAAATTGACTTTCATTAAGAGCATCAGGTCCATCTTGGGTTATTTTAAGAGTTAGTATATTACCATTTAAACTCCATTTTCCCGCAGATCCCCTGTCTGTCTCTTTATATCCTTCACCATAAGTATAATTAGGATTAAAAATGAAATATCGCCTATTATTATTTTCTACATACCAACGTCCCAAAATAGTGGGAACATCCAATGGCATTTCTTCTGTTAAATAACCACCAAAAATCCAACACTCACCATTACTTCCATAACATTTATACCAATAATTAATAATTCCATCTATTGTCGTTTCTTCCCCTCGTTCAATTATTATTACATTTGCAGCATATAAAAACGTTCCGATTTTTCTACTGTTAATAAAAGGTGTTTCTCTTTGATTGAGACCTTCTTTTGATGAAACATACATTAATTTTGGAAATTCGTCAGAAAATAACATACTACCAGTAACAAACAAAATTATGTATAAAAATAATATTTTTTTTAACAAAATCATTTCTCCTATATTAATACCATTTATCATATATTCTTCTGTTCATTAAGTTTTTTGACAGTATTTTTAATTTCAAAAATATTTAAGGGTATATTGCACATCACATTTTGTATATTCACTAATCCTGGAATATTTATCAATTCATTGTCCTCTCTATCTTTACTATATACATTCAATATAGTTACACATAATAATACCACACAGATAATCTTCATGTTTTCCTTCTCCTCTATTTATTATTGTATGTACCCGCATCGGGTCTAATTGTATACTTGCTTTTATCCGCAAAAAGAAATTTATCATAATAGTAGGTATTGTTATTAAATACTCGTTGCGTGACATTGGGGGTCATTCGGGTTAAATAATCTAAATACGGACTAGGCAGTTTGTTTGTAAAAATCTCTTCATGGGCATGGTTGCCATAGGTCAAATCACCCATCTTACCGGTATTGCCAGTTTTACCCAATACGGTATCCCAATTGGGCGTCGCGTTCTCTATTACGGCTACCTCACTTAAATGCATAATCCGATAATATATTGTTTCGGATAGGTCTTCGCCTTTATAATTATAAGAAATTTGCGTGGATAGAATGACGTTTAATCCTTGTGTGGTATTTATGTCGACACTTCCCTGTGAAGCATACTCAACTTTGCTCGTATCATTAAAAAATAACAATTGTGAAACAGTGCCTTTTGGCACTGCGGTATCAGTCCCCCGATGCGGATTGGTGGCTATATTTCCTGCTGAACCTAACAAGGTCGTGACATCATTGCCGACATACGTGTCACGGGTTGGATAATACTGAACACCTAATATGAAATTACGGGCTTTGTATTCTTCATAGCTAATATACGGAAGTTGATCATTATCATAGCCACCCATAATATATAGCTCGTTATCTTTAGCCATATACCCTTCTTTAACCAGAGTATTATATATGTTCAGGGTATTGTAATTTTCCAATCGATTATAATAATTATCTGCATATATTGGATTATCAAGAGTAATTGATTTTGTCATGTTTATTTCGTTAGTGGCGGCGTCTCTGTGCCAATACCCATCTTTTTCAACAAATCCTGAATTTTTCATTAACTCATATGCTGCTTCGGGCGTTATTCCTAAAATTTTTGCAAGCCCAGCCTCGGGTGTCTCTGCGCCTATTCTTTCCCCATTCTTGTGTATATAATTCCCATTTGGATCTTTTAGCCAACCATCGCCATCATACTTAAGACTGCCATCTTCCATCAACATCCAGAAATCCGCACTGGAACCATAATTCTCATCCACATACGCGTAGAACTTGCTCATGTCCCCGCCGGCCTTGATATATGCGTCTATATCCCGCAGGTTCATAATGCTTATGCCTTGCCCCCCATTAAACATATCCTGCGCCATCTTTGTGTGCGCCAATACTGCCTGTTGCGTCTCTATGTAATTCTTATTATCCACCAGCCCGTTTCGGTACGCTTCGTGCTGCAACCGTATCGCCTGGTCGTTCACATTCCCTATATCCGCCAGCGTAATAATCCGCCCGGTCCCCTCCTTGTTCTGGATCGTATCCCCCAAGATGATATTCCCTTTTTCGTCATATCGCACGCCGCCAAGTACCAGCTTGTCTACACCACTTGCCAATCGCGCCGCCGTGTTCTCCGCTGCTTCTATCACCTTCCCCAATCCGCTTTGCCCGCCTCCATTGTTCCGCCCTATAGCGCTTCCCACAAAGTCCAGGATCGACCCAAAGTTCGCTATATTCAATGTCAGCCCGCCCATGT
>BNVF01000123.1 GCA_025997895.1 Spirochaetia bacterium
TGGCGTTGGCAAAGATCATGGTTATGGATGTTGAAGATCCTTCGGAATTTCTGGAAAAGGAAAATTATGGAAAATAACAAAAAAGTACTGATCACCGGCGCTGACCGGGGCATAGGGCGTGCCATTGCCCTGGCGGTTTCAGTGGCAGGGTATCCGGTAATTGCCCACTACCGGCGCAACGAGGAAGGGGCGCAATCTCTGGAGACGGAGATCCGTTCCAAAGGCGGCGAAATAGAACTTGTCCGCTTTGACGTGCGCAACCGGGAGGAGTGCAGGGAGCAGCTTGCGGCGGTAACGGAAAAACACGGCGCCCTCTGGGGCATTATCTGCAACGCCGGCATCTGTGCAGACAACGCCTTTCCTGCGTTAAGCGACGAGGATTGGGATACGGTAATACACACCAACCTTGACGCTTTTTACAACGTGATCCACCCCCTGATCATGCCGGTATGCCGCAAAAAGCAGGGCAGGATCATCACCATCGCCTCGGTCTCCGGCATTAACGGCAACCGGGGGCAGGTGAATTACAGTGCGTCCAAGGCGGGTATTATCGGCGCGACCAAGGCATTGGCAGTGGAACTGGCAAGCCGCTCCATTACGGTGAACTGCATAGCGCCGGGAATTATCGAAACCGACATGAGCGAAAAGGCGCCCCTGGATATGATCCTGCCCCATGTACCGATGGGCAGAATCGGCAAAGCTGAAGAAGTTGCCGCGCTGGCGGTGTTCCTTCTTTCGGAGACCGCCTCATATATCACCAGGCAAGTTATTGCGGTAGATGGAGGACTGGTTTAAATGGAAACGAAAAGGCGGGTAGTAGTTACCGGCGGCGGGCTGGTCAGCGCTTTGGGAAATGATCTGGAAACGGTTTTTGAAAAACTGCGGGCAGGCAAAAATTGCGTCCGCAGAATGGACGAGTGGGACAAATACCCACAGATGAACACCAGACTCGCCGCTCCGGTGGACTTTGTCATGCCCGATTATCCCCGAAAAAAAATCCGGGGCATGGGCCGGGTCAGCCGCCTTGCCCTGGTCGCCGTTGAAAGCGCCGTTAAATGCGCGGGCCTTGCCGAATCTCCCGAGCTGGGAGGGGGCCGCGTGGGCGTCGCCTACGGATCGTCCATGAGCAGCGTTGACGCAATGCTCGACATTTACGGTATGCTCATCAACAATGAGATGAAAAACATTGACGCCACCACATACGTCAGGGCCATGCCCCAGACCTGCGCGGCGAATATCGAAGTGTTTTACGGTTTGACCGGGCGGCTTATTGCAACTAACACCGCCTGTACTTCGGGGAGCATTGCTATCGGTTACGCATTCGAGACCATACAGAACGGAATTCAGGACATCATGATCGCCGGAGGGGCCGATGAACTCTCGGCGGTGGACGCCGCCATTTTTGACACCCTTTTTGCCGCAAGCACGAAAAATGATCATCCCGAAAGCACCCCCGTAGCCTACGACAAAAACCGGGACGGCCTGGTGGTGGGCGAAGGGGCAGGCGCGTTGATTCTGGAAGAATACGAGCATGCGGTTAGGCGCGGAGCGAACATATACGCCGAAGTTGCCGGTTTTGGAACCAATACCGATGGATTGCACATAACGCAGCCAAACCGCGCCACTATGGGCATTGCGATGAAGCTTGCCCTGGAATCGGCACAGCTTGGCCCTGAGAAAATCGGCTATGTGAACACTCACGGAACCGCCACCGGCGCCGGAGACATTGCCGAAACCCATGCCACCTGGAATGTGTTTCAGCGGGCAGTTCCCGCCAGCACCCTGAAAAACTATACCGGCCACACCCTTGGCGCATGCGGGGCCATTGAGGCATGGGTTTCAATTGCCATGATGAACCAAAACTGGTTTATTCCCAACATCAACCTTATTGACATTGATCCCGAATGTGCGTCCCTGGACTACATCACCGGTACGGGCCGGCAGATCGACACCGAGTACATCATGTCAAATAATTTCGCCTTTGGCGGGATCAACACCTCGCTTATATTCAGGAAGATAAAATGAACGAAATCAAAGTGAATGCAGTTAAACTGAATCAGGAAACCCTTGAACCGGGCCATGACCGGCTTACCATTGAGAGCCTTACGGCTGCTGCGAAAAAACAGATTGGGGCGCGGCTCTGCCCCTCCGCCGAATTCGAGGCAAAAATTGAGGCGGGCGCGGCTTTTCTGGATCAGGCTTTGGCGGAACACGGCGGCATTTACGGGGTTACTACCGGCTACGGCGATTCCTGTACCGAGGTAGTCACCCCCGATCATTACCGGGACCTGCCCGTCAATTTGACCCGCTACCACGGCTGCGGTATGGGCGCGTTTTTTGACGATGAAACAGTCAGGGCGGTGATGATAGTCAGACTCAACACCCTCTCCCGGGGTTTTTCCGGCGTCAGCATGGAACTGTTACGCTGCATCGACTTTTTTATTGCGCATGACATTTTACCCCTCATACCCCAGGAAGGCTCGGTGGGCGCTTCCGGGGATCTCACTCCCCTCTCCTACCTTGCCGGCGCCCTCATCGGGGAGCGGCAGGTGCTCTACCAGGGCAAGGTTCGGCCTGCCGCCGAGGTGCTAGCCGACTTGGGGAAACGCCCCTACCAGTTCCGCCCCAAAGAAGCCATCGCCATAATGAACGGGACTGCGGTAATGAACGCCGTGGCAGCCCTCGCCTTTTCCCGCGCCGAATATCTGGCTGACCTAAGCTGCAGGATTACCGCGATGAATTCCATCGCCCTCAAGGGAAATGCCTATCACTTTAACAAGCGGCTTTTTGAACTCAAACCCCACCCCGGACAGGCCCTGGCAGCGGAAAAAATCCGCAGCGCCCTTCCGGCGGAAGCGGAAAGCGCCGGCATCATTCCCGCACGGATTCAGGACCCCTATTCAATCCGCTGCGCCCCCCATGTGATCGGGCTTTTCTACGATATGAAAGACACGTTACGCGCTTTCATCGAAACTGAAATGAACAGCGCCAACGACAACCCCGTCATCGATCCTGAAACCCGCTCGGTGTACCACGGCGGCCATTTTTACGGCGGCCACATCTGCTTTGCAATGGACTCCCTGAAAAACATCACCGCCAATCTGGCCGACCTGGTGGATCGCCAGCTTGCCCTTATGGTGGACACCAAATACAGCCGGGGCCTTCCCCCCAACCTGTCCGGGACGCGCACTAGTTTTGCCTATAATCACGGCTTTAAGGCTGTACAGATCGCCGTTTCAGCCTGGACTGCGGAGGCCCTGAAAAACACCATGCCTGCCAGTGTGTTTTCCCGCTCCACCGAATGTCACAACCAGGACAAGGTGAGCATGGGTACCATCGCCGCCCGTGACTGTGCGCGGATAAACGAACTTACCGCCCAGGTCATGGCCGCTTCCCTGCTCGCCGCTTTCCAGGCACTGGACCTCCGTCTGAAAAAAGGTGAACTTAAGCCGGAAAATTTGGGTTCCGCCGAAAAGACCTACCGCGAAGTTGCCGCCTTTTTTACACCCCTTGAAGACGACCGCCCGCTTGATGAGGATCTGCGGAAGACCGTGGAACTGATAGGTGAGCGGCATTTTAGCGTGTAGGCAGGCGCTGCGCATCCTTGCTATTTAATCACCGACGGAGTAATAATTATAATATATGAGTTCTCCGCTCTCGCCTTATCGTCAAAAAACGCGCCCATACCGCAGCCGTGGTAGCGGGTCAAATTGACGGGCAGGTCCC
>BNVF01000124.1 GCA_025997895.1 Spirochaetia bacterium
GAGGTAAAAAGATATGAGCGTATACGATCACAGCTATACCAGCATGGAGGGTAAAACCATTCCACTGTCTGCGTACAAAGGGAAAGTTTTGCTGATTGTCAACACCGCCAGTAAATGCGGGTTTACGCCGCAATATGCGGGGTTGGAACAGCTATGGAAAACGTATGAAGAACGCGGGCTTGTGGTGATCGGGTTTCCATGCAATCAATTTTTGCACCAGGACCCAGGTGACAACTCACAGATACAGGAGTTCTGCACTGTGCGTTATGGGGTTACTTTTCCCCTGTCACAAAAAATCGAAGTGAAAGGCGCGAATGCGCATCCGTTGTTCAAAGAGCTAACCGGCGGTAAAAACATCAAATGGAATTTTGCAAAATTCCTGATTGACCGCTCCGGTAATCTCAGTGAACGCTTTGGCTCCACCAAAACGCCTGAACAGCTTGTATCATACATTGAAAAGCTGCTGTGAGCATTAAAGGGACTTGCTCTGCCCGCTAACTATTGCTTCTTCTTAAATCCGTAATCATCATCTGGGGCGTTTCAATTCCCTTGAACCAGTCTCTGGAAAGATTGAAAGCGATATCCACCCGGTCTTCAAGACCGAACTCTTTGTTCACCACCCGGTCGGCGGCCCCCCAGTACAGGGCAGGCCATTTGTGCTTGCCGGTGTCAATGGTCATCTTGAGATGTTTTGATTCCTGCTTGCCGATAAAGTTGATGTCCTTTATGATAAGTTTCTTTGCCATAAAAGTAAGGGGACCGTTTTCTTTGCCGTAAGGTTCGAACCGATCCACCAGTTTGAAAATTTCTGGCGTTAGATAATCAGGGGGAAGTTCGGCGTCAATCAAAATGCTTTCTTCTTCGCCCTCTTTAAACTCGAGGGCACAGGCGACGATTTTAAGCCGCTCCATGAAGGCATCCCAATTTGCCTTGTCCATGCTGAAGCCGCCCGCTGCCTGATGGCCGCCTGAATCGATAAAGAGATCGGCGCATTGTTCCAGCAGGGCGCAGACATTGTAACCCCTGGCGGAGCGGAGGGAGCCGGTGTATATATCGCCGTTAAAAAAAATCGCCACACCGGGAACGTTAAAGCGCTTGACTATGCGCTGGGCCATGAGACCGGTAAAACCTTTGTTTATTTCTTCGCCGTAGACCATGGCGAGTTTCTCATCGTATTCGCCAAGACTCTTGAAGGCCATAGGTTCGGCGATAGCCCAAACTTCTTCTTCAAGAATTTTGCGGTTGTCGTTCATGGCAACCAGTTCGCCGGCAAGACGGTCACGCACCAGGGGGTCTTTTTCAAAGAACAGTGCCGCCGCTTTTTCGGGGCTTCCCATGCGGCGGGCAGCGTTGATGGTTGGGCAGAGTTTCCAGGAAATGTCCTTGGCGTCAAAACGGCGGCCTGCCAGGTCCAGTTTGTGCAGCAGATCCGAAATGCCCGGCCGTGGTTTTGTTTGCAGAGATTCCAGCCCCTTGCGGACAATGATTCGATTTTCGTCTAACAGGGGCATGATGTCCGCAATGGTTCCCAAAGCGGCAAGCTGCAAATCGGCGTTTTCCTCAGGGCCGCCGAGTTTTTCCCGGTTTCGCACAAACGAAGTAAATAGATTGACAAATACGTCAAGCTCGGTCAATTCCTTTTCCGAATAGCGGGCGATTTTTGAAAGCTCTTTAATGCGGAGCAGTCCCTTACCGGCGGCCTGGGGAATTGCTTTGCCTATCTCTGGTGCAATGTCCAGCATACCCACTTCAACGCCGGCGCCGAAAAGTTTCGCCATTACCCGCTTTTGGAGCGGCGCGTCCCAGACCAGAATCTGCTGCCCTTCAAGAAAGGCCGGAAGCCTCGTTTCGCTGATGCGCACCATTCCCGGCATTATGGTCTCGGTAAGGGTGTCGATAACGGCGAGGTTGCGCAGCTTGGCGATTTCAATTATCCACGCCTCGTTTACCGGCCTGGTGTTAAGCAGGCATACCGGCTGGCCGTAGAGCTCGCTTTTCTGTGCAAAACGCAGGGCCGACGCCAGCTTAAAGGCGACGCCGCAGCCGGAAAGATCCCGAAAGGGATAGGCGCTGTCTTTCAGTTTTGGATTGATAATGGTGAGGGCTTCCGGCAGCTCGTCCTGCGGCTCGTGGTGATCGGTTACGATCACATCCACCGAAAGTTCGTTGGCCCGTTTTACTTCAGCCACACGGGAAATACCGCAGTCCACGGTGATAATCAGGGTACCGTCAGCGGCGGCGAATTCTTCTACTGCGGCGATGGAAAGCCCGTAGGATTCGTCGCCTGTGGGAATACGCCAACTAATGTCCATGCCCAGGCCGGTGAGGTATTCGGTGAGCAGCGCCGTGCCGGTAATACCGTCCACATCGCCATCGCCAAATATCAACACCTTTTCGCCTTCTTCTTTTGCGGCGAGTACTCTTTCCACCGCATCTTCCATACCCGGCAGCCCAAAGGGGTTGCGCAAATACCGTATATCATCTTCAAGAAAAAACTTGATTGAATCCCCTGTGCAGAATCCCCGCCGGGCAAGCACAGAGGAAGTGAGCAGATCGCAGCCGTATTTTGCGGCGATGTCCTTGACCTGTTCCGGGGCAATATCTTTCTTTTCCCACTTCATCGGTGTTTCATTCCTTATATATGGATAGCCCGCGCAGCCGCTTACCCAATTTCCTTGAGAATAAGCGTGCGCTCCGGCGGTGCGTTATGCGAATATTCAACCGCTTCCGTAATCTGGGGTAATGCAGATGTAAGGGAAGTTTCGTCCTTTGCCCACACGGTCATTATAGTATCGCCCTTCTTCACCGCCGCGCCCCGCTTGCGGTGGAACTGGATCCCCGCAGTGGGGCTTACCGCCTCTTCGGTACGGTTTCTTCCCACGCCCAGGCCAACCCCCGCGTGTCCTATCTTCCATGCGTCGATACGCGAAATGAAGCCGTCCTGTGATGCGCAAATTTCAGTACTGTATGACGAATGGTAATTCCCCCTGAGCGAAAGAAATTTATCCACATCACCGCCCTGGCTCTTTATATTCGCCAAAAACAGCTCCCTCGGCTTACCGCTTGCCAGCGCCTCTTCACATAACGTTCTGCCCTCGACCGCATTTTTTGCCTTGCCGCCAAGCACCGCCATACGCGCCGCCAGCTCAAGGGTAACTTCCATGAGATCCGCCGAAAGGGAAGATTCGCTTTTCCCCAGCGCCTGCGGGTCCAGGCAATCGTAACATTCCTCAACCTCAAGGAAATTGCCTACCATTTTTCCCAAAGGCTCGTCCATATCGGTTAACAGGGCGATGATCTTTTTGCCCATTGCCGATCCGGTGTCTACCATGGAACGGGCGAGTTTTTCCGCATCTGCGGGATTTTTCATAAAAGCGCCGGAACCGTACTTTACGTCCAGCACCAGCGCCTCGGCGCCCTCGGCAACTTTTTTGGAAAGTATGCTGGCGGTAATCAGCGGAATGGATTCCACGGTGCCGCTTACGTCCCGCAGGGCGTAGAGCAGCCGATCTGCGGGGACAATGTCTTTGGTCTGGCCGGTCATGGCAAAGCCGTCTTTAATAAGGAACTGTTTGAATTCCGCCGGCGTCAGGCTGGTACGGTAACCGGGAATGGCGTCCAGCTTATCCAGGG
>BNVF01000125.1 GCA_025997895.1 Spirochaetia bacterium
TGCGCCAGAGCGACAAGGCGCTGGCGCAGATCCCTGCTGAGTTTGCCCAGGGTGTAATGGGGCAGGGCCTGGCTTGGATCTTTGGACACTGCCTCATTTGCCAGACCAAGGGTCTGTTTGGCGGCCTCGGCGCCGTCGGCGGTATTCGCGTTGCGGGAATAAAAATCGTAATAGGCGTCGGCCATATCCGCCAGCTTCTGGGCCTCAAAGCGGTTTTCGCCCTGGGGCATGGCGGCCCGGGCGTCGGAAAAAGTCCGGGTGGCGCCGGCAATATCGTTAGCCGCAAGCCGGGCCTTGCCCTGTGAAACCAGATCGTTTACCGCCCGCATCTTTTCCTGCAATTCCCGGGAAACCCTGGCAAGTTCCTCTTCCTGGGCTTTGCGCCGGGCAGCCTCGGCATCGGCGGCGGCTTTACGCTCCGCTTCGGCAGTTGCCCTTGCCGCAGCTTCAGTCTCAAGGCGCAGCCGTTCTTCTTCCAGGACGCGGCGCTGGGATGCCATACGCTCCTCATCGGCACGACGCTGGGCGGCAAGCCGGGCTTCTGTCTCGGCGGCATTTGCGCCGGAAAGGGCCGCAGCCTGCCTGGCAAGCTGTTCTGCGGATTGCCGGGCGGCACTCTGCTCGGCGGTGAGCTGTGCAAGGCTTTCGGCAATGCGATCCATATCGTCTGTATCTGCCGCAAGCCGCTTTTCTCTCAATATTTGTTCCTGCAGCGCCCGTACTTCGGCGTCATCGGGGTTTTCAATAAGCAGCCCGTCCAGCAGATCCAGCGCCCGCTGATATTCACCTGCAGTAAGGTAATCGGTTGCTATCTTTATGGTATTCAGCCGCTTTACATCCGCCGCGTTAGCTGCATTAACCGTGCTGTTCCGGTTGGAAACAGAACTGCCGCTCTTCCGCGTAAAAAAGAAAATGGCCCCACCCACAAGCAGGATGAGCAATACGCCGCCGCCTATCAGTAGCACGCGTTTTCGGTCTATATACATGATTTTCCCCTCTTTGTTTTTTTCTATATTCTGTTTATTTGTTTATTTATTCAAGCTCAAATTCGCCTTCATAACCTTCTACGTGCTCTGCGCCCGATGAAAGGCCCTGGCTCGAATCAGAGACTGACTGGAGCGAAGCGGCAACCTCGTCCAACAGGCGCTGTCGGCGTTCAGCTTCGGCCCGGGCTTCTTCCTCGGCCAGGAGCTTACGCCTTTCCTCGGCGGCAAATTCGGAACGGATAAAGGCGATAAGCCGTTCAATTTCGGAACGCTGGGGAGTTCGGGGCTCCAGAGACAGGTAAAGCTCGTAATCGACAACGGCGTTCCGCAGGGCGCCGGCTTTTACCCGCGTATTCGCCCTGCCCAGGTAGGCCGGGGAATAGACTCCGTCAACATCAAGGGCACGGGAATAGAACTGTTCCGCGTAGTCGGTATTTCCCTTTTGAAAATAAGCGTTCCCCAGATTATTCGCCACATTGGCGGTAAGGTTCCCCGCACGATCAAGAATCTTCCGGTAAGCCGCAATGGCCTCATCGGTACGGTTCAACTGTTCGTACACAATGCCCAGGTACAAAAACGCCTTCACATGGGCGGGGTCATCGGCTATGGAATTCTCAAGGTATACCACTGCCTCTTTGGGCTTGTTCTGCATCAGGAGTTCCTCGCCCCTGGTAAAATTCACCTGCCCAAAGCCAAGGGCCGCCTGAAGCAGCCATAAGCCGCAGATTAAAAAGCCGCATTTTTTCATATTTTTTCCGTTTTGTCCTTTCAATATCTTCTTCATTCCCTTATAATATTATAGAATACTATAAGGAGAAAAGGAAAGCCGTGTGTAGAGGGATTTACCCTATATTCAATATCGACATTTCAGCCGCTGTTCCTCAGTACCGTACTGAAGGGTTCCGGTATTGAAGATTCTCTGCGTTTCCGACCAGATCGATCCCCTGGTATACACAAACACCATAAAAGACCGTTTTGCCGATGTGGATCTGATCCTTGCGGCGGGGGATCTTCCCCTGGATTACCTGGATTTTATCATTTCCAGCCTGAATAAACCCCTGCTCTTTGTATTCGGCAATCACCATGTTGAGGAAATACGATATTTCAGCGGTTCCGCCGGGATACCCTATGTGAATGATATAAACCAGGAATTTCGCGGTTCCGGCGCGATCCATATCGGAACGAAAATTAAAATTGAGGAAGGGCTCATCATCGCCGGGCTGGGAGGCTCTATGCGCTACAACCAGGGGCCCAATCAATATACCGATTTTGAAATGTATATCGAGATTTTCAGGCTTTTCCCACGGCTCCTGTGGAACCGTGTGTTTCACGGCCGCTGGGTGGACATACTGCTGACCCACGCGCCGCCCAGGGGTATTCACGACAAAAGCGACAAGTGTCATTGGGGGTTTAATGCATTTCTCTGGTTTATGAAAACCTTCAAGCCCAGATACCTCATCCACGGCCATATCCACCTGTACGATCTTGCGGATGTACGCAGCACCAGGCAGGGAGAGACCACGGTTATTAATGCCTACAGTCATTATGTGATTGATACAGGCTGCCAGAAGGAAAATTAAACATGGCTCCCCATGAACTAAGACAACAAACATCATCTGACTTCTCCAAAGCGAGGGGAAAGGCGGTTCTTTCCCAGCTTCAGCATTTTATGCATACCGACCGGGACAGGTTGCTTTCGTTTAACGATGTGAAGGATATACTCAAACCGAAGAACCAGGTATACCGGGGCAATCAGACCGTGCCGATTAAACTCATAGTCGGCAGCGAAGGACGCTACCGGGACTTTAACAAATTTTTTCTTCCCCGCAGGGAACATCTGCGCAGCCGCTGGGAACGGGTTGATGAGGCGCATCTGCGGGATATTATACTGCCACCCATTTCGTTATACGAAATCGGGGGTGTGTACTTTGTCCGGGACGGCAATCACCGGGTCTCTGTCGCCAAGGCGCAGGACGTGGAATTTATCGATGCCGAAGTAACCAGCCTTGCCACGGAGATCAACATCACGCCATCAATGACCACTGATGAGCTGCGGGACGCCCTTGTGGAATACGAGAAAAACATTTTCTACGAGAAGACCAAATTCGGCGAACTGACCGGCTGCGGGAATCTTAACTTTAGCGCGGCCGGCCGTTACGATGTCATTTACAATCATATTCTGGTGCATAAATATTTTTTGAATCAGGACAAAGAGGATGAAATTCCCTTTTCCGAGGCTATGGTTTCCTGGTATAACAATGTATACAGTCCGGTGATCGCCATTATACGGGAACAGTGGCTGCTTGCCAATTTTCCCGGCAGAACCGAAGGGGATCTCTATGTGTGGATCATCAAGCACTGGGATTTTCTGAAAAAAAAATACGGAACTTATTCCCTGGCGGAAGCGGCAGGTGATTTTTCCAGAAAGTACGGCCAGAGCAAGGGCAGGTTTTTCAGATTCCTCGCCCTGCTGGCAGATCGTCTTTTCAAATCAACAACCTAAGAACCCGATTAGCCAAAGGGTAAATTAAACCCGTACAAAGGGCTAAAATAGCGATAACCGCAGAGGAGCCGAACCAAACCCTCACATCCATTGAACGGATAATAATTTGGGGCAGAAAGACAAGCAGAACGAACAAAA
>BNVF01000126.1 GCA_025997895.1 Spirochaetia bacterium
TGGGAAATTTTTCCTTTAACGATGAGGCTGTCTCCTTTCATTCTCCGGTATTTCCTGTCTCGCTCAAGGCTGAATACCTGTTTGCCATAGGCTCCGGTGATCTGCTGGACGCCATCCAGGGGTCTTTCGATTTCGGTGGCTGGCAGCAGTAAATAATACGCCTGGTCTGTTACAAAAACCGGCGAAAAAGGAGAAGTATTTGTTTGGACGGCGCAGGAAACCAGACACAGAAGCAAAACGGCACTTCTCAGTAGTTTCCTTTTAGGATTATAATGCTCCATACTGGCTATAGACAATGCAATCATTTTATATAGGTTTATCTTATATTGGTTTATCGTGGATGTCTACTCTGAACAATACCCGGGACAAGATGCGGGATCTACACCATACCGAAGGGCGGCGCATACTTAGTCTCCTTGACCGGGACTATCTCCAAACGGCAAGTCCCCAGACCTCAGGTCCCCGAACTTCAAGTTCGATAGCGCAGGAACCCGGAGGGCGGCCCTACTTTACCGATCATCACGCTGATTTCAGCATTTCCCATTCCCGGAATATGGCCGCAGCAGCCTGGCTTTCCGACGGGAAAAACGCCATAAACTGGACAGGCTGCGACATACAGTACGCGGATCCCCGGAAACGCCACGATGCAATAAGCCACCTTTTTTTTACAAAGCGGGAGCAGGACTATATCGTTGCAACTGGTGAAGGGTTTCGCCGCTTTTACCAGCTCTGGACTCTAAAGGAAGCCTGGCTCAAGCTGCATGGCCTTTCAGTTTTTGAGATGCAAAAAGCCCCAGCGTTCAGCATTGCTGCACCGAATGTCCGAATCAAAAGCCGAGAACAACGGAGCAGAGCGAAGGAGGATTTTTTTCTGTACGAGCTTGAATCCCCTTCCGGCGAGCTGTATATGCTTGCCGCCGCTCGTGAGCGAGCTCGTGAGCGAGCCCGCGAGCGGGTCCATGCCGCAGCACCGGAACTCCGCTGGTTTTCAGAAACACAATTGAGTGTCAGGGAAGTGATGGCTGCGATGCTGATATAGCGTAACACAGGGGGCTGCACCCCTGCGGTCTATTCCGTCACCCCCACTCCTTTTTTGGCTTTCCCATACCCCGGCAGGGAGGAACGCGTGCATCCCCTATTTTGAAACCGGCTCACTTCTGTCCGTAATATGACGCTGGGCCGTGTTTCCGTTCCCAATGTTTGCGGGTGATATGTTCTGGAAGCGGTTTTGCCAGCGGGTCAAGGTTCAGCGTAAGCAAAGCCATTTTGCAGATTTCTTCCAGAACCGCTCCGTGGTATACTGACTGGGCGGCGCTTTTGCCCCAGGCAAACGGGCCATGACCTGCCACTAACACAAAAGAAATATGAGCGGGATTAATATCCCTTTGCCTGAAAGTCTTTACAATAAGATTACCCGTTTCAAGCTCGTAATCATTTTTGACCGCTTCGGGATCCATCACTTCCGTACAGGGAATTTCTTCTGCTCCGTGATCCGCATGGGTGGTACCATACACCGGAACAGATTTACGCGCCTGCGCCCAGGCAACGGCATAGGGTGAATGGGTATGGATGATGCCAAGTATGCCGGGGAATTCCCTGTAAAGCACACAATGGGTTTTGGTATCTGATGAAGGATTTAACGTTCCGTCAACAACTCTTGCTTCCAGATCTACAATCACCATAGAATCCGGCGTTAAATCGTTATAGGCGACGCCGGACGGTTTAATGGCAAACACGCCCTTGCCGGGATCAAAAGCAGATACATTTCCCCAGGTATAGATTGCAAGATTCCGGCGCGGGATTTCCAGGTTCGCCTCAAAGGCTTCTTCCCTTAGTGTTTTATAAACATCCATTATTTCCACCAGGCTTCCGCCCAGCGCAATTCATCCAAAAGCCGTGCCGGTTTTGTTTCACGGTCAATGAGTACGAATTCAATGCCTGACATTTCGGCCCAGTCGCGGAAATATTCAGCGTTGAGAGCGGCAGCATACACCGAATGATGGGTGCCGCCGGCGAGTATCCACGATTCTGCGGCATCCTGAAGATTCGGATAGGGCTTCCACAAGGCACGGGCTACCGGCAGTTTGGGCATGGGCTGTTCAATCGGAATAGCTTCAATCTCGTTTACAATCATCCTGAACCGGTCGCCAAGATCGATAAGGGTGGCAAGTACAGCCGGTCCGGGGGCGGCGTCAAAAACCATCCGGGCAGGCGGCGCTTTGCCGCCTATTCCCAAAGGATGCACCTCAATACGGGGTTTTTTATCGGCGATGGACGGACACACTTCCAGCATATGGGCGCCCCGGGCTGCTTCTTTACCAGGTTCAAAATGATAGGTATAGTCCTCCATAAAAGAGACGCCGCCGGGAAGACCGGCGGACATGACCTTGGCCGCATGGAGCAACATTGATTGCTTCCAGTCCCCTTCCGCGCCAAAACCATAACCCTGCTCCATAAGCCGCTGAACAGCCAGGCCGGGAAGCTGGGGCAGCCCGTGGAGATCCTGGAAGGTGGTAGTAAAAGCCCCCGCCCCTTCAGCTTCAAGCATAGATTTAAGGGCAAGTTCGATCTTTGCCTGTTCCAGTACCGCCTGGCGCGCAGAACCGGCGGTTTTTATTTCCGGCGCAAGTTCGTAGTGTGCTTCGTATTGCTGAAAAAGTTTTTCCGCTTCCCCATCGCTTATCCCCGCATACCTGAGCGCCAGATCGCCTATGCCCCAGGTATTTACCTGCCAGCCGAATTTAATCTGGGCTTCCACTTTATCCCCTTCGGTTACTGCCACTTCCCGCATATTATCGCCCAGCCTGAGGACAACCGAATTCATGCCGTCAAGGCGGGCGGCGGCGGCCCGCATCCAAACGCCGATTCTGCGCCGCACTTCGCCATCCTGCCAAAATCCGGCAACAACCTTGCGGTTAAGCCTCATTCGGGCGTGGATAAACCCGTGTTCCCGGTCACCGTGGGCCGACTGGTTAAGGTTCATAAAATCCATGTTGATAGCTGCCCAGGGAATATCCCGGTTGAATTGGGTATGAAGGTGCAGTATAGGCTTAGTATTTATCGCAAGCCCCTGAATCCACATCTTTGACGGCGAAAAAGTATGCATCCAGGTGATAATACCGGCGCAGTTCTCCGCCGCATTTGCCTCGGCAAACAGTTTTCGTATCATCTGCGGGGTAATAGCGATGGGTTTTAATACCAGCGTTGCCGGCAGAAGCGGGTCTTTGGCAAGCCCGTCAACCATAACCCTGGCGTCAGCCAAAACCTGTTTCAATGTCTCTTCGCCATAAAGGTCCTGGCTCCCCACGATAAACCAGAATTCGTATTTTTTTAAGTCAACCATTTTTTTCCTCCTGGTTCAAATGATCTACGGCGGCCTTTTCTATGGCCAACCCTTTCGCATAACGCTTCATGAATGATTCAAAGCCCTGCATATCTTTTGCATCGGGAGACACCCAGGTTCCGGGACTCCTGGTGAACACCTTTTGAGCGAGAAACGCTTCCAGGGTCATTTCTCCTTTTTCGCGCATATATGCCGCAAGCAGGGCTATACCCCATGCGCCGCCT
>BNVF01000127.1 GCA_025997895.1 Spirochaetia bacterium
GCTGATAGCAGGCCGTAATGTCGCATAGGGTACAATCACCAGCGGATTCGCCGTATGCGCCGTAATGGAAGCCCCGCCGGAAGGCTTGCCGTCAACCCCCAGCGTATCGCTAATCGTAGCCAGCGCGCTATCCGCATTGGCGTTTAGAGCGGCAGTAATAAAATCCGTCTCAAACGTGGAATCTTGTAAATCAAGATCTTCCCATTGCGCTTTGGTCAGCACCTGCCATCCGGAAAACCCGTACCCGGAGTTCGCCGCCGCCTGCACCATAAAGGGGTACCCCACTTTTTGCCTGGGCGCTTCCGTCGGAACTGCCGAAAGCGATCCGGGAATAATCCCAATGCTGATAGTGGCAAACGGGGCATTGTCGTATGCAACCTGTGCGTCAATCTTCTGTAATAATTCGTCCGGCTTATTGCTAAACAGATCGCAGGTGGTAAGGAGCAACAGAACCGCCGCCAACAGAACTGGACTTGCCAATAAAACGCCGCTTTTTTTACACATGATACACCTCGTTTGGGTAAGTTAGAAAAGATGGGAATATATGACTAAATTGGTAATTAAAAATGACGGAACAGTCTCCTGAAGGGAGATCAGTAGAATGGGGGATGCGAATACTAGAGAGAGAGAGAGAGAGAGAGAGAGAGAGAGAGAGAGCAAGAACCGTGCCAAGTCCACACATCAGGGCACAAAAAAGCGGGAATTTTTGGCTGTCTTTTACATTACGGTTATGCACTATATTGAACAATATATCACCTTTTTCTACGATTTCCATTAATATACTACAATATTTTCATTTGAAAGCGCAAGTCCTACAAGAGAAGATAGCGAGTACATCCCTTTATTTTGAAACCATCCCCAATCATTGTATTTCCACCGAAAATATGCTAAAAAGTAATCATGCCAATCAGGATACCCAGAGCCTTACCAGCCTACGACGCCCTCAGTAGTGAACGGGTTTTTGTAATGACCGATGACCGGGCCGAACATCAGGACATCAGGCCCCTGAAAGTCGCCATTGTCAACCTTATGCCCACCACGGTGGATACGGAGATTCAGTTGCTCAGGCTGCTGGGCAATAGTCCCCTGCAGGTGGACATCACCCTGCTGCGTATGGGCAGCCATGAGGCAAAAAACGCGCCGCCGGGACATCTGGAACGGTTTTACATCGATTCCAGCCATCTCCAGAAAAACCGCTTTGACGGTCTCATTATTACCGGGGCGCCGGTGGAAACACTTCCCTTTGAAGAAGTGGACTACTGGGGCGAGCTTGCCGCTGTTGTCGACTATTCGATAATGAATGTATTTTCTACCCTGCACATCTGCTGGGGTGCACAGGCCGGCCTGTACTACCGCTATAACATTCCCAAAAAGCCGCTTGAAAAAAAACTGTTCGGCGTTTTTCCCCATGTGATAAACGGGCAGACGCTTTCAAAAAGCGACGCCGCCCTGTTCCGGGGTTTTGACGATGAATTTCTTGCGCCCCAGTCCCGGCACACCGCCAGCGACCGCAATGCCATTGCCGCCGAGAAGCGGCTCACCATTCAGTCCGAAACCGAAGAGACCGGCGTCTTCATTGCCACCGCCAGGAATGGCCGGGAAATCTACGTTACCGGCCATCTGGAATACGATTCCCTCACTCTGGATCGTGAATACCGCCGCGACATTGACAAGGGGCTTCCCATCGAGGTTCCAAAAAATTACTACCCCGGCAACGATCCTTCCAAAGCGCCGGTGGTACGCTGGCGGGCCCACGCCCATCTCTTTTTCAACAACTGGCTCAACTATGTGTACCAGGAGACTCCCTTCGATTTAAATAATTTGGAGTAACAAAAGGATGTTATCATGAGCGCGTTACAATCTTCACTAACACGGCAGCAGTCCTGGGACCTGCTGAAACAGTACAACAGCGACCCCTTTCACCTGCAGCACGCCCTGACTGTGGAAGGGGTGATGAAGTGGTTCGCCAAAGATCAGGGCTTTGACGATGAAGCTGAATTCTGGGGCAATGTGGGCCTGTTACACGACATTGATTTTGAACAGTTCCCTGACCAGCACTGCCTTAAAGCGCCGGAGCTGCTCCGCGCAGGCGGCGCCGATGAGGCATTGATCCACGCCGTGTGCAGCCACGGCTATGGCCTTACCGCAGTGGATGCCAAACCCGAACACCAAATGGAAAAAGTGCTCTTTGCTGCGGACGAACTTTCAGGCCTTATCTGGGCCTGCGCCATCATACGGCCGTCAAAGAGTACCAGGGATATGGAATTGAAATCGGTCAAAAAGAAATTCAAGACCCCTGCTTTTGCCGCAGGCTGTTCCCGGCCGGTTATCGAAAAAGGCGCCGGCATCCTTGGCTGGGAACTGGACACCCTTATCGAAAAAACCATCCTTGCCATGCGCTCCTGCGAAGACGAGGTTAATGGCGCTATGGCGTCTATCAAATAATTTTCATGAATCCCAAAGCGGTAATCGCCATGTCCGGCGGGGTGGACAGTTCTGTCGCCGCCGCACTCATGCTTGAGCAGGGCTATGAATGTATCGGCATTACGCTCAAACTTTACAAGGGCGAGAGCCGCTGTTGTTCCCTGCAGGATGTAAACGACGCCAGGGCGGTGGCCTTTCGGCTGGGTATGCCCCATTATGTGCTCAATTTTACCGATGACTTTGACGAGCAGGTAATACGCCGCTTTATCGAAACATACGAAAAAGGGGCAACTCCCAATCCCTGCATAGACTGTAACCGCTACATCAAATTCAATCTGCTTTTGTTACGGGCACGACAGCTTGATTTTGATTGCCTCGCAACCGGCCACTATGCCAGGGTTGAACGGGACAGCATAAGCGGCAGATTTTTGCTGCGCAAGTCGGTGGACACTAAAAAAGATCAAAGTTATGTGCTCTACTGCCTGACTCAGGATCAGCTTGAGCGCGCCCGTTTTCCCCTGGGGGAATTGTCCAAGCCTGAAGTGCGGAAAATCGCGGAAGAAAAAAATCTTGTCAACGCCGCCAAGGGCGAAAGCCAGGACATCTGCTTTGTGCCAGATGGCGACTACGGCAATTTTATTGAGGGTTACACCGGCAAAACATACCCGGCCGGCGACATCATCGGCCTTGACGGTACGGTACTGGGAAAGCACCGGGGACTCATCCGCTACACCATAGGTCAGCGCCGGGGGCTTGGAGTTGCAGCTAACGAGCCGGTTTACGTAGCGGCAAAGTCGGTAGCGGATAACACCGTTACCCTGGGGCCGGACAGCAGTCTTTACAGTAAGAATCTTGTCGCAAACAGCATAAACCTTATCGCGTGTGCAAAACTGGAAAAACCCATGCAGGTAATGGTGAAAACCCGCTACCTGCAGATTGAACAGCCTGCCATTGTCGAGCAGACTGGTGAGGATACTTTACACATCGAATTTGAAAAGCCCCAGCGCGCCATAACCCCCGGTCAGGCGGCGGTACTCTACGATGGGGACATTGTGGTAGGCGGCGGCACTATCGCATAACGCCGCCGTTTATGCGCCTATCGTTTTAACCCATTCGCCGATCAAGCGTTTTGCTTCCTC
>BNVF01000128.1 GCA_025997895.1 Spirochaetia bacterium
CTGGCTACGAAGAAAATGCGCGTGTGGTCTAATGCCGGGACCTGCGCATTACGAGTGCAAAAGCCCCAAATGGCTTCTGTATGCGATGTGATATTTTAGTTTGCCAGGATGGCTCAGATGGCAGAGCGGCGCACTCGTAATGCGCAGGTCCCGGGTTCGATTCCCGGTTCTGGCTTAACATGAAAAAAATGCTGCCGTTATTGACCCTCTGTCTTCTTCTGCCTCTGGCGCAGGGCTGCAAAACTACCGGTTCCGCCGCGGGCATTACCCTGGATCAGGCAATACAGATTGCTGCTGACGAAATAAACGCCGGGCTTGCCGGCGGGACAAGCGCGGCGTTTATCAATTTTGCGTCGTCGTCTAACAGACTTTCCGATTATGTTATCGAAGAATTAATGGGAAAACTGGTGAATGCCAAAAAACTGGTAGTTGTTGATAGGAGCAACCTGGAACTGATTCGGGAGGAAATGGATTTTCAGCTTTCAGGCGAGGTGAGCGATGAATCGGCCCAGGCTATCGGAAAAAAATTGGGCGCACAGGCGATAGTGATCGGCTCTCTGGTTGACCTTGGCTGCGATTACCGTTTCAGAGCTTATACGTTGAATGTGGAAAGCGCCGCCAGGCAAACAGCGACGCTTTTGACCATAAGGCGGGACAGACAGTTGAGTTTCCTGTTAGGTGACGATGTAAACGCCCGGCCGGGGCTTGCGGAGGGGAATGTGGCGCCGGTGGCTCAGGGAGCGGCGCAAACGCAGGGCGCCTCGGCACAGCAAACTGCCGCAGTGCAGCCGGGGCGGACGCCGGCGAGGGAAGCGGCAGCCGGGCTGGTGCGGATAGAGAGGGGTACTTTCATCATGGGGAGCCCGGCTTCGGAACCCAGTCATGATAGGGATGAATTGCAGCATCAGGTAACGGTCAGCGCTTTTTATTTGGGAAAATACGAGGTAACCCAGGCCGAGTACGAGGAAATCATGGGGGCCAACCCCAGCCACGCAAAGGGCGCCAATCTGCCGGTGGAAAAAGTAAGCTGGGACGATGCCATTGAATACTGCAACCGGCGAAGTGAAAAAGAGGGCTTTGCCCCGGTCTACACCAGACAGGGCGATGCCGTTATCTGGAATACCCGGTCAGCAGGTTACCGGCTGCCCACTGAAGCCGAATGGGAGTACGCCTGCCGCGCCGGCACCACCGGGCCGTTCAATACCGGCGACAATATCACCGTTCACGAGGCGAATTACAATGGCGTTCCCTACAACGGCAATGCCAGGGGAATGAACCGGCATTGTACTATGCCGGTGGGGAGTTTTGCGCCTAACCCCTGGGGTCTGTACGATATGCACGGAAACGTCAGCGAATGGGTTTGGGACTGGTATGCGGATTATAGCCCCGCCGCCCAGACCGATCCCCAGGGCCCGTCAATGGGCAAGTGGAACCAAAAGGTCGCCCGTGGCGGCAGTTGGACCGAGCCTGCCGGGGTCAATCGTTCCGCCGTCCGGTTTTATGGCGAGGCATTTTTCCGCAGCTACGACCTGGGCTTCCGGGTGGCGCGATCAATCAATCGGTGATTGCAATTGATGATTACCGAGGTAATTCGCCCCTTGACAAATGCTCCCCCCTTCTCCTACCGTTAAAAAATGCCAGCAGGCGCCGGGGTTTTTTCCATTTTACCGGAGAATTTTTTCTCTCCCCTCGCACGGGTAAACCGGGAACACTATGCGGCGCTTTTGGTGCTTTACTACCGGCTCTTTCAGGAAAATACCCGGGGTCTTGAACGGGAGCTGGTGATCCGTGAATTTATGAACTACCTCGCCCTGCACCGTGACAGCCTTGCGGAAGAGGAAAACGATGAGGGCGAAGGGCCGGAGACCCAGGCCGCCGCTCCGGTGGAACCGGGATCCCTGGAATTAAATTTCGAAAAGAGTGCTGTTGCCGCACGGGTAAGCGCAGAAAACGATCGCGCTCTGGCAAGTCATTTTTTGCGGAGACTCATTGTCTCAGGCTGGCTCGGCGAAGAAACCCTGGGAGACTTTACCAAGGTTATCAACATCACCGCGTGGGGCAAGCCTTTTTTTGAAGCCCTGATCCGTGTGGACGAGGGGCTAAAAACTGAATACGAAAGCCATGTGGTCAATGTCTATTCGTCCCTCTGCGGGGAAACGGTAAAGGAAAACGGCCACTTCATGGTGCTCAAGGCCCATGATGAGGCGCGGGCGCTCATCGATTCCCTCAAGGTTTTGTCCCAGAGCATTAAAGGTTATTACGATAAACTCAATGTCGAGACAGTGCGTTCAAAGGCCGCTTCGGTTCTGCATGAGCATTACGATCTCTACGCCGGGGAAGTGCTGGACAAGGCGTACAAGCGGCTAAAAACTTCAGATAACGTTAGCCGCTATCGCCAGAGTATTTTCAGGAAAGTTGCCGAACTGTTACGCGACGATGAATGGCTTGATGCCAGCGCCGGAAAGTACGTCAGGATTCTGCAAACCAGCAGGGAAGAATGCCGGAAAAAACTGGAATACATGCTGGAAGAGATACGGGACGATCTGCGCTCGGTGGATCCGCTGGAAGATGAAATAGACCGGCGGAATGCGGCATATTCCCGTTCCAGTACCGAGATAATCAAAGCCTATATTGAGCCTGACAGCACGGTGGCGGGGAAGCTGGGGCTTTTGATAAAAGCGATTCACGGCGGCAATGACGCACTTCGGGAACAGTTTGTCCACAGTCTCTACCGCGTCACTTTTCTTTCGCCTTCCACACTGGCTTTCCGCCGCAGTAGGGATGAAGGCGACTTTAAGACCGTTATCTCAAAAGCAGACATTGAGGCCCTGTCCAAAACCGAGGCGGAATTTTTCGACCGTATGCGCCGCCGGCTTTCCCTTAAGCGCATTAATCTTTGGCTTGACGAGCAGGGCGGGAAGGAGCGAGTCCTCGCCCCTGAGGAGCTTATTACCGATGAGGATTCCTACATTCGCTTTGTGTACGCTCTGCTCTACGGCGATTCCCGGAAAAATTTTGGCTACCATATTGAGGAAGATGCGGCGCTTCAAAAAGCGGGAGATGAAGCGGTAACTGTCGCCGGCTATGTGGTGCCGGACATCCGGTTCCGGCGGGAGGGCGGCTGACGCCATAGGCGTTTACCTGAAGCAAAACCTTTGTGTCCTTCGTGCCCTTTGTGGTTCATTATTCTTCATTATGGATTTTGCGTGGAACGTGCCGTAAAAAGCCGCCCGATAAAAAGCGTCAGCTCAAAAAGCAAATACAGGGGCACACCGAGTGCCACCTGGGAAATGACATCCGGGGGCGTGCAGAGGGCAGCAGCCAGAAAGGTCAGGATGATGATGAGGGGCCGGAAGCGGGCCGCCGTTTTCGGTGTGACAATGCCAAGCGCGAACGCGGCCAGCAGCAGGAGCGGGGTTTGCAAAAGCAGGCCGGCGGCGAGCATCATGGAGAAAAGCAAGGCCAGATATTCCCTGAAACCCCAGAGAGGCTGGATGCCGTCCAGGGAGCCGAAGCTCAGAAAAAACCG
>BNVF01000129.1 GCA_025997895.1 Spirochaetia bacterium
TGCTGCCATACAAAAATTCCTTTCCGCTGATGGAAAAACGCGGTAAGCGTTTTATCCCGCCGCAAGCGCGTTAAAAAATATGTTCCCGGTATTTGGAATGTTACACTCCTGAATACAACGTATCCGTTAAAATACCGTAGTAACCTCATTAACCCTCAGTAAACAGGTTAGAGCCCAAGTTCCTGAACCTTGTTTTTTGACTGATTTCATGCTATACTTGTCCCATGAGTGTTACACAAACAGTCGAAATACCCGCCAGCCACCGGCTGACGATTGACGTGCCTCGCGAGGTACCGGCGGGGCCGGTTATCATCACCTTTACGCCCGGGACGGCAGAATCGCAACCGAAAAGGCGAGGGTTTGGCTGTCTCAAGGGGCAAATCTGGATGGCGGACGATTTTGACGCGCCCCTTGAGGACTTCAAGGACTATATGTAGATGGGCCGCGCTACCGCCCAAGCAGAGCATTTGACGCTTATTACCGTTGATGAAAATATCCCCCGCTATGATGTCCCTCTTATATGGTAACGTCTCCCTGCCACATTCCGAAGATTTTTTTAACCACAAACAACACGAACAAAAAACGTTGGTGTGGTCCGTGGTTAATTTCATATTCTGATTCCTGCTATCAGTCCGGCTCGCCGAGAATTACCTCCTCAAACACCATCGGTGGATTTCCTAATTTGGTAAGGCTGAACCTGGTGGCTGTTATCTTCTCGAAGGTAATATACTGACCTCCGGTAACATCATCATCACCGCTAGTAGTGGGGTTATATGCAAGCTGCGGGTGGTCCAGGTCCTGAAGAATAATGTCGTTTTTGTTTGTATAAATTTCAGCCCATTCACCCTGCGCTCTGCGGCCTTTCGCCTGCGGTGTATTGACGAGGTACACGCTAAAATAGCCGCTCCGCACCACGATCCGGTCTATGTATGCGTTTTTGTCCACGCCGCCCTGTATGGCCCGCTGTCGGGGGGAGAACGTATAGGTTCCGCTTTTCAAGGGGGGGAGTCCCAAGTCTACGTCCGGTTGTCCCAACGTAATTTCTTCAAAGACAAAGGGAGGTTCACCTTTACGGGTAAGACTAAACCGTGTGCCTGTTACCCCTTCGAAACTAAGGTACTGGCCTCCGGCAACATCATCATCCCCACTAGTGGTAACATTCCATGACCGTGCGGGATTATCCAGGTCTTGAAGAATAATGTCGTTTTTGTTTGTATAAATTTCAGCCCATTGGCCCTGTGCTCTGCCGCCTTTCGCAATCGGTCTATTAACAAGGTAGATCGATACTGTGCCGCCGTTGGCTTTTATCCGGTCAAGGTAGGCGTTTTTATCCACCCCGCCCTGATGAGCCTGCAATCGGGGATAGAAGGTATAGGTTCCGTCCGGCACATAGATTATCTTAGGCGCTGCGGGTTGTACCGTGGAACTTCCGCCGCCCCCACTGCCGGAACTGCCGTCGTCAAACAGGGAAGGAAGCAGGATGGCGCATCCGGCAAAAAAGGTGATGATGAACAGCGAAAGGATCGCTGTTCCCGTTAAAATGGTGTGTTTGCTTTTCATGTCAAACTCCTTCATAAAATATTTTTCTTGATTACCGTTTAATCTGGTTGACCAAGAATGATCTCGTCAAAGACAAAGTCCGGGTTAGATTTACGGGTAAGGCTGAACCGGGTAGCCGTTACGCCCTGAAAGGTAAGGTACTGACCTCCGGTAACATCATCATCACCGTTAGCGGTAACGTTCCATGTTCGTGTGGGTCTATCCAGGTCTTGAAGAATAATGTCGTTTTTGTTTGTATAAATTTCAGCCCATTCACCCTGCGCTCTGCGCCCTTTCGCCTGCGGCACATTGACCAGATATATAGTTAAATACCCGCTCCGTATCACGATGCGGTCAAGGTAGGCATTTTTATCCACGCCGCCTTGCATCGCCCGCAGCCGGGGATAAAACGTATACGTGCCGTTTTTAAGCGGCGCGGCCTGTGCCGGAGCGGGCGCCCGTTCCACCACGATGGGGGCGGGCTGCTCCCGGGAACCGCCGCTTGCCGCTGTTCCCCCGCCGGAAGATGCCGCCGGTTGTGCCGCCGCCGTACCGCCTGCGGTCTGCCGGGGGGCGGGGGCAGGGGCTTTGCCGCTGGCGAGCATGGTCTTGACCCGGCTGTCGGCGGTGATTTCGGCGGGGTACTGGACTTCCACCCGCGCGGTTTGGACGTTCAGCACCTTTACCATAAAGCGGTAGATGTCGCCCATACTGGAAAGGGAGCCGGAGAGGATTGACTGCGCCCCGATCATCTGCCCGATTTCCTGGGCCGATGCGTCGCTGACTTCGCCGGACCATTGAAAGTTCGTTTCGCTGCGGATCAGATCGATTTCCTTGCGATCAACGATGATAAGCCTTCCGTTGTTCACAAGGATTGAGGACAGTTCTTCCAGCACATATTCGGAGAACTGATCCGATGGCGAGCTAAAGTTGAGCAGCGCCACCTTGGTTTCTTCGGGCAGCCGTTCTTCAATAAGGTCGGCGGCTTCCTGTATGGCAACCCGCAGAGTTTTGGTTTCGTCCACCGGGGCTGCTGCCGCTTGAGGGCTTGAGCCGCACGCAGCGGCAATCAGTACCGCCAGGGCGATACACGCCGCTGCGGTAATTTTTTTTGCAATTTTCATGTTTGTTCCTCCATAAAAAATCAATTTATATTTCTTCTTCAAAAAATTGAAGAATTTTTAACCGCAAAGGCGCCAAAGGCGCGCAAAGGGAAGAAGCTTTTCCACACGAAAGAATCTGTTCGGTTTTGTCGGTATCTTCGTGGTTAATTTCACATTCCTCCGCTAAAACTGCCGGATGGCGCGGACACGGTGCTTTTCATCACCATAAAGATCACCGCGTTTGCCGTCTTTGAAGTTAATCGCATATGGTATCCAGTTCCACTTTTGGCTTGATGACCAATACGAATCATCGGTAAAACCGCCGAGTTCTCTCCGCGCCAGGTTTCCGTACATCTGCGAAAGTTCATTAAAGCTGGGGAGGAACCAGTCATCAAAACCGTTTACCTCAAGTTCGTCACAGACTTGTGCAGCGGTGTCCCATTCGCCTGCATTCGTTACTGCTTTTATGAGCAGGGCAGTATTCTTTTTGCCATTGCCAATATCCTCTTTTTCAAGCGAGCCTGCCTCGTCACTGGATAGTCCTGCATTTATCAGTGAATAAGTATTACTGAGACGGGCAAGCCATGCCGCCGTTTTCTCCGTATTCGCCGGGGCCGCCTCAAGATACCGCCAGCCGCCTCGACTGTTGCCCTTGTCGTAGAAAATCAGCCCGCCCGCCGGCCCGGTATCGCCAACTTTGTAAACCTGCGCCGGGGGAGCCGCCGGAGTCTGCGCCGCCTGTCCGCTTCCCCCGCCGGATACCGTGCCGCCGCTTCCGCCGCCGGATGCTCCGCCT
>BNVF01000130.1 GCA_025997895.1 Spirochaetia bacterium
GTAAATTTTTTATTCCATTATTTTACCAACCAGTTTAGCCCCAATTACACATAACGTGAAAGCTATACGACGTTTTTGCGGTTGCGATAAAGGAAACCGCAGGTTTCCAGCAACCGCAAAAATGTGCCGGAGAAAAACCCCACAAAGGGCGTAGCCCGACTGGGGTTTTTCGTAGGCCAAGCCGCTACTGCGGCGCAGCGTATAGCGTATGTTAGGCGAAGTTGCCCCGTGCCCCATTCTTTTTTATTATTTTTTTATTCCCATACATCCAATTCATTTTTTTTATAAAAATATTTTTTGTCTTTTTCCCCAATTTCCCGAATTATACGGCAAGGTATGCCCATCGCAACAACATTTGCGGGTATGTCATTTGATACAACACTTCCAGCACCTATAACCGAATTATCACCAATTGTAACACCGGGTAGTATTTGCACACCAGATCCAATAAAAACATTTTTCCCAATATGCACGGATATATTAAACACATAATTATGTTCCCTTAGTATCGGTAAAACAGGGTGTCCAGATGTGGTAATTACAACATTTGGTGCAATCATTGTATGATCACCAACATAAATATCGGCGTCATCCACAAATGTTACATTTGCGTTACAGTATATTCCACTACCAAAATGCACATTATGGCATCCCCAATTTGCGTTTACCGGTATTTCAATATGACATCCTTCTCCAATCTCAGCAAACATTTCCTTCAAAAGTTTTTGCTTTTTATCATGTTCCGTTGGTCTTGTCAAATTGTAATCATACAACTTTTCCTGAAAATTGAGTTGATCACCCATTATACTTGGATCATCATAGCGGTATGGTAACCCATTTGCCTTTCGTTCTTTATTGGTCATAATTTGACCCTCCTTAATTGTATTATATTGGGGGAATTTTTTTTGTCAATATATTTTCCACCAACGTTCAGGGGCAATTTCGCCTAACGCGTAAAGCTATACGACGTTTGGGGCAGGTAATAGGGCAATGCGAAGCATTGACCCCTGTCCCAAATGTGCCGGAACAAAAATGCACAAAGGCCGTAGGCCGACTGCGTTTTTGTGGAGGCCGAGCCGCCTACTGGCGGCGAAGCGTATAGCGTGTGTTATATGACGTACCCCCGTACCCCATTATTTTATTATTTATTTTTTTTATTTATACTTCTTAATCCGTGGTTTATTATCCATAATGTTTCTTTTGTCAGATTATCTTTTTTCCATTCTTTTATTATTTCATTTGCCTTTTCAGGAAATTCTTTATATAAATCATTTAAATTATTTCCAACACTTTTTTGCACAAATTTTGATTTATCATTTTTTAAATTCGTCAATATGCTTTTATATATTTCAAATTCATCTATTGCTATATATATTTTTTTAGACCATGGTAAACTTATTCTTACCCCCTCGCTTGCAAGCCTTCTAACATGAACATTTCCGTCCCTACTCCATTTTTCCATTGTTTTTATTGTTTCTTTAGGTTTATTTGCCAATAATGGCCTTATTGCATATTCTCCCGTAAATCTTTTTGTTAATTCCTTTATAAAATTTAATGATATTTTATTATTTTTAATTCCATGCCTTTCAACATATCTTCCAACCGGCCATAACCACCATCCTTCAGAAAACATCCCTGTTTCTTGTTCTAATTCCGCCCCTAATATTTGATCAAATATTTTTATATTATTTTCATAATTTTCAGGTAAATATAATTCAAAAGCATCTACAAAAACGTCCATTCTTTCGGAAAATTCCTTATCCGAAACATTTGTATCCACATATTTTATAAATGCCTTTTCATTAAAATCGGGAAAAACCGTTTTAATTTTCTGGGACAATATTTTGGCACAATCCGCATTATAATAGTCTTTTACTTTCATTATTTTTATACTATCCCATTTGGATTATTTTGTCAACCATATTTTATTCCATTATTTTTAAACAACGTTTAGGGGGTATGTCATATAACGTTCCGGTTGTATACGACGTTTTTGCGGTTGCGATAAAGGAACGCGAAGCGTTCCAGCAACCGCAAAAATGTGCCGGAGAAAAAATGCACAAAGGCCGTAGGCCGACTGCGTTTTTTCGTAGGCCAAGCCCGCTACTGCGGGCGCAGCGTATACAATCCTGTTATGCGCAGTTGTGCCGTACTCCATTATTTTTATATAATATTTATTGACAAATATTTTTTTTAATATATTATATCATTTATGTTTAGTGTATTTTATACGGATAAAGTTTTTATACCATTTATTATAAACATAAGTATTATTGGGTTTATTGTTTTGACTGAAATAATCATAATTATTGGCAATAAAATATTATTCCACAGATTGCCTTGAAATAAATTTATAAAATATGTTTTTATAAAATTAATGTTTTTTGTTAATCAAAACGTCCATTCTTCAATTGGACGGAACTGCACACCAGTCGGATTTTCCGCCATAATCGCATCTACAACGGATTTATGAAATACAGTTCGCGAAAGTGCTTCTCGTAATCTAAACACAAGGCGTTTTTCTAATGGTATCTTTTTCAAGGCTTCTCTGTCTAAAACAAATTTGCGAATACTATATACACGATATTTATATACATATTCCGATTTCTCCTTATCCATTGCCTCTATTTTGTTAGCAACGTTCAAACAGAAATAATCATCGTACACATTTCCCTTGGGGTCTGTCAACTCTGTGGCGATAAAACGAACCCCTTCGATGTTCAATTTTTTAATCACATCGGCAATTTTTGATGTTACATAATTTTCAGGCCCTTTCAATAAATCTGCCAAAACCGGATTACGGGGAATGGGGTCATTAAACTCTATTTCTATCAACGTTGGATTAATGTCATCGGGTTCATACCCTACTTCTTTAATTAACGGATAAGCTTGATCTGATTTTCTCTCAATCAGATAATAATCAAATTCGTTTTCCATTTTAGGCCTCCCTTCAATCGTTTTGTTTATTTTAGTAGATAATTTTTATTTTGTCAAGCCATTTTCTAGTAAATTTCTTTTTTTTATTTCCCAACCAACTTAGGCACAATTGCGCATAACGTGAAAGGTTTACGACGTTTTTGCGGTTGCGATAAAGGAAACCGCAGGTTTCCAGCAACCGCAAAAATGTGCC
>BNVF01000131.1 GCA_025997895.1 Spirochaetia bacterium
CGCTCCATCCCCGGCTGCGCCGGGGACGCTTCGCGCCCCTCCAATCCCTTGCGCACCCTCCGCCTTCCCTGCCGGCAGTGCCACTCCTCAAGAATTTAACCACAAGCTGCCCTACGGGCAGCACCTCTCGGACAACACCGGAACGTTTCCCCAATTTCGGTGGCACCAGTGCGCTCCCTCAAAAACAGTGCCTGGCACCGTTTGCAGTGCCCGGCGCCGTTTGCACTCCCTTCTCCCTACTGCTAATAATTGTTTGGCGAATTGCCTGTAATACCGCTCCTATCAAAGTCGCTGAAGCCGGTATACCAACCAGAAGCAGCATAAATACCCCCACGAGTACCACCTGTATTATTACGAATAATGGTAGCGGCTGTTGTCCGAACCTGTTTACCACTCGCATATACCCCGCCGCCGGCACCACCCATACCAGGGGTGGTACCGCTGTTCGCGGTATTGCCTTCCACTGTTATGGAAGATAAATTTATATAAGAAGATGATGAGTTGTCATAAATATAAAGGCCGCCGCCATTGCCACCGTTAGTGCCTGCGCCTGCCGTATTATTTCTGATTATCGCGTCAGTAACATTAAGCGCTGTGCGCCCTGCGACGTCGTTCTGCACTAATACACCCCCCGCACTGGCAGACGAATAATTATTTTGAATTATAGCGCCGGACAAAGAGCCGCCATTAATGTTCTGGGCAAAAATACCGCCGCCATCTCCGACGGTGTTCCTGTTGTACTGAATAATCACGCCCGGACGGAAATGCGCAGTAAAAGTCCCGATTATACTGACTGCCGGGCCTTTGGCCTCTATGTTGTCGCCGTCAATAATAAGTGTGCCCGAATCGCCTCTGGAGGATGTTCTGTTGAAGTTGAAAGTAAAACTCCCGCTTTGAAAATTAATAATAGGGCCATTGGTAGCGCTGCCGGAACCGGCAAAAGTGCGCTTTAATATCGCCGGTGCGTCCGGCGTGGCGTCCGGCGCGGCGCAAATCATTCCGGCGGCGGTAAGATTAATAGTAGCGTCTATCAGGTGCTCCCCAGGGGCGAGGAATACATTGTTGGAACATTTGCTTAAAGCGTCGGGCACATCTGTGTAATAATCAAAGGCAGGATCTGTTGACGACCCCGAACCAATCTTGACGCCGTTGCGGCGCACATTGATACGGTAGGTTTTCGTATAATACGGGTGGGGCGCGGATACCTTCAGTTCCACGGGCCTTTCAAAAACCGTATCTGCTCCGCTGGTATGGGTATCTCCGTTGATCATGTCAACAACTTTTACCTTCGTGAGGACGCCGGAAGACACCGTGGCGGTTGTTCCGTTGTTGCCCGAAGCGCTTATGGTAGAGCCTGCCCTGCTTGCCGTTGCCGTTATGGTAATCTCCGGCTCCGTGTTGGAATATTTGATACGGGGTAGATTGTATTGTAAAACAGAAGTGGAAAAGGACCCCTCCATAGTTCCCGTGCTTATTGACGCCGTCATCCCAGTCAGTTCCGCCGTGGTGTCCATGCTTTTCTCCGCGCTGGCATCGCTGTAGAGGATTTCGCCGTCACTGGCGGTAATCCTTGACCGCACATACGCATAATTGTTGGTTCCGGCGATGGTGGAAATCACGTCTGTCGTGACGTTTCCCTTGTCCACCCAGGAGCTTCCGCCAGGGCCGACGGTGTTGCTCTGCAGTTGGTAGCCCTTCTCGCCTGAGTAGGAAGTTGCTGTCCAGCTCGCATTGATGTCGGGCGAAGCGGCGGTGGCGGCTAGCGTTACCGTGGGCGCCGGGGGCCTCATGTAGATTTTTACCTTGTAATCTTGTTCAGTTCCCGCCTGGGACTTTATCTTTATGGGGATTTCATTAAGGCCGAGGTTCAGGTTTATGGTTCTGATGGAGGAAGTTGGCATATACCCCAGGTTGTTGATATTTACCTGAGCGGTAGAAACAGATTCCGCGTTGACAGTTGCCGCGGCTGTCGTGGAATACGCTACATGATCCTCAAGATAAAAGGTGGTAACTTCGGGGTGAAGCACTGTCCGCAGCGGGGGGATTCCGATGCCGTTTACCTGAAAATTGGTAAGAATATTGGTTGTCGAAAAGATCGTGGCGGATTTTACCGCGCTGTAGTATCCGTACAGGGCGTTCGCCCCGCTCCCCGCGATTGCCCGCACCCATACGTTATAGGTTGTCCCCGCCGCAAGTCCGGTAATAAGTGCGCTTGTTGTGTCCGCTCCCGCCACCGGCTGCGGCGCGGCCGTGTCCGGATTGGTTCCCGTGGAATAGCGCAGCTCGTAACTTGTAGCGCCGCCTACCCCTCCCGCCGGCGTCCAGTTTGCGCGTATCTCCCCCGCCGCAGGAGTAGTCAGCGTTACCACCGGAACCGCCGCCGCCGGGTAATTGTCTATGGTAATCGTGTAAGTCTGCGGCGTTCCTCCCGCCTGGGGCGTTACCGCGATACTTACCGTATTTCTCCCCTTTGCCAGAGTCAGCGGTTTGGCGGCGGGGCAGACGTATAACGTGTGGGTGCGAGCCATCGCGGGGAGCGGGGCGAATGCCCTATACGGAAACTACAGCGTGGTAAAATTCGCCACAACCTATAGCTCCGTAGCGCGGCTTTCGGCGTTGACGTTAGGCGGCGGCGCTTTGTATCCCGTTTTCAGCGAGGAGCAGTATAACTATACGGTAACGCTGAATAATCAGGCGGCGCAGTATAATATAACTCCCACGGCAAAGAACAGCGGGACCCTGACAATGACGCTGAACGCCGTGTCCCAGGGGGCGGTAACATCCGGTACGGCAAAACCCCTGGATCTGGCAAAGGGGAGAAATACGGTAAGTATTGCGGTAACGCCGCAGGCAGGCGGAATGCCGCAGAATTACACGATAACCATAGATAATTATCCGGCAACTACCGCGCCGACAGTAACGCTGACAACT
>BNVF01000132.1 GCA_025997895.1 Spirochaetia bacterium
TATTCCCTGGGGAGCGAACCGGCCGGCGGGACGGCAATTTCGGTAGGCGCAACACCCGGTTACACTATCAGCGGTTTGGCGGCAGGGCAGACGTACAACGTGTGGGTACGGGCGGTTGCGGGAAGCGGGGATAACGCCCTGTACGGAAACTACAGCACGGTACAGACAGCTACGACCTATAGCTCCGTAGCGCGGCTTTCGGCGTTGACGGTAGGCGGCGGCGCTTTGTATCCTGTTTTTAGCGAGGAGCAGTATAACTATACGGTAACGCTGAATAATCAGGCGGTGGCGTATACTATAACTCCCACGGCAAAGAACAGCGGGACTCTGGCAATGACGCTGAATGCTGTGTCCCAGGGGACGGTACCGTCCGGTGTGGCAAAACCACTGACTCTGGCAAAGGGGAGAAATACGGTAAGTATCGCGGTAACGCCCCAGGCGGGAGGAACGGCGCAGACTTACACGATTACCATAGACAATTACCCGGCGGCGGCGGTTCCGGTGGTAACGCTGACTACTCCGGCGGCGGGGGAGATACGCGCAAGCTGGACGCCGACGGGAGGGGTAGGCGGCGCGTCAAGTTACGAGCTGCGCTATTCCACGGGAACCAATCCGGACACGGCCGCGCCGCAGCCGGTGGAGGGAGCGGGCACAACAAGCGCACTTATTACCGGACTTGCGGCAGGGACAACCTATAACGTATGGGTGCGGGCAATCGCGGGGAGCGGGGCGAACGCCCTGTACGGATACTACAGCGCGGTAAAATCCGCCACGATCTTTTCGACAACCAATATTCTTACCAATTTTCAGGTAAACGGCATCGGAATCCCCCCGGTGCGGACAGTGCTTCACCCCGAAGTTACCACCTTTTATCTTGAGGATCATGTAGCGTATTCCACGACAGCCAAGGCAACTGTCAACGCGGAATCTGTTTCTACCGCCCAGGTAAATATCAACAACCTGGGGTATAAGACATCTTCTTCCATCGAAACCATAGACCTGAACCTCGGTCTTAATAAAATCCCCATAAAGATAAGGTCCCAGGCGGGAACTGAACAAGAATACACGGTAAAAATCTACATGAGGCCCCCGGCGCCCACGGTAACGCTAACCGCCACCGCCGCTTCGCCCAACATCAACGCAAGCTGGACAACAATTTCCTACACGGACGGCGAGACGGGCTACCAGGTGCAGAGCAACACCGTCGGCCTTGGCGGAAGCTCCTGGGTGGACAAGGGAAGCGACACGACAGCCGCAGTTCCCTCCATCGCCGGAACCAACAATTATGCGTATGTGCGGTCAAGGATTACCGCCAGTGACGGCGAAATCCTCTACAGCGATGCCAGCGAGCAGCGAAGCATGGACACCACGGCGGAACTGACCGCTATGACGGCGGGGGTAAGCACGGGAACTATGGAGGGGTCCTTTTCCACTTCTGTTTTACAATACAACCTACCCCGTATCAAATATTCCAACTTGACGCCGGCGGTTACCATAACGGCAACGGCAAGCAGGGCAGGCTCTACCATAACCGCTTCGGGCAACAACGGAACAACCACCACAGTGCCTTCCGGCGTTGCCACGGCGGTAAGCGTTGTTACCATGAGCAACGGAACTACCAATGCCAGCGGGGCAAATACGGTTTTTGAAAGGCCCGTGGAACTGAAGGTATCCGCGCCCCACCCGTATTATACGAAAACCTACCGTATCAATGTGCGCCGCAACGGCGTCAAGATTGGTTCGGGGTCGTCAACAGATCCCGCCTTTGATTATTACGCAAATATGGGCGAAGCTTTTAGCGCCTGTAACAACAATGTATTCCTCGCCGAGGGGGAGTACCCGATAAACGCTACTATTAATCTTACCGCCGCCGGAATGATTTGCGCCGCGCCGGGCGCAACGGCGGTATTGAAGCGCACTTTTGCCGGTTCCGGCAGCGCTACCAATGGCCCTATTATTAATTTTCAAAGCCCGAGTTTTACTTTCAACTTCAACAGAGCATCAACCAGCGGGGATTCGGGCACACTTATTATTGACGGCGACAACATAGAGGCCAAAGGCCCGGCAGTCAGGATACTAGGTGCTTTTACTGCGTATTTCCGTCCGGGCGTGATTATTCGGAACAACAAGAGCAGCGGCGTACAGGGCGGCGGTATTTTTGCCCAGAACAATAATGGCGGCTCTTTGTCCGGCGCTATAATTCAAAATAATTATTCGTCTGCCAGTGGGGGGGGTGTATATGTGACTAATACAAACAGCACAGCGCTTAATGTTACTGGCGCGATAATCAGAAATAATGAGGCAACCAATTATGGTGGCGGCCTTTATATTTATCAAGACCAAGGTACTTATATAAATTTATCTTCCATAACAGTAGAAGGTAATACCGTGGGCAGTTGGGGCGGCGGGGTGTTTACGAATGGTAAACCGGTTCGGACAACAGCCGCTACCATTATTCGTAATAATACAGGTGGTACTCGTGGGGGTATTTATGCTGCTTCTGGTTGGTATACCGACTTCAGCGACTTTGATAGGAGCGGTATTACAGGCAATTCGCCAAACGATTATTAGCAGTAGGGAGAAGGGAGTGCAAACGGCGCCGGGCACTGCAAACGGTGCCAGGCACTGTTTTTGAGGGAGCGCACTGGTGCCACCGAAATTGGGGAAACGTTCCGGTGTTGTCCGTGAGGTGCTGCCCGTAGGGCAGCTTGTGGTTAAATTCTTGAGGAGTGGCACTGCCGGCAGGGAAGGCGGAGGGTGCGCAAGGGATTGGAGGGGCGCGAAGCGTCCCCGGCGCAGCCGGGGATGGAGCG
>BNVF01000133.1 GCA_025997895.1 Spirochaetia bacterium
ACGCTGCGCCCGCAGTAGCGGGCTTGGCCTACGAAAAAACGCAGTCGGCCTACGGCCTTTGTGCATTTTTTCTCCGGCACATTTTTGCGGTTGCTGGAAACCTGCGGTTTCCTTTATCGCAACCGCAAAAACGTCGTATACAACCGGAACGTTATGTGCAATTGGTTTTGAAATTTTTGAAAATACTATTGACAAAATTTGTATGAATATGATAAAGTAAATTTTATGGAAATGGAGGATATGTAATGAATAAGATACTAATAATGAATGAACGGTTGCATTTACGTTCTCCCAGCATTAATGTATGTTTTAGAGTAATAATTGAAGGGACTTTTGATAAAGAAACTATTGAAGAGACCTTAAAAAAGGCTTGCATAAAACACCCCCTATTAAATTGTTCTATTGAAATGGATAATGACAATAACGCATGGTTTATTGAAAACTGTTCCATTGGCATTGAATATTTTAAATCAAATGAAATGGATTGGCAAACATGGTATAAAAAAACAGATAATATTCCATTTGATTTCCTTAAAGGGTCATTGGCTAAATTTTGTGTAATCACTGGCAAAGATACAGAAATAGTTATATTGGGGCATCATATTATTGGAGACGGCATAGGTTATTTAAATTTAGTTAAGGACATAGTATTGGCATTGGATAATAAAATTGACATAACTCCTCAGATACCGCCGTCTGAACCATATGAAAAATATTTTAAAGAAACGGTTCTTCTGGAACAATCGACAAAGGACTATGCACAATGGCTAAACATGGAATGGAGAAAAACCCGTTCTCATTTTTCTGAAAAAGATTATGTAACTTTTTTTGAAGGGTATCGAAAAAAATACAGTCCCAATTTTTTTATAGTTTCACTGGAAGAAGATAGCGTAAAAAAATTACTGGAAAAAAGCAAATCAAACGGCTTAACAGTAAATGAACTTATCTCATCAGCATTTTCAGTGGCACTAATGGAAATACTTGGGTCAAAGGAACTACGTCTTGGAGTAGCGGCAAATATACGCAATGAATTGGTGTCGGAACCAAATAATTCTATGGGAAATTATGTTACCGGTATATCTGCAAAGATAAATTATGATCCGGTCAATGGTTTTATCGCAAATGCAAATAGTATTGCGTCAATATTAAAAGCACAATTACTAAATGCCAAAAACAGACATTTGGTTATACATTTTCTCAATGAATTTGATAAGGACTTGATAGAAGTAATAATGTTTGCGGCTTATGGCAATTTTGATCACTCAATAGCAAAAAAACTGGCTGAATTAATTGGTGAACAACTGGAAAACAAAGGCTTGGGTATTTCAAATTTAGGACGGCATGAATTTAAAAACTATGAAAATATTAAAGTCAAAGACATACAATTTATTGGACCGGCATTTCCCGCCAATTTATTAACAGTTGGGTTAATTACAGTAAATAATAAAATGAATTTCTGCCTTAGGTTTAATGAGGGAGAAATAAAATTGGATAAAATAAAAGAAATATATCAAAAGGCCATGGAGTTATTAAAATGAAAATATAAAAGCAAAACCAACTGCACATAACATACGCTATACGCTGCGCCGCAGTAGCGGCTTGGCCTACGAAAAAACGCAGTCGGCCTTTGGCCTTTGTGCGTTTTTTCTCCGGCACATTTTTGCGGTTGCTGGAAACCTACGGTTTCCTTTATCGCAACCGCAAAAACGTCGTATAGCTTTCACGTTATGTGAAATGGGGGGCTAAAATTTGTGTAAAATATTGTAAAAATATTATTGAAAAAAGACTTAACAAATTAAGAAATATGTGATAAAATGGATAAAACAATAGAAAAGGGGTCTAAAATGGAAAACGAATTTGATTATTATTTACCATTCCCAATCATTGGGAGTTCAACGCCTACCCTAATCGTAAATCCCGATTCGGATTTGGATGTAGATTTGGATTTGGAAATGCCATATCCTTTGAATGAAATTAGTTTGATAGAATTTGAGTTTCGTACGCCGTATCCCAAAAAACCAAATATGGTTGATTATTTAGTACACGGTGGTTGGGGTATTGTTTCCGAAAAGATATATCAAGCCCTGTCGCCGTTGAATGTCAAAGGCATTCAACTGATACCAGCTACTATTGCAAATCCCAAAAACAAAGACATTTACGACCATTACTATTTTTTGCATATCTACAACTATCTCGAATGTTTGGATACAGAAAAATCGGTTTATACAAAAGACGTATTGGATATGGTCGAAATGATACAAAAGATAATATTGGATGAAAAAGTTTTATCAAAAATACCGTTGGAAGATCGTTTGGTTTTCCGTTTGGGCGAATTGTTTTGTCAAGCAATTTTTTAAAATATTTTTATAGAATAATTCCAACCATCTTAGCCGCCATTTCGCATAACGTTCCGGTTGTATACGACGTTTTTGCGGTTGCGATAAAGGAAACCGTAGGTTTCCAGCAACCGCAAAAATGTGCTGGAATAAAACCGCACAAAGGCCGTAGGCCGACTGCGGTTTTATGGAAGCCAAGCCCGCTACTGCGGGCGCAGCGTATACAATCCTGTTATGTGAAGTGGGGGGCGTACTATATAATTATTTTTTTTTATAAAATATGTTTTTGTGAAATTAATGTTTTTGTTAATCAAACGCCGAGCCGATATTAAAATCTTCGACTTTTACAAAACGTATGCCTTGCGGATTAACCGCCATAATAGCGTCC
>BNVF01000134.1 GCA_025997895.1 Spirochaetia bacterium
TCGCCGGAGAATTTGGAGACGCTTTTCGGCGCGGGTGCCCAGTTGACGGTGCACAAATGGCTCTACCAAGAGGGGCAATTCGCCTCGCAGCAGACCGTCACGCTCGTCGGCCCGCGTCGGCGGATTATCCCCAATTTGCGCATTTTGGGGCCGTGTCGCAGCCTCACGCAAATCGAGCTGGCGACGACCGATGCTGTGCAGCTTGGCATCGAGTTGCCCGTCCGCATGTCCGGCGATATCGACGGCACGCCCGGCGGCTACGTCATGGGGCCAAAGGGGATGCTGGAGATGAAAAACGGCATCATCCGCGCCGCCCGGCACGTCCACATGTCCCCCTCCGACGCCCAATTCTACAGCGTTAAACACCTCGACTGCGTCACGCTGAAAGTCACCGCCGATGGCTGCACCACGCGTTTCGACGACCTCATCGTCCGCGTTGACCCCGCCTTCAAACTAGAAGTCCACATCGACACCGACGAAGCAAACGCCTGCAACTTAGATCGTGCGGAAAAAGTGGAGATTTTAAAGTAGCCATGAACGAAGAAACAAAACTCCAAATTATGCTGCATGATTGTGTTGGAAAAGCAGGCGCCAGCATACTTGGTTTTCGAAAATTTCACAAATAACCCCTCTCAATTCAACTCAACCCAACTAAATACAATATGAGCGAAGCAATCGGACTAATCGAAACACGCGGTTACGTGGGGCTGGTGGAAGCCAGCGATGCCATGGTGAAGGCCGCAAATGTGGAACTGGTCAAGTCGATCCAAATCGGCGGCGGCCTGATTACCACTATTGTCAAAGGCGATGTCGGCAGCGTGAAAGCGGCTGTTGATGCCGGTAAAACCTCGGCGGAACGTGTCGGCAACTTGGTTGCCGCGCATGTGATCGCTCGGCCTGCTGTGGAATTAATTAAATTTTTCACGGCTTAACCCAAACGTAAACCCTTACAAGAAAAGAAATTATTATGGCTGGACAAGCACTCGGAATGATTGAAACGAAAGGCCTGGTCGCGCAGTTTGAAGCGACGGACGCGATGTTGAAGGCCGCGAATGTGGAACTGCTGGGCTGGGAGAAAGTCGGCTCGGGCAATGTGACCGTGTTTATTCGCGGTGATGTGGCGGCGGTGAAGGCGGCGGTGGAAGCTGCGGCGGTGGCGGCGAATGCCATCGGCGAGGTGGTGGCCGTGCATGTGATCCCGCGTCCCGATGAAAACTTGGCGAAATTGGGCGGATTTTTGACGCTCAAAAAGGCCGCTGCGGGGAAATAAGAAATCCCTCTCGAAAACCGTGAAACCCAACCAAATCCTCGTTGCCAACATCGGTAGCACCTCTTTCAAGTTCCGCTTGTTGGAGATGCCGGCGGAGCGTCTTTTGGCGCGAGGAGGGGTGGAGCGGATTGGCGCGGCGGAGTCGATTTGGAGTTTCCAGCGGGGCGATTTTCCGGCGGAAAAAGGCGCGGGGTTTTTCCCGGATTACGCGGCGGCAATTCGTTGGTTGGAGGAACGGCTCGGCGGTTTTTCCAACTTGGCGGCGGTCGGTTTTAAGCCCGTGATGGCGCAGGAAATTTCTGGCACGCAGGTGATGGACGAGCGCGTTTTGCAGGCGATGGAGGCAGTAAATACGCTGCTTCCCGCGCACAATCCGCCTTACATTGCCGCCGTCCGCAGCTTTCGCGCTGCGCACCCGGAGCTGCCTTGTATTGGCACATTCGAGACCGCTTTTTACGATCAGCTCCCCGCGCACAATCGCCGTTATCCCGTGCCGTTGGAGTGGGAAACGCGCTACGGAATTCGCCGCCATGGTTTCCACGGAGCGAGCCACCGTTATGTCACCCAACGTTGCGCGGAATTGCTGGGGCGCGAGCGGTTGCGGCTCATTTCTTGCCACCTCGGCGGCAGCTCTTCTATTGCTGCGGTGCGGGACGGATTGGCCATTGATTCTAGCTGGGGAATGACTCCGCAGAGTGGGTTGCCACAGAATAATCGTGTGGGGGATTTTGATGTCTTCGCGCTGATCTATCTCGCTCGGGATCAAGGTCTGGGCATTGATGCCGTGGAAAAAGCGCTGACCACGGAAGCGGGGCTGAAAGGCATGTCTGGCCTGCCGAGCGGCGACTTGCGGGACATCGTGGAAGCATCGGAAAATGGCAACGCGAATGCGCAAATTGCCCTGGATGTTTTGGTCGGCAGCATTCGCAAATATATCGGGCAATTTTTGGTGGAACTCAACGGTGCCGACGCTCTTATTTTCACCGCCGGGATGGGCGAAAACGAATCTTTTTTGCGCGAAGCCGTCTGCGCGAATCTCGACTTTTGCGGACTGGAAATTGATCTCAATTTGAACCGCGTCACTCGCGCCACGGAAACGAAAATCTCCACCTCGCGCTCCAAAATCGACGTTTGGGTGATCCCCACGAACGAAGAAATCATCATCGCCCGCAACGCGTGGGCAAAAATTTCAACCCCTTAATTTTTCAACCTCAAACCACACTAACATTATGGCCCAACAAGCACTAGGAATGATCGAAACCCGCGGATTGGTTGCACTCGTCGAAGCGACGGATGCCATGCTCAAATCCGCCAATGTAGAACTCGTCGGCCCGATGACCCAGGTCGGCAACGCGCTCGTGACCGTCTGCGTCACTGGCGATGTCGCCGCCGTCAAAGCCGCCACCGAAGCCGGAAAACAGGCTGCGCAAACGCTCGGCGAAGTTGTCA
>BNVF01000135.1 GCA_025997895.1 Spirochaetia bacterium
GAATCAGGACAGGGGAGAAGCCGGCGCTTTTCAGGCGATCCATCTGTGCCCGGGCATTGGCTTCTCGGCTGAACAGACCGGTTTGCAGCACCGCGCCGCCGGAACTTGCAGCCCCGGACTGAGTACCGGCCGGGGCGGGCCTTGCGGCTGCGGGAGCGGCCCCTGGATTGCCAGGAACTGCCGCGCCTGCGTTTGCGCTGCCGACGGCACTTGCGCTGCCGCCGGCACTTCCTCTGCCGACGGCACTTGCACTTGCCGTGCTTGCCGCATTGGGGGTAACTGCGGCGACTGGGGCAGTTGCCGCAGGCGCCTGGGTAAGCGAAAAACCGCCGCGGCCCGGCAGGAGGAGCCAGAGAGGGCGGGGCTGGCGCTTATCGCCGGGGCGGTTTCCGGGGCGGCAATGCGGCCCTCGGGGCTGTGGGGGAATTCGGCAAGGAGACGCTGTTTCCAGGTTTCGGCACTTGCGGTACCGGAAAGGCCGGGGTTTGCGGCGGCGGTTTTCCAGAGAGTGTAAAAGATTTCGCTTTTCAGTTCGGTATATTCGGTATTGTCCGCCAGGGCGCTTAAATAAGCGGCGTCACCGAAATTCGGTGTGCCGGAACCCGGCGTGCCGAAATTCGGTGTGCCGGAACCCGGCGTGCCGGAACCCCAGGCTTTGAGACAGGCGTCCAGGTAGCGGGCACGCAGCAGCGCGGGGCCGGGGCGGCCTGCCTGCAGCAGGGGGCGCAGGGCTGCGGCTGCCCGCTCCCACTCGCCCATAGCGGCAAGGCAAAAAGCGCCGGCAGTCAGGGCATTGTCGTCGCTCTTGTCCTGTTCGGCGGCATCAAGCCAGTTTTTGGCGGCGCTTTCAAGGTCTCCTGAAAGCTGGCGCAGACGGGCAAGGCGGACCAGGGCGTCATGCCGCTCCGCGCCGGAGATGCCGGGCCTGGCGGCGGCGCGCTCAAGGTTTTGTATCTCGGCGCCTGCGGGTATACCCGGCTGGGCGTTTTGGGCAAAGAGGGACGCTCCCCCCGCAAGGCACAGGGTACACAGCAGTCGCAGACAGCCGGTTAAAAACGGCCCCCGAGTATCGTTAATTAATCCCATAGGGCCCGTTATCTGAAAAACCGCTGCCTTCCGGGACAATCTCTTCAAGCTTTTCCCCCCCCTTCTTTTTGGGCTTCGGCTCTGCTTCCTTTCCGGTTTTCCGTCTCGACTTGATCGCGATAGGCAGGGCGCAGAGCATTCCGACAATAAACGAGGAAAAGGCGGTCAAAAATACCGGCACTTCGGTAAAGGTTTTAAAACCAAAGCTGATATCGCATTTATTGCCCAGATTAAAGGCAATAAAAACGAGGAAGATGGCAAAAATAATGATGAATCCTATTAAACGCCAGGGCATGGGCTTAACCTCTCTTTAATGCGGCGGTAGCGCCGCGTTTTATAATCGAACATGAGGCGAAACGAAAGTTTCGCAAGTTTCATGAAACCTCTCTTGAGCGAAAAATGTGTTCCCCCGCAGGCCCGAAAGGGTGAGTTCAACAAAGGAGCCTATCAGGGAGACCGGGCCGCTCACCACGGCCATTTCATCCCTTTCAGTACGGGTTATTAATTCATCGGCATTTTTACGGGAGATTCCCTCTACTAAAACCTGTTCACGGGAGCCAATTCTCCTTTTGAGCAATTCAGCGGTGTGTTTTTCCTGCAGGGCCATGACCCTGGAAAGCCGCTCCCGTTTCACTTCCTCGCTGATTCTGCCGGGCAGTGTATAGGCGGCGGTTCCCTCACGGGGATTATAATGATACATATAGGCGTAATGGAATTGCACTGTTTCCATAAGATCCAGGGTCTCTTGCAGATCCGCTTCGGTCTCGCCGGGAAAACCCACCAGAATGTCCGTGGAAAGGCTGATTCCCGGTATGGCGGCGCGGATTTTCCCAACCAGTTCCAGGTAGCGCTCTCTGGTATAGCCCCGGTTCATGGCCGCAAGTATACGGTTTGAGCCGTGCTGGACGCAGAGGTGCAAATGGCGGCAAAAGACCGGGTTTTCCGCCATGACCTGTATGGTTTCCGGGGAAAAATCTTTGGGGTTTGCCGAAAGAAAGCGCACCCGCCTGACCCCACTTTTTGCGGCCTCTGCGGCAGTCAGACGCAAAAGGCCGGAAAAATCCAGCGGGCCTTCGCCCTGCCAGCGGTAGGTATTCACGTTTTGTCCCAGCAGGGTGATCTCCCGCACTCCCCGCTCGCCCACCAGCCGTATCTCTTCGGCTATCAACCGGGGATCACGGGAGATTTCCCTGCCCCGCACATACGGCACAATGCAGTAGGAGCAGAAATTGTTGCAGCCGTGCATGATGGGAACAAAACTGCGGAACTGACCTTCCTCAAGATGAGATGCCGAAAAGGAGAATACCGCCTTTTCAGCTAACTCAGGAAAAGTCTCAGTCTGTACGACGTTATGCGCAACAGCAGCACCGTTTATGCCACCCGTTGCATTTCCGTTATGCGCAACAGAGGTGGCTTTTTCAACCGCTTCCAGAATAAGGGGAAACATGGAACGACCGGCGGTTCCCATCACATAATCCACTTCGGGGAATTGCTCTTTGAGTTTTTCACCCATACGCTGGGCCATGCAGCCCGCCACCACCAGGGTAAGGGGCCGACCTGTAACGCGGCGCTTTTTTTTGAGACTGACGTACAGGGCGATACGTCCCAGCACCCGCTGTTCGGCGGTA
>BNVF01000136.1 GCA_025997895.1 Spirochaetia bacterium
GCGCTTGTAATGGTGATAGCGCCGGTATAATCCTGAGTGGAACTGAATTCGGTAGTTCCGGTTCCGGTGGTCTGGGTAAAACTGGCGGCGGTAACCGCGCCGGTCGCCGTGTAATTATTTGCGCTTGCAATGGTAATAGCGCCGGTATAATCCTGAGTGGAACTGAATTCGGTAGTTCCGGTTCCGGCGTCTTGGGTGAAACTGGCGGCATAAACAGCTCCACCGAAAGCGGCATTGGTTGTGCTGGACACCGTTATGGCTCCAAGGCTTGTTCCCGGCTGCCCCATATCACCGCTGACGGTGATATTGCCGGTACCGGCATTAATAACGATTGCCCCTCCCGCCGTACCATCACGGGTTACGGTTGTGGGGGTTGCGAAAAGGGAAATATCTCCACCGCCAGCAGAGGAATTCAGACTAACCGTTGCGGCAGCCAGTTGTATGGGGTTATTAAAAGTAATTGCCGCATTTGCGGGAGTACCATTGGTGGTGGTGATGCTCGCCGCAAGTATGCTGCTTCCGCCGCCTGTTTGAGTAAAGGCGCCATTCGCGGTAACGTCACCGTTAAGGGTAAAGATTCCGCTGTTGTTTATTCGCATCGTGCCAACTAACGGTACAGCGTCCATAGTAAGGTTTATTCCGTTAAAATTAAAGGCATGTACGCTATCACTACTAATACCTGTGTAACGTTGGGTTGAACTGAATGTTGTTGTCCCTGTCGCGGCGGCGTCTAACTGGGTAAAGCTATTTGCATACACGTTACTTGAAAAAGTAACATTAAGGGCGCTGGTTACGGTAATATTTCCAAACGGGGTTGGGGGGTAGCTGCCTACCTGCCCAGTTACCGAAATATCGCCGGTTCCCGCAATCAGGGTAAGTATGTCTGTAATGGCACCTGTCCTTGTTATATTCGAAGCAAAATTGATATCGCCATCACCTGCACTGGAATCAAGGGTAACATTTGTGCCGATAGTAACAGGCCCGGCAAAACTGATAGCCGCATTGGCCGCTGTACCATTGGTGGTGATGATATTCGCGGTAAGTGCGCTGTTTCCGCCACCTATTTGGGTAAAGGCGCCAGTCGCGGTAACGTCGCCGTTAAGGGTAAAGGTTCCGCTGTTGTTTATCTGTACCGGGCCATTCGTGGCGGCAGTGGTCAGGGTATGCGTTGTGGCTGTACCTACAGTCAGATTGGTTCCGGTGAATTGGAAAGCGTAATTAGCGATGTTGACGCCGGAGTAGGCCTGGGCTGCTCTAAAAATGGCTGTTCCCGCATTCTGGGTAAAACTTTTTGCAAATACCGTGCTGGTGGTACTAAAATCTGCGGCGCCGGTTACAATAGTTATATCGCCCAAATAAAGTCCGCTTACCCCCATGGTACCGATAATAGTGATAGTGCCCCCCGCGCTTGTTGCGTCAAGGGTAAGCGTATTAACGCCGCTGATTCCGGCAGCATACACACCGCTACCCAGAGTAATACTGGCAGCTTTGATTTTTTCTGTTGAACTCGCTGGAACCGGACTACCTGCGCCAAGGGTAAGCCTGGTGTCGTTGGTATTAAATGCCCCTGTCGCGCCTGCGCCGGTAAGCGTTATATCAGCATCTAATAGCCGGACGCCGCCGGTACCAGGCGCGAGATGAAGAGCGCCGCTTGATCCGTAGATACCCCGGAACTCAATAAAGCCGATATCGGTACTGCTGCTTCCTTCATTATTAAACGTAACATTTCTGGAGTAAGAAGGATCAGAGGATGTATCGCCTACATCAATGATATAAATATTCCCATTCGTACCCGCAGAGGCATTAAGAGTTGCACCAATATCCAAATCTGATTGAATGTATAAATAAGTACCCGTGATAATGCCATGACTTCCGTCATCTGATCCATTCCGATAAATTACATGATCCTTGTTCCAGGGGTGTAAGTGAAAACGGTCTCCGTCAACATCGCCGGTGTATAACATAAGATTTATATACAGACAGAGTTGGCCGGTTGTGCCGGGCTTAATGGTAATGGGTGCTGTTCCTTCAAAAGTCTCTGCGCTGACATAAATAGCCGCTCCGCTCCCTTCTGCTCCATTGTCTGTTACTTCTATATCTGCATTTATTGTTACATTTCCAGGAGAAGCGCTTGTTCCGGCTACCAACTCAAGGCGAGCGATATTTGAGATCGCCGCACCTATAGTTATATCTTGGGCAGCAGCAGATGTCAGGGCCACCGTACCGGCGTTTGTAATTGCACCGGTAACATTGATCGCGTCGTTTGTTGTTCCGGTAACATTGATTGTTACATCATTGTTTCCCGCATTGATCCCGGCTATGTCCAAATCCTGACTATCATTTTTGAACGCCACCGCCCCACTGGCACCGGTTATTTCCAACTTTGGTATCTTATTGCTAAGCGCATCCAGAGTTATCGCTTCGGCGCTGTGTATTGTAAATGTATCGGTTCCGGTTAGTATTGGGTTTCCGCTCTGCGTTATATTGCCGCTGGTTGTGGTGGTGATAGTTACCGGATAATCATTTATATTATCAATACCCGCTATGTCCAAATCCTGACTATCATTTTTGAACGCCACCGCTCCACTGGCACCGGTTATTTCCAATTTTGGTACTTTATTGCTAAGCGCATCCAGTGTTATCGCTTCGGCGCTGTTTACCGTAAAGGTTCCAATTCCGGTTAGAATTGGGTTTCCGCTCTGCGTTAT
>BNVF01000137.1 GCA_025997895.1 Spirochaetia bacterium
TGCAAAATCCGGCTAACTTGAACACTAAATCCATTTTTATCTGAACATGAATCCGGCAACATTTGAACAGCTGCCGCTCCGAAGTGAGAATATCCCATGCCTGCAAAACTTGCAAGCACAGGATAAAGAATATGCCACGAAAACAGCGGTGCGTCGAAGACGCTTCTTGATTTTTCTATGGCTCCATTTTTCTTTCAGCCAGGACTCTCCGCATGGACTCCCCTGAGATAGCGTACTTGGCCGCGTTATGAATAACACGGTCGAGGATGGCATCAGCCAAGGTTGGGTTGGGGAAAAGGTCATGCCAGGCAGAAGGGGGGAGTTGTCCGCAAAAGAGTGTTGAGGATCGATCATAACGCGATTCGAAAAGCTCAAGCAACTCCTGGGTTTCTTCGAGGGTGAAGCTTCGCAGGCCCCAATCGTCCAGGATCAATAAAGGAACCGAAGTAATTTTTTTTCTGAATGCGGTGTAATGGTTTTCCAGCCGGGCATCAGCAATTTTGAGGAGCAGATCCGGCACACGAAAATATCTGACTGCTATTCCCTGGCTGCAGGTATGCCGGCCCAAGGCGCTTGCAATGTAGGTTTTGCCGATGCCGGTAGGGCCGGACAGAATGATATTTTGTTTTTTACGGACAAAAGAACCTTCGGCAAGGCGAAGGATGTCTGCCCTGGTAATGCCGTGCTTGCCCTGCCACTCTATATTCTCAATTGCAGCGGGAAAGCGGAAGGCTGCCTGGGACACAAGCCTCCCTATGCGGCTGTTCTTTTTCTCAAGCCACTGCGCTTCAACGAGAAGCGCGAAGCGATCATCAAAGGGGATATCTTCAACAGCTTCTTCCTGCTGCCTGACCCAGGCTGCGGCCATTCCCGAAAGATGCAGTTCATGCAATTTGTTCAGTGTTGTTTTATCAAGCACGGTTATCCTCCCCGTAATAGTGCGCGCCGCGGATATTCTCATGCTGGATAGGCGCAAGTGTTTCCCTGCCAATTCTTTTAAGGAGTATCTCAAAAGATTTATAGCTGTAGGCCCGCATCTGCTTTGCCTGCTTCGCCGCTTTCTCCATGTCCTGAGCCGGGGCAGTATCGGCCAGGTGAAGAATAGCGGTACAGGTGCGGAATGCTTGTTCCGGCTGGTCCCGCGCTTCCATGAGGGAAACGATATAGGCTTCGGTATCAGGCCCGATCTTCGCCGCCCAATTCCTGAAACGCTCAGGGGTCCAGTCTGCCATGGCCTGATGTTTCTTTGGCATATGGTCAAAACAGGTGGTATACCGCTTGGATGGATCGTAATTACGCAAATGGGCAGCAATGCGTTCTGTTTCACAAAGTACCTCAATTGTGTGTGTTGTAGCGCGAATTTCGACCTGTTTATGGGCATAGTGAAAGGGCACGCTGTAATAAAAACCTTCGTACTGGACATGGTAATCGAAATTGACCTTGGCCATTTTGAAAACGGCCATTTCATACCGTGAAGGCGGTAACGCTTTGAGCGTCTGCTTCTCGGTTTTCTCAAACAGTTCTTTCCGGCTATATGGCAGTTTTTGAAACGCCATGGTATTCACCCGTTCAAGAGCGACCATTACTTCCTTTCGCAATTCAGAGAAGGAATGAAACTGGCGGTCACGCAGCATCGCGATAATTTTATACTCCACTATCTTCACGGCGTTTTCAACAGGCCCTTTGTCCCGAGGCTCATAGGGGCGGGCAGGGAGGACTGCCGTCCCGTAGTACCGTGCCATTTCTACATAGGTTTTGTTAAGCTCACTTTCGTGACGGCTCACCCGGCTTACCGCGTTCTTGAGATTATCCGGTATAAGAAGCCGGGGTACCCCGCCGAAATATTCAAACGCATTTATGTGCGCTTCGATCCACGACTCCATCCGCATATCCAAAAACGGCTCGGCATAGATCAGGGATGTGGCAGGCAGTATGGCCACAAAGAAGTAAACTTTATGCGAATCGCCCTTCCGGTCGGTATACTGCATGGTCATGCCAACCCAGTCTACCATCATTTGGTCCCCTGCTTTGTAGACCTTCCGCATATACACTTCGTTTTCTTTGCGAAACTTTACATACCGGGCGCAGAACTGTGACCTCCCGTATCCATCGGGATGGACCGCCTTGTATTCCTCCCACAACAGGTTCAGGGTAACCCCGGGCCGCTGTAGCTCGTGTTGGATGAAATCCATGTCAGGCTCAGGCCGCTTTCCTGCTCGAGTATGTCCCCCTGTGATTCGGGGTGTCGGGTACACAATGGCCCCCAACTCATGTTCCTTGAGGGCCAGCGGATCTTTGATGTTGGCCTCTTTGATTCTTGAAAGAACGGTGTTCACCGTTCCCAAGGAGGCGCCGGTTGCTGCCGCTGTTTCCCGCTGACTTAATCCTGCTGCACTGTACTTCAGGATTTCCTTGATTTTGCCCATAGCAAATCTCCTCATCTTCATGCTCCTAAAATCTTGGTAAGAGCATTGTGGAATACGGAGGGCAGGCCGTTCAAATGCGCCGGATTACTGTTCAAGTGTTTCCGGATTTGTGTTCAAGTCCGACCGGACGAGTGTTCAAATGTTCCCGGATTACTGTTCAAGTGTTTCCGGATTTGTGTTCAAATCCGACCGGACGAGTGTTCAAATATTTTCGGATTTTTGTTCAAGTGTTTCGGATTTCGTGTTCAAATGCGGCCGGATTATGCA
>BNVF01000138.1 GCA_025997895.1 Spirochaetia bacterium
GCAAGCTATCCCTACTACAAGCCCTTTGTAATCACCGTAACCCCGCCCCCCATTGTAGCGGTAACGGGCATTAGCAATGTGCCGACCAGCATGTCAGAAGGTACGCTGAACCTGAGCGGTACGGTTTCCCCCGTCAACGCCACCAACAAGAACATCACCTGGAGCGTCGTGAGCAACACCTCCGGCATCACTTTTGCTGCTATGGACGTAACCGGAAAAATCTTAACCACCGCCCTCAACACTACCCCTGGCGTCGTTTTCTTTCCCAGCACAGAAACGGTTACCGTGAGAGCTACCATTACCAACGGGACGAGTCCAAGCGACTACACCCAGGATTTTACCATCAATGTACGAAGACACATCGCCATCGAAATCAGCGGCGCTTATCCCACGGACCGGAAGATAACCCTCGCCTATAAACTCTATACCCCCCACATCGATGACAGGGTACTGCGCAACGACGACCCCAGCTCCCGTGTCTGGTGTACATTAGCTACAGACCCGCCTCCCAGCAACAAGGTTATCAGGAGTATCACCACCTATCAGGCGGATGATACTACCCCGGCCCAGACCATTCTGATAGGCCGTAATGACCTTGAACACATCAGCCTGGAAATAGACGCCACCGGTCAGGTACAGCTCCGCCCTGCTTCGGGTGGTTTTATCCCCATAGGCAGCTACGCCGAGTTCCAGCTTATCAGCGCTAATCTGGGAGGCAGCTATGCGCAGGAAGGCGATCTGGACCTTCTGGGTGACAGCGGGGGCGGGACCCAGAACTGGACGCCGATAGGACCCACCACCCGAGAAACGATCGGTTTTACCGGCGTTTTTGACGGCGCCGGCAAAAAAATTGCCAACCTCTATATTAACAGCTCAGATCTACTATTTGCAGGGCTGTTTGGGATTCTGTCAAACGGTGGAAAAATTCAGAATGTACACATAACGAGCGGAAGTGTTTCGAGTACAGGGACCTATAACTGGATCGGCGGTACAGTGGGAAGCAATGTCGGCGGCATAGCGGGAGGAGTGTATAGTAGCGCTTCTTCCTTCACACAAGAAATAACCGGCTGTTCCAACGCTGCATCCATAAGGGGCCGCTTTGTTGGCGGCATACTGGGGACTACTTATCCAGCGGGTAATCCATGCAACATTACCGCCTGTCTCAATACCGGTGATGTTCAAGGCTCCGGCGGTTACGGCCCTCTTAGCGGCGGCATAGTGGGATATTTTACAAATGGAAGTATTATAGCTTGCTATAATACCGGCAACATAAGCGTCGTCGATGCCATGGTTGGTGGCATAACGGGAATGAATCAAGACACTGCGGCCATCATTGCCTGTTACAACACAGGCACGGTAACCAACTTAGGCGACCAAGCGGGCTCTTGTACAGGCGGTTTAACGGGACAAACGAATTTCGCACTCTTCACCGCCTGTTACAATATTGGCTCTGTAAGTGCCCCGTTAACCGACCCGGGAACCTCACCGATAGGCGGACTGGCAGGTCTGTTATACAACAGTTACACCGACTGTTACTGGGACAGCGCCGCGTCAGCGTCAAACCAGGCTTATGCCGGATTTAATGAACTTACCAGAAACACCCCATACACCCCCCCATCCGGCGCTACAACTTTTACCAAAAGCAGTGGTAACCCCTGTGTCAGCTATAGCCCCCAATGGGGCACGGGTACCGGAGGCGACAACCACTGGTGGAAACCCGGTACCACTAGTAGCATTTCGCCCAGGCTGTATTGGGAGCAATAGGAGGGATACCCCATATGCGTATACCGTGAAAAGTTTACGACGTTTTGTCCGCCCAAATAAGGGCTTGCGAAGCAAGACCAGGGCGGGCAAAATGTACCGGAACAAAACACCACAAAGGGCGTAGCCCGACTGGGGTTTTGTGGAGGCCGAGGAGCGAAGCCCAGTCTTCCGAAAGGAAGAAAAGCGTAAACTGTAGGTTATGCGAAGTTGGGCGTATTCCATATTTTATTTTACGAAAATATTTTTTATTGATAATTTCCCATCTATTTTTAATCCATTTTGCATATCTTCACTAACAAGCACATTACATTCTGAAAATAAAGCACTCCCCACTAATATACTATCCCAAAATGAAAGTGAATATCTTTCTCTTAATGAAGATGCTGTTAACACTATTTCTTTTGTAAAATCTTGTATTGTACATGTTTTACATAATTGCTCTATATATTTTCTTATTTCTGCTTCTTCATATTTATATCTTAATAGTGTGTTTGAAACTTCATTTATTATTTGCCAACTAATTCAAATATTTTATCGATCATAACACTCCTCTCGATTAAATTTATAATTTTTAACTATTTTTCTATTTTTTGATGCCAATTCTAAAAGTGCTTCCATATTTTTTTCCTTGTCTTTTTTTAAAATATAATTAATAATATCAGACAATTCTTTTTTATTGTCTGATTTGACTATTATAGGCAACCTCTAAAAACCATGATTTTCTCGTCGGCAATTTTTAGTTCATGATATTTTATTATAATTTTTTATATTAATACTAATAGCATTCCTATTTTTTCCATCTTGCAGCTCTAAAACCCGGAAT
>BNVF01000139.1 GCA_025997895.1 Spirochaetia bacterium
GATGCCCAAAGAGATCGCCTACATGACCGGCAAATTGTACGGTGTGGTGGTGCGGGGTGAACGTTCTGAACCGGTGAAGAGTCTGACCCAGGGAACGGTTATTTCCGCCGGGCCCTACCGGGGTTTCGGCAGGGTGGCGATTGTACAGGTTACCGGAGGTTATTTGTATGTATACGGCGGCTGCGAAAGCCTGTCCGTAAAGGAAGGGGACCGGATAGGCCCTGGAACCGAACTGGGAAAATTGGGAATTGACGCGGTTTCCGAAAAGCCCCAGCTCTTTTTCATGGTATACCGGAGCAATACCCCTATAGATCCCGCCAAAGCCCCCAGAGCATAGCTTTGGCAAAAATGTAAAAAAGAGGTGATGTATGCCAAAAACGCTTGTAACACCGGACTCAACTGAAACCAGGATTGAACGGATCAGAAAACGGTCCAAAGCCACGACCCTGAAAAACTCCAAAAAAGTCAAACCTGTAAAAGAATCGGATCCTCTGGCGCTGTACTTCAGGCAGATCTCAAAATTTCCGCTCCTCACCATGCAGGAGGAGCAGAGCATAGGCGCAAAAATTGTAAGCCTCAGAACAAAACTGCAGGAAGTTGAAGCCGAGCGCAAGGGGAAAAAAGAAACCGAACGGTACAAAAAAGAAAAGACCGCTTTGGACAGCGCCCTGCTCTTTTACAAAAACAAGATGATCAACTCCAACCTGCGCCTGGTAGTCTCCATTGCCAAAAATTACCAGCACCGGGGACTTTCGCTATTGGATCTGATAGACGAAGGCAACATCGGTCTTATTGAAGCTGTGGAACGTTTTGACTATACCCGTGGCTGCCGCTTTTCTACCTACGGCACCTGGTGGATCAGGCAGGCTATCATCAAGAGCATTGCCGACAAGGGCCGTGTTATACGCATACCTATCCACATGCTCAACACCATCAAGAAGTGTTACTTTGTCGCCAAACAGCTAACCCAGGATCTTGGCCGCGACCCCAGCGACGAGGAACTCTCCGAATACCTGGGTGTTCCTGTTTCCAAGGTCAAAGAAATCGTCAAATTTTCCCAGGAAACCACCAGCCTTGACACTATCGTGGACGATGGCAACCTGACCCGCCTTGCAGACCTTATCAAAGATGATTCCGGCCCCGAGCCCTTTGAGATGGTCTTCTCCATGACCTTGCAGGAAACTATAGAAGACATACTCTCCCAGCTTTCCGAGCGTGAGATGAAGATCATCCAGCTCCGTTTCGGCCTGACCGGCGAAGGCCCCCTTACCCTGGAAGAAACCGGAAAGCTGCTGGGCATTACCCGTGAGCGGGTGCGGCAGATTCAGGAGAAAGCCACCTGGAAGCTGCGGGGTCTGCGGGAATTGAATGAGCTGAAAGAGAATTAGATGCTCTCCCGGTCCCCGCCTCTTCCAGGAACCCACTTGCGCGGGATCAGACCGTTTGAAATTTATTCGTGCTGAGGGGTTTAATACCCCGCCCTTTAGGGCGAGGTTGTTGATTTATCAAAAAATAAAAAGATATATACCAATAGTCCCGAAATTTTCGGCGTTGCCTGATACTAAAAAAAGCGGAACCCACCTTCCGGCAGATTCCGTTTTTTTAGATTAATTCGCTATTACTTGAATTAGCCTGTGCGCCGCCTTATCCCGCGTACACTGCAATCATCACACCTGCGGCAATGGCGGTGCCGATGACGCCGGCTACGTTGGGGCCCATGGCGTGCATCAGAATAAAGTTACCCGGATCTTCCTCAAGGCCCACCCTGTTGGCAACACGGGCGGCCATGGGCACCGCCGAAACGCCGGCGGAACCGATAAGGGGATTGATCTTTTCCTTGAGGAACACATTCATCAACTTGGCAATCAGAAGACCGGAAGCAGTGGCAATTGAAAAGGCTAGAAGGCCCATCACTACGATGATAAGCGAGTTGGGGTTAAGAAACTTCTCGGCAGTCATCTGGCTTCCGACACCCAGCGAGAGGAACAGCGATACGATGTTCATAAGTTCGTTCTGGGCAGTATCGGAAAGCCGCTTTACACAGCCGATTTCCCGGAGGAAATTACCGAACATAAGACAGCCGATAAGGGCTGCCGCAGCGGGAATGAGCAGTACGGTCAGGACAAACACCACCATCGGGAAGGCAATCTTTTCAATCCTGGATACAGGTCTGAGCTGCCGCATCCTGATAAGCCGTTCCTGTTTGGTAGTAAGAGCCCGCATGATAGGCGGCTGAATAAGCGGGACGAGGGCCATATAGGAATACGCTGCTACGGCAACGGTCGCCAGGAGATGGGGGGCAAGCTTGGCCGCTATATAGATAGTCGTCGGACCATCGGCGCCGCCTATGATTGCTACCGAGGCGGCTTCTTTAAGGTTAAAGGCTACGCCGGGAAGGTAGTTGGCTACGGAAATAAAGAACAGGGTACCGAATACGCCAAACTGGGCCGCCGCGCCGAGGATGGCGGTCTTGGGGTTGGCGATGACGGACTTCGGCCCCCTC
>BNVF01000140.1 GCA_025997895.1 Spirochaetia bacterium
ACGGATACGTTGTATTCAGGAGTGTAACATTCCAAATACCGGGAACATATTTTTTAACGCGCTTGCGGCGGGATAAAACGCTTACCGCGTTTTTCCATCAGCGGAAAGGAATTTTTGTATGGCAGCATTACAATCGGGAATCATTCTGAACGAAGGAGAAACCCTGATCGTGGAACTGGAAGCGGAACTGTGGGCGACAAGCTCAAATCCTATCGCGCAGTTGATAGGAACAATCAGGCGGATAATCTCCGCAATTCTTGGGTTCAAGAAGAAGGGCTTTGTGGTCATTACCGACAAGCGGGTAATTGAGGTATACAACCAGATTCAGTGCTACGTGATCAATACGGGGAAGCACGTCAAATACCTGCTTCCTTCCAGCATCATGGAAGCGGGCTACTCAAAAAAAGCAACCTGCGGATTTTTCTGCCCTGCCTATTACTTCTACTATCAGGGACATACTCAAACAACCAGTATTCTCCTGAAAGGCGCCGACGAAGCGCGGGCTCAACAGATTGTGGATGCCTTCTATAAGGCTATCGCCAAATAAGGCCGGGGGAATGTCATGAAATATTTCAGGGTTCTTTATTTGAACAGTTATTCTCTGCTGCTGATTTTATCGGGCATTCTTATTCTTTTGCCGCCTTTTTATAAAATCTCGCGGGTTTTTCTGTGCTTTCAAATAATTGCCGCTCTGAAATGTTTCATGGTTTCCTTCAGGCTTTTTTCCGCATGGGATGAAAAAAAAAGGATGATGGCGCTTCTTATTAACCGGAACCAAAGGGAATTCCGCCCGGATACGTTCAAAGTATATATGCAAGCGCCCTGTTCCCGGCTTCTGGTAAAATCCGTGCTGAAACAACTGGGACAAAAACAACACTACCGGGACTTGCTGATATATAAACCGTCGCTGCTACAGTCGATTAAGGAAACCATACGCCCCGTAGATACGAAAATTTACATCAACGAGGATGTACTATGACTAATTTTTTATTTAGAAACAAAACGACTTCGGTTGTTACCGTTATGATCTGTATCATTGTCGTATTGGGGCAATGTGCGGTCTCCGCCGTTAAAAATTTTACGACTAAGCTTGTAGAAGAAAAAGCCGCATGGATTGAAGGCATCATTGTTGAAGAGGTTCCTGATAACCGGCTCATTACCGAAGGCGTCCCTGTTTCATTCATACCGGAGGCAATCAGAGAAGTGCGGTCTCTTCTGCCGGATGAAATACCAATAGATATCGTCGTTGTTGACAGGATTGTAAACGACTATTACCAAAAACAGGTGGACAGGGCGTTCAATCAAATTGAAGGCAAGATAAGTATCATTGAGCGGCACAAGAATGAAAACGGCATGATTACCCTCCATTCAATAATTGCCGCGCTGAAAGACGGCGTATTTTTCTACTTAAACCGGGTATATCTTATCATCCGATTGGTTATTCTTGGCATTTTATTGATATATGCCGGATGCTGTGCATATACCGCATATAAGGCGGAAAATAAATTATGGCACAGCAATTAGAACCTATACGCTATCGCTTTTATGAGATAATCGAAAACACCAGGGACAATGACCTTATTGGCGCAGTGGTCAATAAGGTTATCATTGTGTTAATCTGCCTGAATATAATATCCATAATTGCAGAGTCTTTTGATAATCTGAACAGCAATGTGTTATTTATTCTGCGGATTTTTGAATATTTGTCAGTTGCGGTATTTACCCTGGAGTACCTTGTCCGTCTCTGGACTGCGCCGGACAGGTTTCCCGCCGCAAAACATCCGTATTTGAAATATATCTTTTCACCTATGGCGATATTGGATATGCTCGCTATTGCTCCCTTTTACCTTCCCCTGCTGATTCGTTTTGATTTGCGCTTCTTGCGGGTCTTGCGTTTGTTCCGGCTGCTGCGGGTATTCAAATTGAACCGCTACAGTGATTCCCTTAATTTAATTGGACGGGTTATCAAAAAAGAAAAGTCCAAATTATTGATGACCGGGTTTGTAATTATCGTGATGATAATACTGGCATCCTCGGTAATGTATTATTTTGAGAATGCGGTACAGCCCGATAAATTCCCCAATATCATTGCGACTCTGTGGTGGGCAATATCAACCCTGACCACTGTTGGTTACGGTGATGTGTTCCCCATTACATACATAGGGAAATTCCTGAGCAGTATATTTGCCATATTGGGCGTTGGCCTTGTGGCGCTGCCTTCGGGTATTATTTGCACCGGCATGATCAACGAGATAAACGAGGATGAACACAAAACAGAAAAAGAAAAAGAGGAGCAAGTGGTTATTTGCCCCCACTGCGGAAAACTTGTTAAGCTTCGAGGTAATACGGCGACATTACGCACAGCGGAAAATAAGGAGAATCACTAATGTTAAAACGCACACGCCCCCGGAACATGAGTCCCGGGATCATTATTGCCGCAGCCCTGCTGTT
>BNVF01000141.1 GCA_025997895.1 Spirochaetia bacterium
CCTTATTTGCCCCTAAAACAATACAAATCAAATATTTATAATAGCGGGCCAATAAAAATTGCCTATCTGGGCTCTCCCAACCCACCGAATATAATGGCTATCCATGAATATATTAGCTTAATAAAAGATATGCCATCAGTTGAGTTTTATTTGGCGGGATCAATTTGTAATGAAGTTCATTCTGATGGTGCAAATATTAAAATGCTAGGGATGATTGATAATTTAAATGACTTTTATTCCAATTATGATCTTTATATCAATCCTGATATGATGGTATCAGGCTTAAAAATAAAGTCTGTAGAAGCATTTTCATATGGTCGTCCTTTTATCTGTACAAAAGCGGCAAGTACAGGAATTGATGTAGAGAAAATATATCATAAAACTGAGAATATTGTTCAAGTTGCCGAATTAACCAAACAATGTGTTAATAACACTGAACTTCTAAATGAAATGGCAGAAGAAAGCAGGCGAGTATATGATAAGTTCTTTAGCACATATTCTAATGAAGACATTTTAACAACTATTCTTTCCAAAAAATGATATAGAGATAAAATCAATGAGGAAGATTTCTGTTATATTGGTATTAATTAAACTCAGGAGAAAATTATGAGAAACTACTTTACCCGGTCAAATTTAATTCTTGCTATTATCTTAAGTGTAGGCAGCCTATGGATATTTATAAACGAAGCCCGTTCTACAAAAACATTCATTGATGAATACTGGACATATTCTCTGGCTAATTCCGATGATGATATGGAAATATATGGTAAATACAAAGACACTTGGGTTTCAGCAAAAACATTGCGGGATCATATTACCGTTCAAACAGATGAACGTTTTGCATATAGCCGAATAATAGATTATATCGCCAGGAATGAATCCAATCCACCGCTCTATTATCTGGCTTTGAATACTGTTTGTTCCCTTTTTCCCGATACTTATTCAAAATGGTATGGCTTTATTGTCAATTTTATCCTTTTTATTCCAACCTGCATTTTTTTATATCTCTTGGCATATACTCTGTTTAAATCAAGACGGAAGGCATTGCTTGTAATGGCAGTGTATGTTTTTTCCATGGGAGCCCTCAATACAGTTATTTATAATAGATTCTATATGATGCTTACGTTTTTCACGGTTTTGCTTTTTTATAATTCGGTTAAATATTTTATCGAACAAAAAAGTAAATATCTTATCGGTACATATTTATCACTACTTTTTGGAACATTAACCAATATTAATATCTTAACCGCTGGTTTTATACTTACTGTTTTTTTCTTTCTTTTGACGTTTAGGACATGGAAAAAGTGGCTGTGGTTTGGATTAACAACGCTGGCTTCATTTATAAGCGCCTGTATTATTTTCCCGCCTATTTTTATACAACTATTTCTATCACGTAATTTTCATACACAAGGAGCGATCGACAATATTCCGGTAATGTTTAATCTTCCTGAAATGATCGATCGCATAATGATTGATTGTAAGGACAGATTTTTCCCCATCGTTTTATCAAAAAAGTTTTTGTTTTTTTCAATCGTTTTGGCTATATTGATTTTTGTTTATGATATTTATTTAAAAAATAAAAAGAATTCTGTGCCATCATTATCAGTACTAAATCTAAAATGCAAAGAATGGTTTACAAGTATTTCAATAAAAATCGAAAACGTGGCAATATTGCTGGTGGTTTTAACATGGGCTGTTGATCTGTATGTCATAGAAGCTGTTCATCTGTGGCCTAAGGGATGGCATGCAACTCGTTATGTTTTCTTGCTTTATCCTATGCAATCAATTTTTATTTCATTGGTTATATTGTTTTTATATCAGCAAATTAAAAAGCTTAACAATATTTTAAGAGTTGTTTCTGCGGCATTATTAATTTTTACTTTTTTACTATTCAATAATGGCAAAGAACCCTTTAAGGCTGCCTATAATTGGTTTGTCCGTGAAGATGCGCATAAATATGAAGAATTTAACGAAATAATACAAGATGCGTACATATTCTATGTAAAAAAGAATGGGGACCTCAATTTTGCATTCAACTCTATGTCCCGTTACTACAACGATGTAAAGGCAATTTATCCTATGCAGCGTGAACAAAATCCCGATGAGTATGATTATCAGCAGGTACTATTGGGGCAGATTAAACAATTACCTATGGACGCAAAAATTCTTGTTATGAACTTAGATGAAGAAGAACGATTAAGCCGTAGCAAGGATTTTGTTTCACTGCTTAACGCTAATGGTTACGATATAGTAACGATAGAAACAGACATTGACATTGGACAATATAGTTTGTTCTATCTATACCGTGTTCTTCCTTTCCTTTCTACACAAAAGGATAACGTAGAGCGGCTTCAAATTGCTAAAGAAATAGTCTCCTATCTTCCTTCTCTTAATCATCCGAATTATCCAAT
>BNVF01000142.1 GCA_025997895.1 Spirochaetia bacterium
CGCTTTGTATCCTGTTTTCAGCGAGGAGCAGTATAACTATACGGTAACGCTGAATAATCAGGCGGCGGCGTATAGTGTAACTCCCACGGCAAAGAACAGCGGGACCCTGGCAATGACGCTGAACGCCGTGTCCCAGGGGACGGTAACGTCCGGCACGGCAAAACCCCTGACTTTGGCAAAGGGGAGAAATACGGTAAGTATTGCGGTAACGCCCCAGGCGGGAGGAACGCCGCAGACTTACACGATTACCATAGACAATTACCCGGCGATGGCGGTTCCAACGGTAACGTTGACAACTCCGGTGGCGCAGCAGATAAACGTAAACTGGGGGACGGCGGTAGGCGGCGCGTCAAGTTACGAGCTGCGCTATTCTACCGGAACCAATCAGGACACGGCTACATTGCAGCCGGTGGCCGGAGCGGACACAACAAGCGCAAATATTACCGGACTTTCGGCGGGGACAATATACAACGTATGGGTACGGGCAGTCGCGGGGAGCGGAGATAACGCTCTGTACGGAAACTACAGCGCCGTGAAAACCGCCACGACCCAAAGCTCCGTAGCACGGCTTGCGACCCTCTCGGTGACCGGGGGAACATTAAACCCCGCCTTTAATCCTGCAACCTTCCTGTACTCGGAGAATGTGTACAACCGGACTGACGCATATGAGGTAACGGCAGCGGCGCAGTCAGGAAGCGCACTGGTGCCAGGCACTTTTTTTGAGGTGTGTCAAAATGACTCAGTGAGTCATTTTGACTCAAATTGAGTGACTCCTATTTAGTTATTTCCTTCTTTTCTAAGGGATTTTATATATTGTACAACATCTTCAGGATCGTTAAATCCAGCTTTTTCCGCTTCACCGTTCATGCTATTCTGAAAATTTTCCAATGCTTTTAAGGTATTTGACTCAGGGTACAATACCCCTATAACGCTCTGAAGAGCGGGGTATTGTACCCTTCGCAAACAATAAATTTCAGGCAAAATTGCACATAACGTTCGTGTGGAGGCCGAGCCGCCTACTCTCCCCCGCGCGAGCGGGTTCTTGCAGTCTGCCGAAAGGCAGAAAAGCGTATACACTTTGTTATGCGAAATGCGGTGCAATTTTTTTGTTAAATAATTTCCTCATTATTATTTACTAAAATATCGTTTAATAAATTTGTTGAAAAATATCTATCATTTTCTATTAATTTTTGAAAATATGGACGAATCTCTTTTATTAAGCCGGATCGTTTTGCGTCAATTAAAGTAGCTAAAGTTCCAATGCATGTGACATTTAATGATTCTGCAATATCCCTTGCATGTTTATCATCAACTAAAAATGAATCAGCATTCATCTCTTTATATAAAATCACCGCTTCTGATTCACCATCATCCATAATATTTGATAAATAATTTTCAGAATTAATATACCTGATATTATTTTTAAATTGTTTGACTTTGGGAACATTCAAAACATCAGCATATTTTACAAGTTCTTCCCATACTGCATTCGGTATATAGATTTCACCATATAATTCTGACAGCAAGTTAAGTTTATCAATTATGGCCAATGATATAATTGGACCTGTATCAGCAATAATTATCATTGCTTTACTTTTTTGAGGGCTGAAATTTTTTTTAAATCATTTTGAATATCATCATAACTCAAAAGCGAAATGGGGATTTTATTTTTTGATAAATAAATTTCAAAATTAACTTTGTCCATTCCAGCAAGTTCAGCAGCCTTTCCAATGGTTATTTTTGACTGAATATAATATTTTATGGCAAAATATCGGTTGATTTCATGTTGTATATCATTTATAGAATCATCGACCAAATCAACGATTTCTGACGGTAAATTTATCGTAATTGCCTTGTTTTGCATTCCTAAAGCCATATTTTCCTCCAAAAAATGATCCTAGTATCAATATATACTATAATACAGCATATGTCAATACATAAAAAATTGACCGGTAAGGCACCGCACATCGCATAACATACGGTTTGCGGTTCGGGGCTAAAGCCCCTCCGGGTTCCGTTCGCCTAGGTCAGTCGCTTCAGACTAAAGTCTGCCGCTCCTTCCCACGGCTCACTCCACCCACATTTTTTGCGGCGCTGGAACGTTTCGCGTTCCTTTATCGCGCCGCAAAAAACGTCGCAAACCTTTCACGGTATACGATTTCAAGCAAATTACCAGCGCGGTCAACGCCCAGCCGGAGATATTGGGAAGCGCACTGGTGCCATCGCCAGCAAAGCTGGCGGCACTGTTTTTGTGGTGGGTCAAAATGACTCAGTGAGTCATTTTGACTCAAATTGAGTGACTCCTATGATTGGACTTTACCCCATTTGGTAGAGAGCATTAAGCGGCTTGCTCC
>BNVF01000143.1 GCA_025997895.1 Spirochaetia bacterium
TTTGTCAAAATCCGTCAGGATGGGTTTTTCTATGTGGATAAAACCGCGCGTATTCATGAGCTTATAACCGGTTCGGGCACCGTTATCTTTTTATCCCGGCCCCGCCGCTTTGGAAAATCCCTGCTCTGTTCCACCCTTGCCGCAATCTTTGAAGGGCGGCGCGAGTTATTTCAGGCCACGAGTGACAGAGAAGCTCTTGCAATCGACAGTCTTGACTGGGAGTGGAAAAAGCATCCGGTTATCCGCATTGATTTAAGTCCCGGCGATTACACCCAGGGTATTGATGAACTTTTCGTAACCCTTGATAGGGCTATTGAATCCTGCGCCAGGAAATACCAGGTTCCTTTTGAGGGACGGACCTCAGGTGATCGGTTTGCGCGGTTAATAGAAAATTTGTATAATAAACTTAAGGAAAAAGTTGTAGTCATTATTGATGAATACGACAATCCCCTGCTTTCTACAATTGATAACACTGGACTGTGTATGGCTATGCGAAATATCCTTAAGGGCTTTTACACTGTTTTAAAATCATCTGATGAGTATCTAAAATTTGTTTTTCTTACAGGTGTTACCAAATTTTCAAAAATGAGCATCTTTTCGGGTTTAAATAATCTAAGTGATATTTCTTTGGACAGCCGGTATGCGGAAATCTGCGGCATAACCCAGGAGGAACTTGAGTGGGACTTTAACCCGGAAATTGAAGACATAGTACAAATCAAGGGCGGTAATAGAAAAGATTATCTTGATAAATTACGGCGTTATTACAACGGGTACCGTTTTTCAACAAAGAACATGACTGTGTATAATCCATTTGGATTGTTAAATCATTTTGACCAGGGCGGAGAATATCTGCCCTATTGGTTTGAAACCGGGACGCCCACTTTTTTAATCAAATTGATAGAAGAACAGCATATTGATATACTTGAGCTGAGCAACAAGCGTATATGGTATGAAGATTTCCAGAAATACGATGTTGATAACATGGGCGCCGTTCCGGTACTCTGCCAAACGGGTTATCTAACGATTTCCGGCTATGACGAACAGCAAAGTTGTTTCACTCTTGATTACCCTAACGAAGAAGTACGCGTCTCATTTGCAAGATCACTGGTAGAAAAATATTTGCATGTTGCTCCCGAGAAGCGGAATTCCCTGATAAAATAAACGGAACGGCCGATGAAGCGCTGCGCCAAATTGACAGTAAAGATTACCTGCTTCCCTGGCGGGGAGAAGGGAAAAAACTTGTAAAAGTGGGCGTAGTGTTTGATACCGAAAAACGCAATATCGGCGAGTGGAAACAATCTGTATAAATCATCTTGGCTATTTTAAAGAAGGAAAATACGAATGCAGTATTATGAATTAACAAGGATACTACTCCCACCCCCTGAGTATTTCCCATGGAAAGATCTTTTTGTACGCAATCATACACGCCATTTGCTTTTGGACAATCAATATGTCGAGGTAAATGTTCATGAGTTCAACACATGGATGAACCTGTTTGCCGCAAGTAAGTATTATAAATACTGCGATTTAGGGGAATTATATCTTAAGCTGAACATTAAAGGGGGTTACCATCTACAAATAATCGGAAGCAATCGCAATCATGCATTTGGACGTTTTGATACGATACTTGTAGACCGGTATATTGAAGAAGAGTATATTGAGGTTCACATTCCCGGCGCCAAACAATATGAAGGTGTATATTTTACATTCATCGAAAACAAAAATAAGCCTGTAGAGTTTAGATCCGTCTCTTGGGTGACCGATAAAGCGCCGGTCAGGAATACTCGTCTTGCTATTGTTGCCTGTACATTTAAGCGGGAGACATATATCACCAAAACAATAGCCACATTTGAAGATTTTATTGAAAGAAATGATTTTTTAAAGGATCGTATAAAACTGTTTGTTGTTGACAACGGCAAAACACTTGATGTAAGCAGGAGTAATAAAACAACACAAATATATCATAATATAAACGCTGGTGGCGCTGGTGGCTTTACCCGGGGATTAATGGAAGTCTGCTCTTTAAATGATGACTCAGAAAAGGGTTCCCCATATACGCGTGTTTTGTTTATGGATGACGATGTCGATGTTCTGCCCGAGAGCATATTTAGAACATTGGCAATAGCAGATTTCTTAAAGGAAGAATATAAAGATGCCTTTATTAATGGATCCATGATGAATACTCGTTTTAAAGACCTCTGTTTTGAAACTCTTGCTATCCTGAATTATTTCTTTTCCAGGGGATATAAGCCATGTAACCTTTCAATGTACGATTATCATCATATTTTGGATATCA
>BNVF01000144.1 GCA_025997895.1 Spirochaetia bacterium
TGTTCCCGGATTACTGTTCAAGTGTTTCCGGATTTGTGTTCAAATCCGACCGGACGAGTGTTCAAATATTTTCGGATTTTTGTTCAAGTGTTTCGGATTTCGTGTTCAAATGCGGCCGGATTATGCAGGAGTACATGTCGTAGTGAATGACGATGAAACAGACTTTTCCCTATGGTTTGGCGAAGCAAAGTTTTATAATTCAATAGACAATACTAGATTTTCTAAAATAGTTGCCTCTGTAAAAGAATCTTTAAGCGCAGGAAAGATAAAAAAAGAAAATCGCATTATTACCAGTACGCAAGACCTTGATCTATATATTAGAAACACTGATTTACTTGAAACTATAAAAACAGTTTTGTCAGATGATACATCACTTGACATTATTCGTCCTAAATTACATATTCCTATTCTATTGCTGTATGAATGTGAAATTACATCTAAATACGATGAAAAGTCTCAAGAATATTTGGATGAACTCACTGTGTATCATAAAGAACGTGCTGTCGCCTATTATACTAATCAGATAAAGGCGATGTCTGATGTGCCCAAATACAGTGATATACATTTTCATCTGATTATATTTCCGGTTCCTAAGAAAGAAATAATAGTATCAGAATTTATAAGTACGGCTAAATCTTTACGGGGGGAGTAAAAATGGGTACATTTGAATCTTGCCAAAATATAAGCAAATACTTACTCGCTAATGATGACAAAGCGGCAAGAGATGAACTCATAAAATTGCTTAACGATAGACATAGTATTGAGCAGGAATATAACAAACTCATAAATCATCTGATACGAGAAACGGGACTCTATCAGTATATGGACTCTGAAGATAGTGTGTGGGAAGATAGATTTGCGATTGAGGCATTCAAAGTTGATGGTGGCTATGATCAACTTATTACATTACATCGTGAACAATCATTTATATTAAAACAACTTATCAATGGGGAAAACATTGTCGTCAGCGCACCAACAAGTTTTGGCAAGAGTTTCATAATTGATGCTTTTATTGCGATAAAAAAGCCGCAAAATGTTGTTATCATTGTTCCTACGATCGCGCTAACAGATGAAACCAGAAGGAGGATTTGTAAAAAATTTTCTGATCAATACAAAATAATAACAACATCAGAAGCAAGTTTAGCCAAAAAAAATATCTTGATATTTCCCCAAGAACGTGCGCTTAACTACATTGATACATTAAAAAATATAGACATTCTTATTATTGATGAGTTCTATAAAGTGTCTTCAAATTTTGGTGATGATAGGGCGGCGTCCCTATATAAAGCGATAGTTGAATTAAGTGCTATTGCAAAACAAAAATACTTTTTAGCACCTAATATCAAGAGTATTAATAATTCTTCTATAACGCAGGATATGGAGTTTATTGACAAGCTTGATTTTAATACGGTCGTATTGGAAGAATATAAAATTTATAATGAGATATCTTCCGAAGAAGAAAAAAGTGAAAGATTAGTTGAACTCATTAAAGATAATTTTGATAAATCTAAAACTATTGTTTATACTAATTCACATACAGAAATAAAGAAGGTTGCGTTGTCATTTGTTGATAAATTATCACCGACAGCAATTCCTTTACTGAAAGATTTTTCAGAATGGCTAAAATACAACTTTTCTGCGGGATGGGTACTCCCATTTTTAATTGAACGTGGTGTTGGAATACATACGGGACAAATGCATCGTGCAATTAGTCAGCTTCAAATAAAATTATTTGAAGAGGATAATGGGTTAAAAACAATATTATCGACATCGTCCATTATTGAAGGAGTCAATACATCGGCAGAGAATGTTGTTATTTGGAAAAGTAAAATAGGGAATAGTCCATTAAATAGTTTTACTTATAAAAATATTATAGGTCGTGGTGGTCGGATGTTTAAATATTTTGTTGGGAAAGTATATCTTTTTGATAAACCTCCGCAAGACGAGAGCAACCAACTTGAAATTGAATTTCCAGAGAAATTGTTGGGTAGTTATGATGAAACAACTATGCCTGAGGAATTATCTAATGAGCAAAAGAGCAAAAATGATAGCATTCGGAATGCTATCATAAAAGAGATTAAGATAGAAAATTATAAAAAAGTATTTGATGGACATTTATTACAGACTGTTGATATGCAACTTGCATTAAATATAATAAAAAGCCTAAGGACCGAAGAATACTGGAATGGTTTCGCCTACTTTTTATCTGATAATCCAAATGATTGGAGTAGACTCTTATATAAGGTTATAGAGCTTACGCC
>BNVF01000145.1 GCA_025997895.1 Spirochaetia bacterium
CGTTTTGTTCTATATGAGTTCTTCATTATGTCCCCAATTCAGTGATCAGCTGTTTTACCGACTCTAATATATAATTATACAAATTTTTAAAGCCCGAAATATCATTGGCCCTTAACGCAAGCCCCGATGTCGATGTTGCCGTCCCATTGCCCATCAGAGTTCCATTTCTATCAAAAATACTTATTTCCACCTTAAGGCTATTATTCCCGATAACTCCAAATGTTCCAACTGAATTGGTTGCAAATTGACTCATTATTGTTATCAGGTAATCTGTATTATTTTCATTGCAAATTTTTATAATTTGTTGTTTTACATCGTCACCGGCAGATTCGCTAAAATAATTCAAGGATAATTCTTCATCACCAAACGGGTATACGGCTTTAACTGTTTCCACATTATAAATTTGACCGAAAAAATTCACTGTTTCTTCATACAGATTTTCATTTTTTTCTTTTTGCGCCGCTTTTAACGCTTCTGCGTTTGAAGCAAGGACGGCATTATAAATACCAGCATCGATCAAGGGAATATACGCTAAACCTTGTTTGGCTATTCCAATTTCGATTATTGATACTGTCTTGTTGTTGATAACATCCCCAACCTTCAAGGAAACCCTGTAGGGACTTGTGGTACATGCCATAAGAAATGTAGCCATTAAAACACACACTGCAAATTGTTTCTTCATCTTCTTTCTCCTTTATTTGATTCAAGGCCCCTGTTATACAGTGCCTTGGCGAGCATAAACCCACCATAGTGTAACTTTACACACACTATGGTAAATTTGTAAAGCGAGAGCCCCAAAATAAGGGGATGTACTCGCTATTACCAGAATATTTTTTGAGAAACAGGCGGCACTATTGTTACATCTTCGCCGGATGGTTTAATCACATAGAAACCATGCCGTATAGCGTATAGTTCTACTTCTTTAGTAACGACAGTGCCGGCTACCGCTCCGTAGAATTGCCGCTTGTCACCGTGCATATCCGCATATTTGCGTATTTTTTCCATGCGCTCAATATGGTTGTCGATATCGGTAGTTTTTAGATTTACTTTTACCTCAACTGCCATAGTCTGGGTGCCGTTTTCCAGCATTGCGTCAATTTCCGCATAAATTTCATTTACATTGTCTTCCATACGTACATTCGCACCCATTCTGCCAAAATTGAAGCCGTATTTTTTGAACTGTTCAATCAAGTTGGGAGTGAGGAGATGTTCAGCCATATCACCCAGCCTGTTGCCGAGTTTTCCGACAGCTTGTGTAGCTTTATCTACCTGTTTTTGGGTTTCTTCCACAGTTTTTGATGTTTTGTCCACCTGTTTTTGGGTTTCTTTTATGGCTTTTTCAGTCTCTTTGTGAGCTTCTTGAGTCTCTCTGATGGCTGCCCACACATCGTCCAGGGTTACTTTCTTTGCTCTCGCCACTTTCTTTGCAGGTTTTTTCACGATGTTTTTCGTTGCTGGCATTGGCTCCCCTCTATATATACAATATACTACAAATTCCGGCTTCAGTAAAGGATTAAGTTATTACGCTTCTTTACCTTTCAGGCATAATGGCATAATATAACTGTACTTATGCGTAACGATTACCGCATCATAAGCCGCAAATGGCTATATTTTACATTCTTCCTTCTCTTTACAGGTTTTGCGGCGTTTGGCCAATCGGGGCAGGCTGCCCAATCCGCCCAATTCCGTTATGCGATCATTCCTGAAAATCCCCGGCCGGGAGAGCCGGTTACTATCGGGATTAGCGCGGGTAACGCGGGAATTAAGTCGGCGGCGCTGCTGGCAGGGGGGCAGCGGCTGGCAAGGGCGGCATTTTTTTCAATACCCGCTGAGGGCGGCAAGCAGCAGTTTATGGCTGCGGTGCTGGCGGTGCCGGCTACGGCAAGGCCGGGGGCGGCGGTGATCAATGTGGAAAGCGCCACAGGGATTGTAAGCGCAATTCCCCTGCAAATTGCGGAGCGGGATTTTATTTCTGAGGTGATTGAACTTAATGAGACTTTGACCGGAATCAGAACCGATCCTGATCCTCAGAAAACCACCGAGTCGAATCAGCTTTGGGCCATACTCAGCAGAACCGGGAGCGAGATTTACTGTTTAGGAAATTTCAGCCCGCCGGTTACATCCACCAGACGGACCAGTTTTTTCGGCGACCGCCGGGTTTTCAAATATTCAACCGGCAAGAGCGATACCTCGATTCACGCTGGGGTGGATTACGGTGTACCAAAG
>BNVF01000146.1 GCA_025997895.1 Spirochaetia bacterium
CCAGGACCTTAATACCCACCAGGACCAGAAAAGTGGGGAAAGGGAAGATATCCAGGGCCAGCATGAGGGGCAGGTTTGCGATTCCAATCCGTATAAAGGGCAATGGCTTGGGTATCATGTACTCAACAGTGGAAAGAAAGAGACAAAAAGCACCCAAAAGGGCCAAATCCCTCTTTACAGCGGTATTTAACAACTTCCCTTTAGGGGCCGATTCTTCACCAGGCGTTAACATCGGTAAGGTTTTTGAAGTCATCGCTTCCTTCTATCACTAAAAAGACATTATTGGGCAGACAGGCCACCCAATCCCCCTGCGAATGGACATGGCCCGCACCCACACACATTTGATTGTCGCAAGGGGAAGATACCACCCATGCCTGATTTTCATGTATCCTCACGATGGTATCCCCCAAAGGCCCGGGAACCGTCACTGTTTCATCCGCGTCCTGGGGGAAAACCCACCTCCTATCCTGTCCCTGGATCAGTACCTGGCTTGTATTCCGGGGCTTCGCATAGGAGATAAAAGCCGAAAACCCCGTCAAACCCAGAGAAAGGAAGATCATCACTATATCCAGCAATTGTATGGGCAGTTTCCCCTTCATTTTTCTTCCTTGCCCATGTTTCCCTCCCTCAGATTATCCTATTCTATGCGCAAAAAGCGCTTGCCGCAATGGGACGAATAAGACAAAAAAGTAATGCGAGCAACTCAAAAAAATATTTTGCTAAAACAAATTTTTTTTATTGACAATACGAAAATTTACGACTATTCTTAATTATACTAAGATAAAAAACAGATTATTTTGCAGCATCAAAAAATATTTTTTTGCATTTACGCTCTATGGTGGCGTATTGAGAGGGGTCAGGTTGACATCCATACAAGACGAGTTGGCCAACCTGAAGCGGCTGGTACAGATGCTGGCCGCTCAATTTGGGCAGGATTCGGAAATAGTGCTCCACGATTTATCAAAGGAGTACGAGCACACCATTGTCGCTATTGAGAATAACTGGATTACGGGCCGCGTAGTCGGCGACGGCGGGACCAATCTGGGCCTGGAAGTTCTCCGCAATCCGCCAAGTTCAAACGGGGATCTTTTCAATTATTTTAACAAGACCCCCAATGGTCGGGTACTGCGATCATCAACGCTGTACTTCCGGGACGATGCGGGCAATGTAATCGGATCACTGTGCATCAATACCGACATCACCAGAATGGTGGAGCTGCAAAGTTCCCTGCAGGAACTTACCATGCTGTCCCAGGGTAATGAGCGCAATATTGAGGAGATATTTACCAGCCGGGTGGAAGATCTCCTCAATTATTTTATCAAACAGGGTGAGACTATGGCGGGTAAACCCGCCGCTGAAATGACCAAAGAGGACAAGATTGAGGTATTGCGTTACCTGGACAGCAAGGGGTTTTTCCTGATTACCCGTTCGGGGGACGAGGCATGTAAATTGCTTGATGTGTCGAAATTCACTCTGTACAAATATCTTGGCATTGTACGGGAAAAATCTGGTACTGAGACAGAGGAGTAAAATATGGATATCTACGCACGGCTTAAGGAATTGAATCTCGCGCTGCCGGAACCTCCCCCCAGGGGCGGTATCTATAAACCGGTTCGGCAGGCGGGAAATTGTCTGTATGTATCCGGCCAGGGCGCTACAAAAGCGGGGACGCCGGTAATTACCGGAAAAGTCGGCGCCGAAAGAACAGTAGAAGAAGCCCAGGAAGCGGCGAGAATCTGCGTTCTCAACGCCCTCAGTGTTCTACAGGATTTTTGGGAGACCTCAATAAGATCAAAGGAGTGATAAAAACACTGGCCTTTGTGCAGAGTGCCCCCGGTTTTAGTCAGCAGCCCAAAGTAATCGACGCCGCTTCCGCCATGCTTCGGGACCTTTGGGGCGAGGATGGCGTAGGGGCGAGGTCGGCTATCGGCGTTAATGAGCTTCCCGGCGGCATCACTGTAGAAATCGAATTTATTTTTGAAATACAAGGCGGTCCGCATGGATAAGAATTTGTATGCTCTGCAAGATACTTCAAACCTTGTAAGTCCGGCGCTGATCTATTACAGAGACATCATCCTCACCAATACCAGGCGGACTATCGATATGGCCGGCGGGGCGGACCGGCTCTGGCCGCATGTAAAATCCCACAAAACGCCGGAGATGATCCGTATGCAGGTTGAATTGGGG
>BNVF01000147.1 GCA_025997895.1 Spirochaetia bacterium
GCCGATAGGCCCGCCGGGGCCGCCGGTAAGCTCCACCACATAGGTCATGTCCGCCAGTTCGGTGGCGTCAGGCACCGTGGTCCGCGATTGCGCCGGCCCGCCCGGGCCGATGCGTATCTCCCCCATGCCGTCGGGAGCGTCGCTAATGCTGCCGAAATCGCTATTGCAGCTGCTCAGCAGGGCCAACACCATCCCCAACATAAGAACCATCATGGTATTCTGTGTATTCCGTTTTTTCATGGTATCCTTCCTTAATCAAGGTACAAAAATAAATTCGAAGCCGCTTTCCTGGTTGTAGTCATAGCCGGCGTTGGGGGCGGGGTCGATGCTGAAACCGCCTTGCACCAAATTCTTGTCGAAGGTTACATTGACAAAGTAGTCAAGCGGAGTAGCACCAAATCCGCCAAGTCTGTAGGCCCCCCCGATACCGGTACTATCGATAGCGTTGTTATTGCTGATGGTGGTTCCGTTGAAATTCAGGCTAGCCGTGGAACTATAGACGCCACCGCCAGTACTGGCGATGTTCCCTTTTATTTCCACGGCGCCTATGGTATTGCTATTTGTCAATGTCAATATCCCGGCACAATAAATACCGCCGCCTTGCGCATCTCCGCCGATCGCTACCGACGCCGTGTTGTAGGATATGGTCCCGCCGGTTAAGTCCATATTGGAAAGGTTGGAACTCCCCATGATTCCGCCGCCATGGGCTATACCGGCAGAGGTGCCGGTGTGTGTGGCGGTATTGCTCGTCACAGTACCGTCGGTCATGGTGAACCGGTTGGAATAGGAATTAGGCACCTGATATTCCTGATAAATCCCGCCGCCGTAGACTGCGGCAGCCGGGTCGGAGGCAGAATTGCCACTGATGGTTCCGCCGCTCATGGTGAACTCGCCGCTGTGCCATACCCCGCCGCCCTGAGCCACCGTAGTACCGGGACTGGTACTGGGAAGGCCGACAATATTGTTTTTAATTTCTCCGTTGCTCATGGTAAAGCTGGCCTGGCCGCTGGTTGCCGCGATATATACGCCACCGCCCCGGTTGATGGCGCTGTTATTCTGGATAATCCCGCCGGTCATTACAAAGGTGGAATCCTCGACATAAATCGCCCCGCCGCTGCTGTTGCCGGAGCTGGAATCGATATTCTTGTTATCGCGGATGTCCCCGCCGTTGATGATCAGGCTGCTGCCGTCTTTTACCGTGATGGCCCCACCCTGGCCATTGCTGTTCGTGCAGTTTTTGATCTCCGTGTTACCGTTAATAGTCAGGTTGCTGCTGGTAGCAGGATTGGTGGTGGTGTCGGTACCGGTTACATGCAGGGCGAAGGCGCCGTAGCCGGTGAGATCACCATAGTCAATGCTATAGCCGTCAAAGACCAGCCCTCCGGTTTCCCCGGCCTTGCCCAGGGTAAGGCTCCCGCCGTTCTCTACCGCGAAGGCGGCAGCGGTAAGGGTCCGTGTGGTCCCCGGCTCGGCTATGATGGTGACGCGCCGGGGTCCTCTAACCCTGAGGATATCGGTAGGGGCAATGGTCACGGGAGCGGGGATATTCTGTTCCAGCACGATAAGGTCGCCGTTAGTCGTGTCCCACGGATAGCGTGTATAGAACGAGCTATTGGCGTCGAAAACCGCCTTTAGTTCCGCCTCGGTGGACACGCCGATGCAGGATTTCAGGGTGACAGAGTGGGAGCTGCCGGGGTTCACGGGGATGGTTTCCTCGGCGAAGCCCCGCAGACGCGGATCATCGTTGTAGGCTTTGGCCGTAAGCTGCCAGGTACCTGAGGCAAGCTCTATCGTGCCGCCCCCGGGCCCAAAAGTTCTGTTGATAACAGACCCGTTGATGGTGCTTGTAAGCTCCACTTCAATGCTCATAACCGCCAGTTCGGCGGCGTCGGGCACCGCGGTCCGGGATTGCGCCGGCCCGCCCAGGCTGATGCGTATCTCTCCCACGCCGTCGGGAACGCCGCTTCCGCTTTCACTGCCGCTAATGCTGCCGAGATCGCTATTGCAGCTGCTCAGCAGGGCCAACACCATCCCCAGCATAAGAACCGTCATGGTATTCTGTGTATTCCGTTTTTTCATGGTATCCTTCCTTCAATTAAGGTGCAAAAATAAATTCGAAGTCGCTTTCTATGTTGTAGTCGAAGCCAGAGCCGGTGCCGGTAGTGTTATTCACC
>BNVF01000148.1 GCA_025997895.1 Spirochaetia bacterium
CACCGAATCGGTGGAATGGGTGATCTTGTCAATCGATGTTTTGATCTTTTTGAGTACCGTGCTGATAGTCTTTGACTGCTCGGAGCTGCTTTCCGCCAGTTTGCGGATTTCATCGGCAACTACCGCGAAGCCCTTGCCCGCTTCCCCGGCGTGGGCTGCTTCTATGGCGGCGTTCATTGAAAGCAGGTTGGTTTGGCTGGCGATGTTTTCCATTACCGCGTTGATTTCCAAAAGGCCCTCAGATTCGCGGGCGATTTCCTGAATGTCGGTAGACACTTCCTGCAAGCCCGAGCGTCCCACTTCGGCGGATTCGGAAAGATCGCGCACGTTGTCGCCGTTCTTCACCAGGGTTTGGGTAACGGACTGGATATTGGCCAGCATTTCCTCAATAGCCGATGAGGAGCGGGATACGCTGCTGGTCTGTTTTTCGATATGGCCGTTGAGCTTGTCGATGTTAGTCGTCATCTGTTCCATAGTGGCGTTGGTCTCGGTTACGCTGGCGCTCTGGTTCAGCACCCGGCCCTTGATGCTCTGGATGTTGGCGGTGATCTGGTTAATCGCCGCGGCGGTTTCGGTCATGTTAGCTGAAAGATCGTTGCCGATGTCGAATAGGGCAGCGGCCTGTTTCTTGATTGAAGCCACCAGGTCCCGTATCTTGCCCAGGGTGGCGTTGAAGTAACGTGCCAAATCGCCGACCTCGTCCTTCGTGTTCAGCTCAACAGTTTTGGTCAGGTCCCCTTCGCCCTCGGAAATATCCTTGAGGGTAAGGGCCACCTTGACGATGGGCTTGGTGATGTTGTTCACCACAAAGTAAATCACCAGGGCGACAATAATGGCTGAAATAGCTCCCAGGATTATCGCAAACCGGGTCATGGCGTTCACCTGCTCCATAATAAGGCTTTCCATCGTGCCAATCATTATGCCCCATTGCACACCGGTCTCGGCAATGGTAAAGGGCATAAGCACCAGTTCAAGGTTGGTTTCAAGAATATCCGAATACACGCGAAAACGCGCCAGTTTCCCCGTCTGTACCGCCTGGTCCGCCTCGGCGGTGTAGGGGCTATAGAGTGCCGCTTCCGCATCTTTCAGGGTCTTGCCAATCCGTTCGGGCACCAGAGATGCCAGGATCGTGTTGTTATCCGAATAAACCGACATGGTGGAGATGTCTTCGTTTGCCTTGATTGTCGCCTCTATCACGGGCTGGAGGTACTTTATATCAACGCGGCAGCCCAGACGGGCGACCACTTCTCCGGTACGGTGGTTTGTTACCGGCACGGTTATGCGGAGCAGATAGGTCTGTTTGCCGTCTATCGTCCAGGGTTCCGGATCGTAAATAGCCTCACCCGCCGGATTGGGCCCGTTTAACCGGGTCATTTGACCGGGTATATCGTCATAGGTCTTGTGCTCTATCTGGCCCGAAGCCATGGAAAACCACGAGGCATACTCACCCTTGGGGCCCGCGCCGGGCTGGCCGATGTACTGGGCATCCAAGCCGTCGATGCTATTTGGCTTCCACACGGTATAAATGCCGACTATGCGATCTTCTGCCTTGGTGATTGATTCCATGATGTCATCGTACCTGGTACGGCGGCGATCGGCTTCGGTATCCTCATAGTCCCCCATAATATCGGCGAGGGAACGCAGTATTTGAAAATACTGCACGTAGCGGGCCTGTACCTGGGACGCCTGATCCGCTGCAAGGCGTTCCTGACTCAGTCTCGCCGTGGTTAGCTGCATGGCCGAAGCCCGGTTTACCAGAATAAATGCAAGACTGGCGACTACCGCCACGAGTATACCAATGACAATGATGCTCATCCGGAATTTGATCTTCATACACAATCCTCCTATAGCAGAATCGCCCAGCACAAAAAAGGACAATTACCAATATGCCCTCCTGTAGGGGATTGTGTCAAGTGAGGAAATAATAAGTAATGAACAGTGAACAGTGGGTAGTGGGCAATTGAAGAAGTGGAAAAACCGCTCTTCCCAACTGTTCACTAGCCACTGTCCATGCCAACTATTCGATCTTAAACCGTGAAACCTCCCGCACCAGTATGTCGATGTTTTCCTTGTTACGGCCGCTCAGGTTGTTGACTTCGTTC
>BNVF01000149.1 GCA_025997895.1 Spirochaetia bacterium
GCAGATGGTTTGGATAATTTCAAGGTTGGGAAAATATTTCTGTATGCTTTCGCCAATGGCGCGGTACTCTTCTGCGGAAATAGTAGTCTGCCCGATAAGGGCGGTTTTTGCGTTCGCTTCGGCGGCATGGAGCCGGGCGGCAGCGGCCCCGGCTTCGGCGGCATTGCCTACCACCAGGGGGGCGCTGCCCGCCGCGTAGCCCTGAATGCCGATGATTTCGGCGTGTTCCGCTTCGCCTGCAAGGAAGAGACGGTATCCGGCCCCAGAGAGCGATTTGGCTTTTAACTGACTGGTCTTTACTTTGGGGCAGGTGGCGTCGATGATGCGCCCTCCCCTGCCCTGCAGGCTTTGTTCTACCTGGGGACTTACTCCGTGGGCGCGGATAATGAGCGAAACGCCGTTCAGGTTTTCAGGGACTTTTGCGACTGCTTCCACGCCCCGGCTTTTTAAATCTTCCAGCACCTGCGGATTGTGAATCAACGGGCCAAGGGTACAGACCCGCTGAGCGCCGCCCGTTGCGGCGGCTGCGCTTAAGGCTTCCACACAGGCAAGATCCACCGCGCGGCGGACGCCCATGCAGAAGCCCAGCACCCGGGCGCGGATTACTTTCACTCCGTGCCCTGCTCACGCTCAGGCTTTGGAAGCCGCCGGGACAAGTTTCCGCTTTGCCCGCTTGTTTTTCCGGGCATCCCAGAAGTACACAAAACCGGAAGCGATAAAGATCGTGGAGTACACGCCGGAGACCATGCCTATCAGCAGGGCCAGGGCAAAGTCCTTCATGGAGCCTGATGCAAAGAAGAACAGGAACACCACCGCCAGCATAGTGGTAATTGTGGTGATAATGGTCCGGCTCAGGGTTTCTGTAATGGAGCGGTCAAGAATATCAACAAAAGCATCGTCAGGATAGATACGGCGGGTTTCCCTGATCCGGTCAAAAATAACGATGGTATCATTGATCGAGTACCCAAGGATGGTAAGTATTGCCGCAATGGTAGTGGTGTTGAATTCCATCCGCGTCCAGACCACAAAGGCAACAATGACAAGCGCGTCATGTATGATGGCAATTACCGCGGCGACAGCGTATCGGGGCTTAAACCGGATAGACGCGTATGCCAGAATCAAAAGCAGAGTCAGGCCCAGCAGTATCCCCGCCTGATCAGTGAGGTTCTTGGAAAAGCGGGAACCCACATAGTCGGAGCGGAGCACCACCACTTCCCCGTCGCCAAAATAGCTTTCCAGGGCGCTGATGATTTTATCCGCCGGAATATCCCCGGTCTCAATCTGCTTATCCTCAACGCGGACCATAAAATGGCGATCCGACGGCTGCCCCATGCTTTGTACCGAAACAGCTTGTCCCAGGCCAACCAGCGCGTCCCGTATCTCGGCGATGGAGACAGCCGTGCTTTCGGGGGCAAGGTAATGCGCCACATAGGGTTCGCTTCCCAGAGAGGGATTCCCATGGGAACTGAACACCAGCCACTGGGAGCTGGCATCCGGCCGGGCTTGCAGGCTCACGTTCAAACCTTCAATCTGGGAATCCATAGCCTGGGAAAGGACGCCCATTGTCGCGTATTGGCTAAAGGGGAAGAGATGGTCTTTGCTCTCAACACCGGCACCGGAGACAACGATGTGCAGGCTGCTGCGGTCAAAGGAAAGGACGGCGTTGCTCCTGCCTGACCAGGTAAGGCTGAAGGCGGTAGGCGCCAACTGCACCTCCTGTATAAGGCCGGCCTGAAAATCGATCCCCAGGTTAAACCCGCCCAATACGAAATAACTCACCAGCCCCGCCATCGTGAGAATACCGGAAAATATCGCGGCGGGAATGAAAAACCGGGAAAAACGGATGGTCTTTTTCATTATTTGATCCCCCTTGCGGCTTCGCCCCGCTGGGAGAACCAGCTTACCGAAACTTTTTTGCTGTGTAAAACATCCGTGCCAAAGTCAAAGATAAGCCGTGACACGAACAGGGCGGTAAACACCGACGAGAACACACCGATGGCA
>BNVF01000150.1 GCA_025997895.1 Spirochaetia bacterium
GTTCCCATCACCGACGACGACATCAGCGGCTTTGACTCCTCTGCAGCGGGACCCCAGACCGTGACCGTTACCTATAGCGGCCAAACTGACACGTTTACCGTAACGGTGGCGGACCCGGCCGTGCGCGAACCCGGCCTCTACATCGGCGCAGACACCACGCCTATCGACCTTTCAAGCGGGACCGGAACCATCATTGACAAAGCCTTCAACTTCATTGCCAATGACACAGAAAGCGCCCACACCGATTACACCCTTGTCTTGGGCGAGGACATCGCCGCCCAGACCGGCACAATCACTTACAACAAGGCAGACACAACCGTAACCATCACCAGCGCCAACGCAACCGAGCGCACCATACAGAAAAGCGGCACCGGCAGACTCTTTACCGTGGGCGGCGCCAGCGATGCCGCCCCCAGCAATGCTAAACTGGTGGTGGACGGGAGCGTTACCCTCAAAGGCATAACAAACGGCGTTGACGGCGCAACCGCCAACAACAATGCCGCTTTGGTGGGAGTAGTGTACGGCGGCCAACTGGCGCTGAAAGGCAACGCCAAGGTAACCGGGAACACTCTCTCCTCCAGCATTAATGCAGGCGCGGGGGTGTACCTGAGCGGCGGCACCGATAACCGAGCAACCCTCACGCTGGACGAAAATGCGGAGATTAACGACAACCACATAAAGACGACAACCACTGTAGCACAGGGCGGCGGAGTCTATGTGTCCTATTCGGATATTACCCTTTCGGGCAACGCGAAAATTGCCAACAACAGCGCCGAATCAACCGGCAGCTACGCACGGGGTGGCGGGGTAGGTCTTGGCAGTTTCGCAACCTTCACCATGAGCGGCGGGGAAATATTCGGCAACCTTGCCAAATCTGCCACCAGCTACGCATCGGGCGGTGGAGTTGGAGTGATCATCGAAAACTCAGTCTTCACCATGAGCGGCGGGGAAATCAAGGACAATAGACTTGAGTTCACCACCTACGGCAGAGGCAGCGGTGTCTATCAAAGCGGCACCTTTACCCTCAGCGGGAGCGCCAAGGTAACACCGGAAACCGGCGGCGCATACACCGCCACCGCCGATGACCGGAACAGCATCTATCTGAACAGCATGAATACTCCAATCCGCATACAGGGAACCCTGAGCGAGTCCACCGTGGGTCTGATTGATCTTAACAGCACATGGACGGCCGACAACCCATTGCTTCGCAGTTGGGACGGCACGACAGCGACCCTGTTCACCAGCGGCGCGCCAATCGGCAAATTCGGCCTGGGCGTGAAAGTCAATACCAGTAGTCCCTATGACTTCTCAGCCATTACCGGCTCCTGGAGCGCTTCCGGCAACGGCAAGATTGATACTCTGTAAAAAGGAGTAAGAAAGAAGAATGGTAAACCGCAAAGGTGACTTCGAACCTTCGGTTCGATGCGCACAAAGGGAAGAGACAATACTTTGGACTTCCTTCGTCGCCTGCGAACCTTTGGTTCGATGCGCCTTGGCGGTTAAATTCTTCATCTTTTTTTCGTCCGTGTAGTTGGACCATGAGGCTGTTTTGTGGTATACTTAGTACAGTACGGAGGTGCTTATGGCAGCTACAGCAACGCAACAGCCGCAAATGGGTCTCACCTTTGAAGAAGTGTGGGCGGCATTGATGGAGACGCGTGAAATCGTCAATAAAACGCAAGAACATATTGACCAAATGTCAGCAAACATTGACCAAATGTCAGCAAGAGTTGACCGTGTGACAAAAAATGTCGGCGGTCTGAATCGGTCGATGGGAGAACTGATCGAAACGCTTATTGCTGCCAGATTGTGGGAAAAATTTGATGCCTATCCGTACAATTTCAAACGGGCATATCCCCGCATACCACTGTTTGATGAAAACAATCAGGTTCTTACAGATATTGATATTTT
>BNVF01000151.1 GCA_025997895.1 Spirochaetia bacterium
CATACGGAACCGATGTTACCAGTCTGACGCCCACGGTTATTCATGACGGGGCATCGGTGAACCCGGCGAGCGGCACGGCGCAGGATTTTTCTGCCCCGGAAGCGGTACAGGCGGAAAGATCAAGCATTACGTACTTGTTCGCTGTATCAATGGCGGTAAGCAAGGCCGTCCAGTTGGCGGCGGAAAGCTCCAGGCTCACCGTCAGGGGGATGGGGGCGCCGGTAATGCCGCCGCCGCTTTCGCTGTTCAGGTATGCGGTAACATCGGCGATGCTGGTAAAACTGGGCGCCACGGTTACCGTTACGGTATACACTTTGGTTGAATTGTCCGCCGCCGTTACCGTGTAGCTTACCGGACTGGAAAAATCCTGCGCTCCAGCGGGGCTGTAACTTGCTCCGGTATGGGTAACCGTGGGAGTTAAGCTGGTAACATTGGTTCCATAAGGCACAGTTACGCTGATTGCCGTTCCGCTTATTGTCCCGATAGCCGCCGGGTCGGCAAAGCTAAAGCCGCTGATATCTTTTTCATCCGAAGCTGCCACGGTTACGATTACCGTATACACTTTGGTTGAACTGTCCACCGCCGTTACCGTATAGCTTACCGGGGCAGAAAAATTCTGTGCCGTGCCGCTTGCTGGACTCACCGATGCCCCGTTATGGGTAATTGTAGGCGTCAGACTGGTAACACTGGTTCCGTATGGCACCGTTACGCTGATTGCCGTTCCAGTTATTATCCCGGTAGCCGCCGGACTGGCATAGCTAAAGCCGCTGATTTCTTTTAAAGGTGAAAGCGCCACGGTTACCGTTACCGTATACACTTTGGTTGAACTGTCCGCCGCCGTTACCGTGTAGCTTACCGGGGCAGAAAAATCCTGCGCCGTGCCGCTCGCCGGGTTCACCGATGCCCCGTCATGAATAACCGTGGGCGTCAGACTGGTAACATCGGTTCCGTATGGTACGGTTACGCTGATTGTCGTTCCGGTTATTGTCCCGGTAGCCACCGGGCTGGCAAAGCTAAAGCCGCTGATATCTTTTTCGTCCGAAGCCGCCACTGTTACCGTTACAGTATACACTTTAGTTGAATTATCCACCGCCGTTACCGTGTAGCTTACCGGAACAGAAAAATCCTGTGCCTCTCCACTTGCCGGGCTCACCGATGCCCCGTTATGTATAACCGTAGGTGTCAGACTGGTAACATCAGTTCCAAACGGCACCGTTACGCTGATTGTCGTTCCGGTTATTATTCCCACAGCCGCCGGAGCGGCAAAGCTAAAGCCGCTGATGTCTTTTGCGTCCGAAGCTGCCACGGTTACCGTTACCGTATACTCCTGGGTTGAACCGTCCGTCGCCGTTACCGTGTAGCTTACCGGGCCGGTAAAATCCTGCGCCGTGCCGCTTGCCGGGCTTACCGATGCCCCGTTATGAATAACCGTGGGCGTCAAGGCGGAAACATCGGTTCCGTATGGCACGGTTACGCTGATTGTCGTTCCGTTTATTATTCCCACAGCCGCCGGAGTAGCAAAACTGAATCCAGTTATTTCGTTATCTGCATTATACCCATCGCTCAGCGTCATGGGCACCAAAACCGTATTGACACCTGCTATTACCGTATAGCTTATGCTGCCTGTACCCGCCAAAATCCCGGCGGGGTTATACGCCTCCGCCTTGATACTCCATTGCCCCAAAGCCACGCTCTCATGTAATGAGGGCACGCCCGGCTCAAGTTCACGGGTAAACGTTTGGTCCCCGGGGCCGGTAAAAGTAAATGTATAACTGAATGTATTCGTAATTTCTGAAGAAAGCGCCGCCCGGGAAGCCCGGTCTCCCAGGGTGATGGTCAAATTCCCCTTCCCCACCGGCGTATCAGGCCCCATGAAAA
>BNVF01000152.1 GCA_025997895.1 Spirochaetia bacterium
TGCGAAATGCTCAGGGACAATACTTTGCTTTTCTTGACTCGGATGATATGTGGGATGAAAATTATCTTGAAATCATGCTGAAACATATAAAGGCAAATAAAAATCAAAATGCAGCCCTGTTTTTTTCGGGTTATCGGCGTATGGATGAAACTTGTTCAAATGAAGTGCTGCCCCCTTATTCATCTGAGGGAATAAAAGATTTTAATAAGCTTCTTTTATATTGTCCTATTTTTCCATCAGTGGTTATTCTTGACATTTCACGGCTAAGTAAAATGGTTTTTTTCAGAGAGAATTTACGCAATCTTCGTGATGACTATGTTTTTTGGCTTGATATTATTAAACAGGATATGCTTGCTGTAGGATATAATAATATTCTGGTGAGTTATCGTATGCGCAGCGATTCTTTAACAGCATCAAAGAAAAAGATGATAAAACCACAGTGGAACATTTATCGCCAGGTGCTTGATATGAATATCTTTAAGAGTTTTTTCTATCTTTGTTCCTGGGCGCTACATGGCATTGTAAAATATTACGCTATAGGACGAATAAAAAAGGCGAAAAAATGCCCGTAATTTCTTTACAAAATATTAATAAAATTTATCCCATGGGAAAGATGGATGTGTATGCTCTCAACGATGTGAGCCTTGAATTCACAGCCGGTGAATTTATTTCAGTAGCCGGCCCTTCGGGTTCGGGCAAGACAACCATGATGAATATTATCGGTCTTATTGACAGGCCAAGCGGCGGGAAAGTGCTGATGGACGGTCTTGAGACGGGTGCATTAAACCGCGGGGAACTTACCAAATTGCGTCGGGAGACTATCGGTTTTGTTTTTCAGTCTTTTAATCTTCTTCCTGTTTTGAGTGTTTTTGAAAACGTAGAATTACCTCTGGTAATAGGGAAAAAACGGGAGCATAAAAAAAAGCGTAAAGAACGGGTTGAATATCTTCTGGAAGAAATGGGGCTCTTGGAGCGGCGTAATCATGTTCCGGCGGAACTGTCCGGGGGACAGCAGCAAAGGGTGGCCATTGCGCGGGCTTTGGTAACCCGCCCCAGGATTATCATTGCTGATGAGCCAACGGCGAATCTTGATTCCGCCAATGGAGAGCGGATTCTGGAGTTAATGAAAAAAATAAACCGGGAAGAACATACAACTTTTATTTTTTCTACCCATGATCCTGCTATATGGAAAATGGCAAATCATGTGGTCTTTCTTCGGGATGGACGTATAGAATCTGAGGAACGGCGGTAACGTATATTGATCGGGCTTCTCATTTTGCGGAATATTATTCGGAATAAGAAAAACAGTTTGGTGATTGTAGCGCTTATTGCCGTAATAAGCTTCCTCTTTTTTATCGGTAACAGTATTCTCCGTCGTTCGGATCAGGGGTTGCGGGAAACGTATATTGAATGTCTGACCGGGGATATTGTGCTCCAAAAAAAAGCCGATGTTACCATGAATCTTTTTACGGCAAATACTCCTGTAATAGATTCGTTTTTTTCTATACCTCCTCTCCCCGCATATAATGCGGTTCTTGAAATCGTTGCCGCCGAGACCGGTGTTAAAACATTTACCAGCCAGGTTTCGGGAAGCGCTGTTATTGATTTTTATGAAGTGCGGGAAATTGCCCCTCTCTGCGGAATAAATCCTGAAACGTATTTTACTTTATTTGAGGGAATTATTCCTGATGCCGGACGGCTTTTGAAACCCGGGGAATTCGGCGCAATGATTACCAAAGAACGCGCGGAAAGAATAGAGCTAAAGACAGGGGTCTATCCTGCAATAGGGGCCCCAATGCTGTTGACAACGGGATCCGCCCTGGGATTCAAAATACGGGAAGTCCCTCTGGTTGGAATTTATCATTATAAA
>BNVF01000153.1 GCA_025997895.1 Spirochaetia bacterium
TGATGAGCCGCTCGTCGCCGCCTGCGAAACCTTTCTGCACCAGGGCGGAAAAGCCCCCCACAAAATCAATGCCCAGCTCCACAGCCACCTGGTCCAGTGTTTTGGCAAAGGGCGTAAAATCCGCTTCTTCGCAGGATGCGGCTACCAGCGCGATAGGCGTTACGGCAATACGTTTGTTGATAATGGGAATACCGTATTCGGTTTCGATGTCCCTGCCAACTTTCACCAGAGGGCCGGCAATGCGCAGGAGTTTTTCCCGTATCTTCTTCCGGGTTTCGGCGCCGCTTGAAGAGACGCAGTCCAGCAGGGACACTCCCAGGGTAATAGCCCGTATATCAAGTTTATACCGCAGAAACATATCCACGGTTTCTGTTACTTCAAAAGGCGTAAACAGCATGACTTTTCCTTATTTGATGAATTTGCTGGAGAAAAACGAAGTTTTTCTCCCACGCATCTAAAATGCGCAGCATTTTAGATACGATGCATTGCGGAAAAAACTTTTTCGTGCATCAGGCTGATGGAAACGCCCATAGTATCGCCCAGGGCGCTTAGTTCCCGTTTCACATCCTCAAGGGGTTTTGCGCCGGAAGAAAGATCAACCATCATCATCATGACAAAATTGCCGCTTAAAATAGTCTGGCTGATGTCCTCGATGTTGATATTCCGTTCCGCCAGAAATGCGGAAACCCTGGCGATAATGCCGACCTTGTCGGAACCTACCACGGTGATAATCGCGTTCATGTTGTCTCCTGTTTACAGCCCCGCCAGTATCCGCTCCGCGTCGGCTCTGCCTGAATACGCGGCGTTGCGCTTTAAAAGATCCTGCAAATATTTTTTTGCATCGTCGTTCCTGCCCAGACTGACGCAGGTTTTTCCCATTTCAAACAAAGCATCCCAGTTATCCGGCGTGATGCGCAATACCGCCTGATAGGAATTCTGCGCCTTGGTTAGATCCCCTGCGCCCACATAGGCCCGTGCCAGGTTAAGGTGCACCGTGGGATTGTTGGCCTCCGCCGCCAGTGCCCGCTCGTAGTGGTGCACGCTGGAAGTCCAGTTCTCCATTTTGGCATATACCGCGCCCATGTTGTTGTTCACCTCAAAGTTGGCGGGCTCTACCCGGAAAGCCTCGTTCAGATAACGGAGGGCATCGTCAGGGGCTCCCCTGGAAAGGAGGAGACTGCCCAGGTTGATCCGGGGGCGCACATATTTTGAATCCAGCGAGGCGGCGCTGCGGTATGCGGCAAGCGCGGCATCGGCGTCGCCTGCGGCTTCGTTTGCAAGGCCCAGAGTATAGGCGTAGATCGCGTTGGAAGCGCTGCTGTCAACGGCGCGTTTCGCGTAACCCAGGGCTTCGGTGTTTTTGTTGAGTTCAAGTTTTACCACCGCCATGTTGTAATTGGTTTGTGCGTCCGAAGATGCGGCCTGCAAGGCCCTGGCAAAAGAAGCTTCTGCGGCGCTGTAGTTGCCGGCCTGACTCTGGGCAGCGCCCAGTTCCCGCAGCGAGGCAAGATCGCCGGGGTTGTACTGCAAAGCCCTGGTAAAGGCATCAATAGCGCCTTTGGTATCGTTCTTTGCAAGGAGAATGCGGCCTATTTCCCGGTGGGCCAGGGCGTAATCGGCTTTTACCGAAACGGCCTGGCGGTAGGCATTCAGGGCCTCGTCCTGGCGGTTCAAAATTCGCAGGGTTCCGCCCAGGTTGTACCAGGCAGGCTCAAATTTGGAATTCAGCCTGGTTGTAGTTTCAAAAGCCTCCCGGGCTTCGGAATAACGCCTTTCGGCAAAGAGGGTTCGCCCCAGATCAAAGGAATACATATAATTCGCGGGCTCAAGCCGGGCCGCTTCCCTGAATTCCG
>BNVF01000154.1 GCA_025997895.1 Spirochaetia bacterium
TCTTCTAGCTCATCCTCTCTTCCCAACTTTTCTTCCAGCTCTTCGTTCAGCACAAACTCTTCGTTCGGCACAAACTCTTCTTTCACCGCTTCGCCCAGATCCTGCAGTTTTGTCTGCACTTTATCCAAACACCCACGATCTTCCGGTGCAAATGACGATGATGATGAAGATGAGCTAGAAGATGAAGAAGAAGACGAAGAAGACGATGATGATGATGAAGATGAATCATCATCATCTGGTGAAGAAAAATACGCTGATGATGAAGATGAGCTAGAAGACGAAGAAGAAGATGAAGAAGACGATGATGATGAGGATGAGCTAGAAGATGAAGAAGAAGATGAAAAAAACGATGATGATGAAGAAGAAAAAGAAGCAGAAGATGCAGAAGCTGAAAGAGAAAGAGCAAAAGCAGAAACAGAAAGAAAACGAAAAGAAGACGAAGACGCAGCAAAAGCAGCAGCAGAAGCAGAAGCAAAACGAAAAGAAGAAGAAGAAGAGCAGGATAGAGTGCATGAGCTGAAGCTGGAAGAATTGCAGATAGAATCGCTGAGAAAAGAGTTGGAAGAAAAGCAGAATGAAGTGTGGTTGTTGGAAAAGGAACAGGAAAAAGAGCAGTGCAAAAAACCGGAAAAAGCGCTGAACGAAAGGCAGGTGCTGGAAGAGCCGTTGTTGGAAACGAAACAGGAAGAAGAAGAGCAGGCGCTGGAAGAAAAGTTGGGAAGAGAGGATGAGCTGGAAGCAAAGCTGGAAGAGCGCAGGCGCTGGAAGAAAAGTTGAAAAGACTGGAGGAGCTGCAAGCAAGGCAGCAAGCAGAGCAGGAAGATGAAAAGCAGGAAAAAGAGACGGAGAAAGAACAGGTAGTGGAGCAGGAAAAATTGTTGAAGCGGTGTCTGGATGATATGGTGAAAGAGATAGTTGAAGAGCAGGAAACAGAGACGGAAAAAGGACAGGTAACGGAAATAAAACAGATAATGAAGGATGTGTTGGAAAGAGTGCAGCGGCAGCGGAATTTAGGTGATCGGGAATTATATTTGAAAAACTTTTGTGCGCAGTTAAGATTGAAGGAAATGCTGGTGGCGACGGAGAAAGAGTTGGACGAAGTGCGGAGAGAAGCGCAGACAAGAATGCTGAAAAGAACGCGGGAAAAATGTCTGGTGGAGTGCGAAGAGCTGAGAAGAAAGTGGGAACCGTCTTCGTCATCATCGTCCTCATCCTCATCCTTTTCTTCCTCGTCATCTTCTTCATCATCTTCATTGCCATTTTTATTTATTATTGATGAGATGCGTAGTGAAGAGCTGGAAAAACTGCTGAATCTGAGAATGGCGCTTTCTCCGTCTTCTTCTTCATCCTCTTCTTCCTTGTCCTTGTCGTCATCATCGTCCTCCCCAGCAGCAGACTCAGTATCAACAGAAACAACTTACACATCAGCAGCAGGAGCAGGAGAAGAAACAACTGACACATCATCCTCGTCCTCATCATCTTCTTCGTCGTCTCCTAGTTCATCATCTTCTTCATCATCTTCATCGGATTCATCTTTTTCCTCATCATCTTCATCGGATTCATCTTTTTCCTCATCATCTTCTTCGTCATCATCGTCCTCATCATATTTTTCCTCTTCCTCATCATCTTCTTCGTCGTCTCCTAGTTCATCGTCTTCATCGGATTCATCTTTTTCCTCATCATCTTCTTCGTCGTCTCCTAGTTCATCATCTTCCTCGGGTTCATCGTTGTTTTCATCTATTATTAAGGGGATGGGTGATGATGATTGGAAAGTACTGGCGAAGCTGGGAAAAGCGCTTTCTCCGTCTTATTCTTCTTCATCCTCTTCTTCCTCGTCCTTGTCGTCA
>BNVF01000155.1 GCA_025997895.1 Spirochaetia bacterium
AGTTCCCGGTATGCGTACCGGGGCCCGGTAAACAGCCGGTAGAGAAACCCGCCCCTGAGCGCAAAAGCCTGCATGATAAGGTGGGAAAGTTCCCCCAGCCGGATAGGCGCGTCCGCCGCTGCCTTTGGGGGCAGCCAGCGCTGATCCGCCGCGTAGGAAAAGGCGGCGGCAGCATCGGAATTAATGGGGATACGTTCCGCGGAAGCGAGGACAAAATACGCGGCCTGGGTGTAATTCAGTTCCCGGCTTACAAGGGCCTCATCCATCAAAGACGCGGTCTGGGCATACGCGGAAGGGCAGGCCGTAAACCGGCGGGTGGAGATTACCATTCTGGACGGGGGAATCTAAGTGAACAGAAAAAAGATCACCATTGTTTGCGCATTACTGCTCGGTGTTACCCTGGGTATATTTGGCGCGGATTTCGGGCTGGCGTTGAACGCCGAGCCGAAATACGGTTCCGCTGTTTCGCCGGAAGGTTGCTCTTTTACCGGAACCGCGACGCCCTGGATTTCCGGGCTGGTACGCACAGGGCTTTCGTATTACGTGTCCGGCGAAATAATCATTGATTATCAAGATGATAAAGATACGTTCCCGCCTGTTTTTACCCTGGGGCGGACAGAACTGCGCTGGCGTCCCACCTCCGCCGTATTTCTGACCCTGGGCAGGCAGCGGTTTCAGGATTCCACCGGTCTGGCAGTTGCGGGATTATTTGACGGACTGAGCGGCAGCGTCGCCTTTCCCCGTGTCCGGCTTGGCGCAGCGCTGTTTTATACCGGCTTATTGTACAAAGAGCAGGCGGAAATATTAATGACACCTAACGATGGGAGCAACTACGCCAAAGCGTTGAACTACGGGGATACGGACAGTTACTTTGCCTCCCGGCGCGTAGTGGCGGCCCTGACCGGGGAGTTTCCGGATTTAAGCAGCCGGACCAGTCTGGCGCTGAACGCTATTGCCCAATTCGATGTAAACGAAGGAGCGGAAAAACTCCACAGCCAGTACCTGGCGGGGCAGTACGTGTTTACCCCGGTAGAACCCCTGCGGCTGCACCTTGCTTTTGTGGCGTCCCTGAAGGAAACCGAAACACAACTACAGCAGGGCTATGCCGCCGCAGCCGGCGCGGATTGGGAACTCCCGTCGCTGGTGCAGGATATGGTCTCGGTACAGGTACGCTGGTCAAGCGGTGCGGTGAATGAGCAGGTAGGGACTTTTACACCGGTGAACGGCATAAGTCAAGGTGAAATCTTTACCCCCCGGCTTCCGGCCCTGATGACGGCTCACGCTTCCTATACGGTACGGGTCCACCAGACCGTATCGCTGGGGGCGGGGGCCGCGTATTTTATCAGGACGGATCTGGAAACCGTGGCGGACGCGGATATAGACCCTGCTTCGCAGTCACGGTCATTGGGAGCGGAGGTCTCCGGTTCCGCGGTATGGGCGCCTGATTCGGCGTTGCGGTTAAGCGCCGGGGGCGGAGTCTTTCTGCCCGGAAGCGCGTTTGTTGCGGACACGCCGGTACGGTGGAAAATACGCGCGGGTGTACTGTTCGCGTTCTGAAAAATAGCAATTTGAAAAAAAACCGAAGTATGGAGGAATCGATATATGAAAAAGCTTGTGGCTCTGTTATTCGTAATCTGCGGGGCGGCGGTACTATACGCGCAAACCGCACCCAGGGGGATTATCCGTGAGGTGAACGGAACCGTGGAGGTGAAGGCACCGGGTGCAACCGCCTGGACAGCGGCGGCCCCTGGCATGGAGCTGGAACAGGCAACGGCAATCTCCACCGGGATACGGAGCACGGCGCTTATTGGGCTGGGGAATTCGGTACTGGTTGTGCGCCCCC
>BNVF01000156.1 GCA_025997895.1 Spirochaetia bacterium
GGGGGGGGGGGGGGGGGGGGGGGGGGGGGGAGGGGGGGGGGGGGGGGGGGGGGAGGGGGGGGGGGGGGGGGGAGGGGGGGGGGGGGGGGGGGGGGGGGGGGGGGGAGGGGGGGGGGGGGGGGGGGGGGGGGGGGGGGGGGGGGGGGGGGGGGGGGGGGGGGGGGAGACGCGCAGGAGGAGAAGCGCCTGGGGTGGCACAAAGAGCAGTTTTGGCGTTTCGGCAAAGTTCTGGTATTTGCTGTACTTCCACCACAGCTCGCCCTGTTCTGCAGAAGTCCGGGCATCGGCGTTGGTGAAAATGATCACCTGCTCAAAGGGTTCCTCGGCGGACATTTGTATCGCCGGGCGTATAGGGTTGCACGTTTCGCTGCGGCTTGCGTCATCACCGCCGGACAAAGGTTCCCCGCTGCAAGGCTGCCAGTCATGGGCGCGGATTCCCACATGGGTAACGCCCTGCTCCACCGGCGCGGCGGTACGGAGACTGAGACCCCAATCCAGGGCGTAGATTTCCCTTTCGCCGGTTTGTTTTATTGGCGAAATATTTTTACAGCCTGTAAGCCGGGCCACCTGCACTGTGCCGGGATTTTGAAAAAGAGAGCGGGTTTTGCCAAGGGCAAGGACACTGCCTGAAGCCATCACCAGAGTCCCGCCGCACAATTTGAAAACTTCATCCCTGCTGTGGGTTACCAGAATCACGTCCTGCCGGGATTTGATAAGCTCCAGAAATTGAAGCTGCATCTGTTCACGGAGATTCGTATCAAGTGCGGAAAACGGTTCGTCTAACAGGATGAGTTCCGGATCCCGGATCAGCATACGCGCCAGGGCGGTCCGCTGCTGCTGTCCCCCGGAAAGTTGATTGAGGAAATGATTTTCAAGGCCCGAAAGTTCAAAAGCCTCAATAAAACTCTGCGCCCTTTGCCGTGTCTCCGCTTTTGAACCGGACAAGCCGGCGCAAATGTTTTCCATTACCGTCATCCGGGGAAAAAGCGCGTAACTCTGAAAGAGATAGCCCACCCGCCGCGCCTGGGGTTTCAGGTTGATCCCTTTCGCCGAATCAAAGAGTACTCTGCCGTTTATGGAGATATGCCCTTCGTCGGGAGTCTCAATACCGGCGATACATTTGAGGGTCATGCTCTTGCCGCAGCCCGAAGCACCCAGTATGCCCAGGCAGCCGTCGTCTGCTACGCAGACGTCGTCTGCGTTGCAGACGTCGTCTGCGTTGCAGACGTTGCCGGTTTCAAAATCAACGTTCAGCGAAAACGAAGGGGAAAGCCGCTTGCGGATGGAAACCCTGACGCTCATTACCGGCGTTTCCGTTCCTGGGCGGTGAACCAGTTCATCAGGGCCACCACGGCAAAGGAAATGAGCACGATGATTACCACATAGTTGTAGGCCGTATCCATATCTCCTGATGCAACCGCCGAGTAGATCGCCAGAGGCAGGGTGCGGGTTTTTCCGGCGATGTTACCGGCGATCATGGCGGTGGCACCGAATTCGCCCAGGCCCCGTGCAAAGGCAAGTACTCCGCCTGAGGCAACTCCCGGCATGGCCGTGGGCAGGCTCACCTTCCAAAAAATGCTCCATTCGGAAATACCCAGGGTACGGGCGGCGTAGATGAGATTGGGGTCCACCTGCTCCAGCGCCCCCCTGGCGGAACGGTACATCAGGGGAAAGGAAATCGCCACTGCGGCGAGTACCGTGGCAGGCCAGGAAAAGGCGATTTTAACACTGAAAAAATCCAGAAAAAATTTGCCCACCGGCCCCCGCACCCCAAAGATGTACAACAGGAAAAAGCCCGCCACCGTGGGCGGCAGCACCAGGGGCAGGGTCAGAATCCCG
>BNVF01000157.1 GCA_025997895.1 Spirochaetia bacterium
CGCTGCGGGCGACCGTAGCCCACGGGATGATGTCCGGCTCACCGCCGGAGTTCCAGCCCTATACCCAGGACTTTAGCATTCCGGTATTTGTCAGTTTTGTCCCGGTAACAGCCATAACCGGGGTTAGGGTCTCCATGAATACCGGGACTGACCTGTTCCTGTCCGGCATTGTGGAACCGGAGGACGCCACCTACCATCACATTGTGTGGAGCATTACCAGCGATGCCAGCGGGAGCGCAGTTCTTTCCGACTTGAACCTGCTGCATGCTCCCGTTGCAGGCAGCCTGACCCTTCGGGCTACCATTGTGAACGGCCTTGCGGAGGGGCAGGACTATGTCCAGAATTTCCCCATTTCGGTAAGTGCGGATTTTGTACCTGTCGCGTGGATCCACGGGATTCCCAACGGCGTCATGGAAGATACGGTTTTGACCCTGAATGGCGTCGTGGCTCCTGATAACGCTACCAACCAGAATATTGTCTGGAGTCTCATTGCCGGTAGCGGCGTAATCCTGAACGGGAATACCCTAACCCTTCCGGCAGGCTCTGCGGGACCCCTTACCTTGCAGGCGGTCATTACCAACGGGGCGGGTACGGGCGACTACACCCAGGATTTTCCCATCAGTGTGAGCAGCAGCTTTGTGCCGGTTACCGGCATCACCGGCACGCTGCCTATGATAACAAGGGGGGGCAGTCTCACGTTGACCGGAGTGGTCCTGCCGTTCACCGCCACGGATACGACCATCACCTGGAGCGTGGTAAACGACGGAGGCACCGGGGCTAAAGTCGAGAACGGCTCCAGCGGGCAATTGCTGACCACCACTGCAGCGGGGACCGCTACGCTGCGGGCGACCGTAGCCCACGGGATGATGTCCGGCTCACCGCCGGAGTTCCAGCCCTACACCCAGGACTTTACCATTCCGGTAATTGTCAATTTTGTCCCGGTAACAGCCATAACCGGGGTTAGAACCTCCATGAATGCCGGGATTGACCTGAACCTGGCCGGCAATGTGCAACCGGAAAACGCCACCTACCATCACATTGTGTGGAGCATTACCAGCGATACCAGCGGGATCGCGGCTCTTTCCGACGGGAACCTGCTGCATGCTCCCGTTGCAGGCAGCCTGACCCTTCAGGCTACCATTGTGAACGGCCTTGCGGAGGGGCAGAACTATGTCCAGAATTTCCCCATTTCGGTAAGTGCGGGTTTTGTGCCTGTCGCGTGGATACACGGGATTCCCAACGGCGTCATGGAAGATACAATACTGACCCTGAATGGCGTCGTGGCTCCTGATAACGCAACCAATCAGAACATTGACTGGAGCATCAGCGGCACTGCCATTAGCGGGAATACCCTTACTCTTCCGCCGGGATCGGCGGGAACCCTTACCTTGCAGGCGGTCATTACCAACGGGGCGACGGGCGGCGACTATATCCAGAATTTTCCCATCAGTGTGAGCAGCAGCTTTGTGCCGGTTACCGGTATCACCGGCACGCTGCCTATGATATCAAAAGGGGTCAGTCTCCCGTTGACCGGAGCGGTCCAGCCACCCTCTGCCACGGATACGACCATTACCTGGATGGTGGTAAACGACGGAGGCACCGGGGCTAAAGTCGAGAACGACGGCTCCGGCGGGCAATTGCTGACGACCACTGCGGCGGGGATCGCTACGCTGCGGGCGACCGTAGCCCACGGGAGGAGGTCCGGCTCACCGCCGGAGTTCCAGCCCTACACCCAGGACCTTAGCATTCCGGTACTGGAAACCTTTGT
>BNVF01000158.1 GCA_025997895.1 Spirochaetia bacterium
ACATGGGCGGGCTGACATTGAATATAGCGAACTTTGGGTCGATCCTGGACTTTGTGGGAAGCGCTATAGGGCGGAACAATGGAGGCGGGCAAAGCGGATTGGGGAAGGTGATAGAAGCAGCGGAGAATACGGGATTCCTGGAGTTGCACATCGGGAGCGGCAGAGCGAGTATGGAGTTGGGAACCGGAGGAATAAACGTTGGCGGCACGCTGTATGACCTGGCGAAACGGGGAATAGATTACGCGGCGTTGCAGCGGTATAGCAGGCAAAACGAAGAAGCAGGGAAGATAGCGTTACAGGCATATGGGTGGGGAGACTGGACAGCGGAGAACACAGCGGCGCGATTGGCGAGCGGAGTAGACAAGCTGGTGCTTGGCGGCGTGCGATATGACGAGCGGGGAAATATCGTATTGGGAGAGACGACCCGGAACGAGCAGGGGAATGGACGTATAATCACGCTGGCAGATATAGGGAAAGTGAACGACATGGCGATACGGTTGCAGCACGAAGCGTACCGAGACGGGCTGGTGAGTAATGATAATTACATAGAGACGCAACAGGCGGTATTGGCGCACACAAAGATGGCGAAGGATATGCTTAATGGCGGACAAACTATAGGCACTATGAACCTGCGGGATATAGATGCGTATAACAAGGCCGACGGGGACATGAGCAAGTTCTATGCGTATGTAGATGAAAATTATGGTTCCAGTGCGGATTTCTGGAAAATAATTGTAAAAGATGATGGTACTTATAAGATGGAAGTGGAATACGATGAGAATGGCAATGTAATAGATGATATCAGTGTGTATAATGAGCATAACCTGAATGATCGGTTGGCATTTTTTGCATACCAGGGAGGGAGCCGGACCGGATTTATAGCGGAAACATTGGGGCTCGGCAAAAATGAAGTAAATACTGTCATGGGATCATGGGCAGGGTGGACATATGAAAATGGGAGTTGGACAAACGGTGGTACAACCGATGGAGTAGTACGGTTTGGCACCGACCTGAGTCAAAAGATGTCATTTCCATTATCGGTTGATCAAAGGAATACTTTTCAAACAATACTGGGAACCAGCTATATTGGAGCTAATGGAAATGTACAGCCAATTGATTATGACAACGTGAGAGTAAGATATGTATTTACGGATCAGACAAAACAAGATTTACAAAACGCGAGCGCTTCTCTTGTCTCAACACTGCCGTCAGCAATTCAGCAGGTAGTGCCGCAAAGAATAAATGATTTTATTACCGCAGGCAGGGCGCTGTCATTGGCGCCCGGAGTATCGGCTGGAACGTCGGCGGGGATAATATATCTTCCGGAGGTGGAAGCTCTAAATAAAAATACCCAGGTACATGAATTTTACCATCAGGTAGAATACCAGCAGGATTCTACAAATTTCACCTGGTCGATTTGGGAACAATTGATTTATGATAATGGCAATGGGCCTGATGTATATGATTATGGAATCTTGGGAACAGGCTCTCGTGGTCAATTAAATATACTCAGCGATCTTATGGGGCAGAGATGGGGACTTTCCGGAATGGCTCAGAACCGGGGAATAGAGGCGCAGGCTCAGTTCTTTGGCGAATTTGCCGGAAATTATTATGGAAGTCCATCAATATATGATTACAATTATTATTTGATAAATAAAATGGCGGATATCCTGTATCAGTCTGGATATTACTCAAAAGCTATTGACGAAAAAAGAAATAAGCCATAATGATAAAAAACAAAGCATTTTTTCTATTATTACTTA
>BNVF01000159.1 GCA_025997895.1 Spirochaetia bacterium
GGTTGCGATAAAGGAACGCGAAGCGTTCCAGCAACCGCAAAAATGTGCTGGAATAAAACTGCACAAAGGGCGCAGCCCGACTGCGGTTTTATGAAGCCAAGCCCGCTACTGCGGGCGCAGCGTATACAATCCTGTTATATGACGTGCCGCCGTACACCATCATTTTTTATTTTCATATTCTTTCCATTCAAAAAAACGTCTATCTATTATTTTTTTTATTATTTTATAATTTTCCCATGTGTCTTCCACATGATATAATGATTCATATTCAAAACCATTTTCTTCGGCTTTTTTATCAAATGTATCACAATAATCATTGTAATAATTTTTATCAAATTTTGTATCATCACTATTATAATAATCACTTGCAAAATTATTCCCCAATTCACATAAATCATAATCGGTAAATTTCTCATCACAATTTTTTATTAAAAATTCCCCTCCCGTCATTTCATGTCTTTTTACTTTTTGAATATCATCCGCGCTGTCTTCCATTTGTTCATCAGAGATAAAATTATTTTCAATGCACCATGTTATAAACATACCTATAAGAATAGCTGCATTTTCATTGGGTAAATTTTTAGGATAATCCCCGCCATAATGCCATGAAGCATCATCATATTTTGCCATATCAATTCCTCATATAGTTCACCATTTCATAAAAACACTTTTTCGTCAAGTATTTTTCAGAAATTTTTTTATTCTATAAATTTTCCAAGCAGCTTAGGCGGCATGTCATATAACGTGAAAGCTATACGACGTTTTGCCCGCCCGGATAAGGGCTTGCGAAGCAAGACCAGGGCGGGCAAAATGTGCCGGAACAAAAATGCACAAAGGGCTTTAGCCCGACTGCGTTTTTGTGGAGGCCGAGCCGCCTACTGGCGGCGAAGCGTATAGCGTGTGTTAGACGAAGTACCCCCGTACTTTATTTACTTATATTTTTTATTTTGATAATATTTTTAGATCCTCTTTTTCATATATGTGTTTTCCCATTTGTTGTTTTTTATATTTCCAACATTTTATACATTCTTCTCTACTTAATTCTGGATTATTTTCAAAAAAATCCCTTGTGTATTGGTTATATTCAAATTGTGTTCCTATTTTATATTTCTTTCCTGATTTTTTATCTAAATATATTTTATTCCATGTCTCTATTGCTTCTTGATATGTCTTTTTTCCTTTATTTTCATTCATCCAGTTCATAAATTGAATATTATATTTAAAATGCTTTCCTATTTCTTTTATAAAAAATGTCCTATGTATTTCATCATTGGAATAATTTATATCTATTCTTTTTTCCAATGAAGGTATAAAACCATTATTCTTCTTCTTTGGTTCATTTTTTATTTTAATTATTGGTTTATTTTCAATAAAATCACAAATATAGTTAATCAAATTTTCCTTTGAACCAATTATGGGTAAATCGTTTTCTTTACACATTTCCACTAATTCATTTTTGAGGTAATATTTATTGAGAAATTCTTTTTTGGTCTTTGGTAAATCCATAACTTTATATTACTTTATTGTAAATATTATTTCAATATGTATTTTTATATTTTGCCGACCAATTTAGGGGGTATTTCGTCTAACGTTCGTGTGTATACGACGTTTTTGCGTTTGCGATAAAGGAATTGCGAAGCAATTCCAGCAAACGCAAAAATGTGCCGGAACAAAACACCACAAAGGCCGCAGGCCGACTGGGGTTTTGTGTAGGCCGAGCCGCCTACTGGCGGCGAAGCGTATACACTTTGT
>BNVF01000160.1 GCA_025997895.1 Spirochaetia bacterium
CCCCTGTCTGACTGTCGATGACGCGCTGCTCCATTTTTTGGAGTTTCCAGCCAATAGGTTCTTCCTGTACATAAGGGTTTGGTTGGTAGGCATAAATGACATGATAGCGGGCTATAGGACGTTCAAGCAAGGTATGCATCAAACCATCTGAATGGCGATCAACTCTTAACAGGATGTTGAAAAACCCCGCCCCAATTATGTATATGTTATAATTAACCCATTCGAGAACCGGGAGCAATCAATGCGTGGGCAAGACATAAGTCAGGGGGAGATGTTCAGTTATCGGACGCTGGAAGAACGGATACCGCAGGATCATCCGTTACGGAAACTTCGGGTACTTGTGGATGGGGTGTTATCGCAGTTGCAGAGGGATTTTTCTGCACTGTACAAAGGCACAGGGCGACGCTCGATACCGCCGGAACGCTTATTGCGAGCGAGTTTGTTACAAATGCTGTACAGCATTCGCTCGGAGCGGCAACTGGTACAACATCTGGAGTACAACCTGCTTTACCGCTGGTTTGTCGGGTTGAATCTTGACGAAGCGGTGTGGCATCACTCCACCTTTACGCAGAACCGGGAACGGTTATTCAATGAAACCGTTGCGAGGCGGTTCTTCGAAGAAGTGCTGAAGCTGGCAGAGTGGAATGGACTGATATCGTCAGAACATTTCACGGTGGATGGGACGCTGATAGAGGCATGGGCGTCACAGAAGAGCTTTCGAGCGCGTGACGGATCGGACAATCCCCCGGAAGGCGGGAAGAAGAATCCGACAGTGGATTTCAAAGGGACGAAGCGCAGCAACGAGACGCATGCATCGACGACCGACCCGGAAGCCCTGCTCTACAAGAAGAACGAAGGGGACAAAGCGTGCCTGTGCTACCTCGGACACGCGCTGATGGAAAACCGGAATGGGCTGGTTGTAGATGTAGAGACGACCCAATCAGGCGGCACGGCAGAACGTGAAGCGGCGAAGGTGATGGTAGAGCGCAGCGTTAAAAAGGGCGCGACCTTGGGTGCGGACAAGGGCTATGACGTGCTGGAATTCGTAGAAGCCTTGCGTGAAGCAGGCGTCACCCCGCACATTGCACGAAAGCAGAACTCGGCGCTGGACAAGCGAACGACGCGGCATCCGGGCTATGCGATCAGTTTAGTGAAGCGCAAGCGCGTGGAAGAGATATTTGGCTGGGCGAAGACGATCGGCGGGCTTCGCAAAACGAAGTTTGTGGGTTTGGCAAAGGTCAAGGCACAAACGATATTTACCCTGACAGCTTACAACCTGATGCGTCTGACGGCGCTTTGGGGCTGGCGTTTGAATCCGACATAGGAGAAGTGTGTCTGTTGGCTGCCCAAAGGCGGTCAAAACTTGAAAAACCGTGAAAAACGCTTAAAAACAGCCTGGAATTCACCTTCCAGACCAGACAAGCCTTCCGACAGACTTTTTTCTTCGCCCCACGAAGGCGATAAGCGAAGGTGAGGATGGGAAAATCAACATCCTGTTAAAGCCCATTTTGAAAGACCAACATGCAGCAAATCCATGTTCCAAAAATCGCCTTGGGTCCCTTGCTCTGGTTCTGGCAACGCGAAGAAGTCCTGAAGTTCTACGACGACATGGCAGCCAATCCTGCCATCGACACCTTTTATCTCGGTGAAGTCGTCTGCTCTCGCCGCCAGCAACTTCGCACCGCCGACTGGCTCGCGCTGGCGCGTGAATTATTGGGCAAGGGC
>BNVF01000161.1 GCA_025997895.1 Spirochaetia bacterium
AAACCAGGCTTATGCCGGACATCGTGGTACCCTTGACTCCCACACCCCATACACCCCCCCATCCGGCGCTACAACTTTTACCAAAAGCAGTGGTAACCCCTGTGTCAGCTATAGCCCCCAATGGGGCACGGGCACCGGAGGCGACAACCACTGGTGGAAATCCGGTACTACCAGTACCATTTCGCCCAAGCTGTATTGGGAGGAGTGATAGGAGGGATACCCCAGAACAACAACCTCGCCGAACCGCAGGTTTGACTTTATCAGGGCGAGGTTGTTGATTAGGCATCATGGCCGATAATACGGTCTTTCCTCTGGTGATTAAATTGTAAAAAGGGACTATACTGATACCAGGGAGTTATGCGAAATTTGGGCAAATTCAGTGTATAGAAAATCATACAGGAGTATGGTTGACAAAATAAAAAAACATGATAAACTATAAGCATGGAATTTACTATTCCCTCAAAATATCAAAAAGATATTGAAATTGCCACAAAATTACTTAAAAATGAAGGCTGTCAATCAGTTTTCCTTTTTGGCTCCCTGGTTACAGGAAAAGTACGTGATGATTCTGATATAGATATTGGTATAAAAGGGCTCCCCAAGGGCAAGTTTTTTGATGTGTATTCAAGAATATATTTTGACATAGAAAATAAAATTGATTTAGTTGATTTTGATACAAATTCTGATTTTTATTCAATGCTAAATAGTATTGGCGAGGTTGTTCAAATTGGATGACGCCACGCTGCCGGACGGCAGCGAAGTAAATAACATTCCTCTCGGCAAACGGCCCGAAGGGACGTATGAAGTCGTAAAAATAAAAGTTGAACATGAAATTTCACGGATAGAGAAATCATTGACAGACCTAAAGCCTTTATTGGATTTATGCAAAATAAAAGACCCCGATATTATAGAAATGACAGCGGCGGCTCAAGTATTACATTCATTTTACAATGGGGTGGAAAGTGTTATTGTATTATTTTTTAAGTACATAAATGAAAAATTACCTAATGATATTAGATGGCATAAAACCTTGTTTGAAATGGCATTTGGAACTAATTTAAAAAATATAAGGATCATTAGAGATGATATAAAAAAGAAGTTGGAAAAATATTTGCTGTTTAGACATTTTATAAGGCATGCATATAGCTCAGAGTTAGACTGGAATGAAATGGGACCGTTAATAAAAGAAATTGAAAATATATGGGAAATTGTAAAAGCCGATTTTAAAATATTCATGGAAAATAATTGAAAGTGCCAAAACAGCGCATAACACCCGCTATACGCCTTCGCCACCAGTAGGCGGCTTGGCCTACGAAAAAACGCAGTCGGCCTTTGGCCTTAGTGCGTTTTTTCTCCGGCACATTTTTGCGGTTGCTGGAAACCTGTGGTTTCCTTTATCGCAACCACAAAAACGTCGTATAGCTTTCACGTTACCCTTGCTTCACAAACGGTTGAAGCCCTTGAAACCCTTACGCTGACTCCCACCGTCATCCCTGCCGATGCTACCAACAAGACTATCGTTTGGACCATGGTGAACGATGGAGGTATTGGCGCGTCTATCAACGGTTCCAGCTTTAGCGCCATGACCGACGGAACTGTAGTTATCAGGGCGTCCATCGCCAACGGCATCAACGGCAGTGGCGCAAGCTATCCCTACTACAAGCCCTTTGTAATCACCGTAACCCCGCCCCCCATTGTAGCGGTAACGGGCATTAGC
>BNVF01000162.1 GCA_025997895.1 Spirochaetia bacterium
GGCAAGTTCCACCCGCTTCCAGGCGGACTCGGTACGGGAACCGGTCTCAACTTTTGCCGCAAGGCTTTCAAATTCACCGGCGGCGTCGATGCCCGCTTCTTCGGCAAGTTTTTTGAGTTCCGTAATTTTTTGCTGAATATCCTGAGTGTTCATTATTTGCTCCGGTGTAAATCAATAAGGTTCGAGATAAGCTTCCGCTGATCCTGCCGTTTGGCGATAATATCCACAAAGCCTTTTTCCAGTTGAAATTCGGCGCGCTGGAAACCTTCGGGCAGGGTCTGCCTGATAGTGCCTTCTATAACCCGGGGTCCGGCAAAACCAATAAGCGCGCCAGGTTCGGCAATGGTAATGTCGGCTAACATGGCGAATGAAGCAGTAACGCCGCCGGTTGTTGGATCGCATAACACAATAAAGAAAGGAACCCCCGCCTTGTCAAGTTCCGCAGCGGCGCTGGAGGTCTTGGCCATCTGCATAAGGGAGAAAATTCCCTCCTGCATACGCGCGCCGCCTGAGGTGGTGTAGATAAGCACCGGGAGTTTTTCCTCCGCGCCTTTGAGCATGGCCCGGCTTACCTTTTCTCCCACTACCGAGCCCATAGAACCGCCCATAAACTGAAAGGACATGAGTCCCAGGATCAGGGGCTTGCCCTCAATGGTGCAGGCACCGGTGATTACCGCGTCTTTCATGCGGGCCTTGAGTTCAGCTTCGGAAAGTTTTTCTTCATAACCGGCAAGGTCTATGGGGTTGAGGGAACTGAGGTTAGCTGAAAATTCGGTAAAACTCCCGGGATCGGTAAGGTATTTGATCCGTTCTATAGGCTCCATGCGGTAATGATACCCGCAAGAGGGGCAGGTTTTAAGATGGGACTCAATTTCATCCGGGCTGTGCTGCGCGCCGCAGCCCGGACAGGGCGCGTTTTTGCTTGCTTTTTCAACGGACATCTGCTGTTCCTTTATGTTGCCGCGCTTAAATGGGCGGCTATGTTTTCATAATATGAAGTTCCGAACACACCTGAACGGAACACCTTCTCGTTTATAATGCGCCGCTGTTCTTCAATGTTGGTTTTAATGCCTTCTATAATAAGTTCCCCCAGGGCGCGGTCCATGCGATCCAGGGCGCGGTCGCGGCCGGGGGCGTGGACGATAAGTTTTGCCACCATTGAATCGTAATGGGGCGGAACCTTGCAGCCATTGTACAAAAAAGAATCGAAACGTGTACCGGGGCCGCCGGGGACTTCAAGACGGGTTACCGTGCCGGGGCTTAATGCGTTGATTCGACATTCAATGGCCCAGCCTTCAATGCGCACCTTGTCCGGGTCGGTTTCCATGTGTCCGGTAGTACAGGCAAGTATTTGCTGGCGTATGATGTCGGTATTGGAAACAAATTCACTTACCGGATGTTCCACCTGGACACGGGCATTTACTTCCATAAAGTAAAAGTTTTTATCTTCAACCAGAAACTCAATGGTTCCGGCGCCGCGGTATTTCAGCTCACGGAACATTTCCACGGCGCCTGAGGACATTTGCCGCCGCATTGTTTCGTCTACTGCCGGAGAGGGGCTTTCCTCGATAAGTTTCTGATGGTTCCGCTGTACCGTACAGTCCCGCTCGCCCAGCACCGCCACGCTGCCTTTGCCGTCGGAGATGATCTGCAATTCAACGTGCCGGGGATTTTCCAGATAGCGCTCAATAAATACCCTGCCG
>BNVF01000163.1 GCA_025997895.1 Spirochaetia bacterium
CGCAGGTTTCCAGCAACCGCAAAAATGTGCCGGAGAAAAAATGCACAAAGGCCGTAGGCCGACTGCGTTTTTTCGTAGGCCAAGCCCGCTACTGCGGGCGCAGCGTATACAATCCTGTTATATGACGTACCGCCGTACACCATTATTTTCTTATTTATATTTTTAAATATTTTATTTAGTATATATTTTATTTTGTTTTATTTTTTAGGTAATTTTCAAATCTTTTTTCCAATATTTTTTTTATTTCACCCTCATCTCCTTTATCCAATAATTCCTTATATTTTTCATCTGTTGCTTGATAATTTTCAACCCAGGATATTATTGCCCATTCTACTTCATGGCATCCTTCCCCTATTTGGGGTGATAAATTTATTAATTTTAATGCCGTTTCAAAGTCTATCGGCAATTTAATTTTTTGTAATATTTTATCAAATTCTTTAAGTGGAAAATTTGTTTGATCGGCAATTTCAGCGGGAGGCAATTTCCCAATTTTATATAGTCTATCTAATAATTTTTTATTATTCATTAATTATTTTCTCCAATAAACTCATTTAATCCATTACTTTTTATAATGTATCATTAATTATGTTTTGTCAATGTATTCTCCAGTAAATTTTTTATTTTATATATTTACCAACCAGTTTAGGCGGTATGTCATATAACGTTCCGGCTGTATATGACGTTTTTGCGGTTGCGATAAAGGAATGCGAAGCATTCCAGCAACCGCAAAAATGTGCCGGAGAAAAAATGCACAAAGGGCGTTAGCCCGACTGCGTTTTTTCGTAGGCCGAGGGCGCTATTGCGCCCGAAGCATATACAGACCTGTTATATGCAGTTGCGCCGTACTCCATTCTTTATTATATTTATTTTCTATTTTATTTAATTATACTTTTTAACCAATTATTATAATAATTATTTTGTTCATCTAATGTAGAAAATTTATTAATATCAACATAATCAAATATATTTACTATGTTTTCCATAAATGCTTGTTTTCCATTTTCTAAAATATATGCATTATATGATGTTCTCATCATCGGCGATGGATATACATTTTCCATTGAACCATAACATTTTATTCCAATATTGTCTTTTAATAATATGTCTTTTATTTTCTGAAATGTACTAAAATAATCTTCTCCGTTGCTATTATAATTTTTTCCATTTATTTTTGTTTTAATTGTAATAATGTCTGTATTGTCATATTCTTCTATAGCCATTATTATTTTAAAATCATTTTTTATACTATTATTTAATAATATATAAACCATTTCAATATTATCAATAGTAACTTCATTATCCATTTTTATTTTGCTCCAGTATTTCATTTATACTTGTTTATTTGTATTTTGTCAATATATTATCCAGTAAATTTTTTATTCCATTATTTTTCCAACTAATTTAGGCGCAATTGCATATAACGTTCCGGTTGTTTACGAAGTTTTTTATGACGCGATAAAAAAACTGCGTAGCAGTTTTGCGCCATAAAAAATTTGGTGGAGTGAGGCGTGGGAACGAAGTGACCTAGCCGAACGGAACCGGAGGCCGCTAAGCGGCCGAACCGTAAACAAACCTGTTATGCGAAGTTGCGCGTACTTTTATACATTGTTATTTTTTACATATTCATCAGCTTTTTTTGCCAATTCTTCAATAGTCATATCTTCAAACAAGTTTTCTTGCCATTTGGTATAATCAAATGGTT
>BNVF01000164.1 GCA_025997895.1 Spirochaetia bacterium
GCACTTTCGCCTTTAAAAGACATCAGCGGCTTTAGTTTTGCCAGCCCGGCAGCAACCGGGACAATAACCGAAACGGCAATCAGCGTAACTGTGCCATACGGGACCAATGTTACCAGCCTGACGCCCACGGTTACCCATAGCGGGGCATCAGTGAGCCCGGCAAGTGGCACGGCGCAGAATTTCACTAACCCGGTAAGCTACACGGTAACTGCGGCGGACAATTCCACCAAAGTGTATACGGTAACCGTAACAGTGGCAGCCGGAACCTTTACCACCGCTCCCGTCCTCAGTTTGACTGCCGGAAATGGGACGCTTACTTACACCATAACGCCATCCAACCCCATAGCGGACAGTTACGACTTGTACTGGATAGTGGGGAATCAAACCAGCGTAGACACGGTTAAAGGGGGAACCCAAATAACCGGTGCGGTAAGCGGCAATGCCATCAGCGGCCTGGCAAATAATACCCTCTACAGCGCCGTGGTAGTGGCGAAAAAGGCGAACTATACCAGTATGGATTCCATTATAGCCCAGGGAACCACCACGCCGGGTATCACCTACACCGCCACGGCGGACGGCAGTATCACCGCCACAACGACTAAAATTGACTTTGTGTTCAACGAAGCCATTACCGGCCTGACAGCTGCCGGCATCACCATAGCTGGAACGCCCGGCGCGGCGACCAAGGGAACCCTCACCGGAAGCGGCACAAACTGGAGCCTAACCCTTACCGTTAGCACGGCGGGAGCCGCCATGGTATCCATCAGTAAGAGCGGTATCGAAAGCGGGACGAAAAATATAACTCTGTATAAGTTTGGTATCGTCAATCCAACAGCCCAAAACATCAAGGTCAAATTCGGTATTACTGATACTACCACCGAGCAGGGCGTAACAGACGCCTTTAATGCCGTGCACGCTTACCTGGCCACAAACCCGGCAGTAATGGAAACAACAACGGCAAGTGCTGATATGCCTGGGGGGTTAGCCACAAAAATCGGGGATATCGCGCTGGGCGACTACATAGACCTGGTAAGCCTTTCCATTGCGGGCTACCCCGATAGTACCAACGGCCAACTGACCGGTGCGACGAACGATTCGGTATCAGGAGCCAGCGGAACGCTGCTCCGTCTTATCGTAGTGGGCATTAACTCGTTTAATGAAGGTCAGGGCGGCTCATATACCGGCAGCGATAATGGAACTGACCCTCACCTGGTCTTCCAGTTTCAGAATATTCCCGTAAGACTCCGTATGAACTCCACCAATATCAATGCCGGTGGTTATGCCGCAAGCGAGATGCGGAAGTATCTTGTTCCGGTTGAAGGGGTGTCCGATAGCGGTAAATTCCTAACGGGGCTTACCGCCGCCGGTGTGCCGAATTCCGTTCTCTGGGCGCCCAAACGCTTTGTGATAAACGGAGATTTTAGCGCATGGGGCGCGGGCGAGTTGGTAGATTTGCTCTGGCTGCCCACCGAATGGGAAATGTTCGGCAGCACAACCTTTTCAGAAGCACCAACCTGGGAAACGGCTGCAAATCAGGCGAGGCTTGCATATTATGCCAGTGACATCTCCCGGACAAAGAGTAATGGGAGTAATGCTGATGACTATTGGGAGACTTCACCACATTTCCATACCAATTTCTGCATTGTCGGGGTTGATGGTACTCCCGACAACACCACTGCAAGTGGAGC
>BNVF01000165.1 GCA_025997895.1 Spirochaetia bacterium
TATTATACACCGTCTCGCCGCTGTAGTTAAATTTGAAGGCCTTGAGCAGTTCGGGGTAATTTTCCAGCTCAACCGTAACCCCGGGCACATCGTCGCTGATCACCGCCTTTTTCCCGTTGAGGGTGATATTGTGCTGATAGGCGCGCAGATTGGGGGTAAGTTCCCGGGTCCAGCCGATTTTATTAACCTGGGGTATATCGGCGAAAAAGCGGCCATCAATAATGGCGCCCGGCCCCTGATCTTTGGTAATATATTGTTTAATATTAGGTTCGTTCCCAACATGGGAGCGGAAAACACAGTCCATCAGGACCGCATTATTGAGTCGATAAAAGGGAAACTTGCCATAGAGGTCAAAATCACAGCTCAGGTAAACTCCCGTCTCGTTTAGGGAATCATCGAATAATTCAAAATGGCAGTGATCAAACAAAGCCCGGGCAGTGCGGTAAATGGGATGACTATTAAGGCGGTGATCAGCGACGATGTGCCCGGGGTTACGGTTGAGCTGGAAAATTACCCCGAACTGCTCAAGGCCTTCAAATTTAACTACAGCGGCGAGACGGTGTATAATACCTATAACCTGGTCCGCGGTAATGACGACTGGGACCCCCTGGGCGTCAAGGACAAGGCGCTTGCCGTTTCTGCGGGGAGCATCCCTATACGGATGACCGCTTCCGCCTCTGAAACAACAATTGAAACCGGTTCCGCGACTGATAGTTCTACCACCAGTTATACCGTTGCAGACGGTTACAATCCCGGCGCCGCAAGTAATCCAGGAACTGTTACCTGGGAAATTTTCAGCGGCATGAACACCGCCACCCTGAATAATGCCACCAGTGCTCAGGCGACTGTTACTGCCAATAACAACACCACCGCCAATGTGCCGGTGATAGTAGAAGCGGTTTCCGATATCGGCCTTCGTGCAGCGGTGATCATTACTTCTAAGCCCGCCCAACTGGCGGTTCCGGTTTTTAAGACCCTGCCCACTATCGATTTTGATTCCACCACTGGAAAGCTCAAAGTGAATTATGCCCTCAACCTTGATCCGCCTTTGCCGGCAGGCCTGACGGATAAATCCGATATCACCTGGTACCGCTGTACCGACGCTGCCGGTTCCAATCCGATTCCCGTTGCGGTAACCCGGTTGGTTACAGATGACCAGGCGCCGGAATATGAATACACCCTGCAAAGCGGGGATGTGAATTACTACCTTAAGGCCGAGGTAAAGCCCAGGCACAATATCTCCCCCGCCGGTAACGGAGAGACGGCGATTTATACTACTGTAATCACCACATCTGAGGTAAGGAACCCCAACCGGTTTACTACCGATTTCCGAAACTTCCCCACCGGCTTGCAGAATCAGATCATCCCCGGTTTCTGGACTACCGACTTCATCCGCTACCCCAATGGTTCTCAGCCTGTGGGCAGTTTATATGCCGCTAATGGCAATACCCCTACTTTTACCCCCAGTGCTCCCGATTCTTTGTGGCGCTACACCGCAGATAACACTCTCCCCCCAAATAACCGTACCGCTCCAAAAGGCGGCGCAGAGAATAAACAGGGGTTGATGTCAGGCCAATCGCAGGGGGCAAGACTGATGTATACCCCTGTTGCCGCAACCTATGGGGATATGTCCCTTTTCAATTTAACAAAACTGTTTTCTTTTTTAAGTTTTGCAATTT
>BNVF01000166.1 GCA_025997895.1 Spirochaetia bacterium
ACTGTCAACCCTTCTCTCATCGTGCTCGGGCGTTTTGGGCTACGGGGTGGTACTGTGGATGCAGGAAGAGCACAACCTGGACGACAATACCATCGTGCCTGTGTATGTGAAGTCAAACATACTAAAGGTTTACGTGATAGCATTGCCGGAAACAGGGGAAAAAATAGAAGTACCGATTTGGCAGGTGACGGCACCCACAAGCCGCAAAGAGGCGCGGGCGCAGCAACAACGGTACGCGCAATACCAACACTTCTACGCCCGGGTGCTTCTGGACGGTCTGCCCGTGCGGAGTCATTCGGTGAATACCGCCCGCCAGGTCTACCGTCTCCGCAAGGGCGAGGTTTTGCGCATTCTCTACAAGGGCGAGGGGGAGGAAGTTGTCGCCGGCAATGCTGTTTTGGAAGGCAACTGGTTCCGCGTTTTGACTGAGGACGGTACCCAAGGCTGGTGCTTTTCCCGTTACCTCCAGATTTACGACGCCCAAGAAGAAAACCGCGCCGACATGGGGGCAGCAACGGAAAATCTGGCCTTAGTGGAAGACACCATTACCGGTCTTTTTTCCCGCCGTTGGTACCCCGAATCCTACCGTGCCATGGTTGCCTCGGGCAAAATCGACCTCGCCGTCCTTGATCCTGGCCAGGGCTTCTCCGTTGACAGGGGCAAAATGATCGCACACGTAAAGATACCAAATTTTTCAGGCGACTTCCCCTTCACCGGTATCAGCCAAGGCACATCCGCATCCTACACCTTGGACGGCAGTCCCCTGATCATCACCCCGCGCGGGTCGGACGTGCTCATCGTGTCCTACGTCATCCACGTCTTTTGTCAGGGCCACGAAGTTGTAGGACTCGGGCAAGTCGCGGCTGTTGACGTAGGACACGATGAGCACGTCCGACCCGCGCGGGGTGATGATCAGGGGACTGCCGTCCAAGGTGTAGGATGCGGATGTGCCTTGGCTGATACCGGTGAAGGGGAAGTCGCCTGAAAAATTTGGTATCTTTACGTGTGCGATCATTTTGCCCCTGTCAACGGAGAAGCCCTGGCCAGGATCAAGGACGGCGAGGTCGATTTTGCCCGAGGCAACCATGGCACGGTAGGATTCGGGGTACCAACGGCGGGAAAAAAGACCGGTAATGGTGTCTTCCACTAAGGCCAGATTTTCCGTTGCTGCCCCCATGTCGGCGCGGTTTTCTTCTTGGGCGTCGTAAATCTGGAGGTAACGGGAAAAGCACCAGCCTTGGGTACCGTCCTCAGTCAAAACGCGGAACCAGTTGCCTTCCAAAACAGCATTGCCGGCGACAACTTCCTCCCCCTCGCCCTTGTAGAGAATGCGCAAAACCTCGCCCTTGCGGAGACGGTAGACCTGGCGGGCGGTATTCACCGAATGACTCCGCACGGGCAGACCGTCCAGAAGCACCCGGGCGTAGAAGTGTTGGTATTGCGCGTACCGTTGTTGCTGCGCCCGCGCCTCTTTGCGGCTTGTGGGTGCCGTCACCTGCCAAATCGGTACTTCTATTTTTTCCCCTGTTTCCGGCAATGCTATCACGTAAACCTTTAGTATGTTTGACTTCACATACACAGGCACGATGGTATTGTCGTCCAGGTTGTGCTCTTCCTGCATCCACAGTACCACCCCGTAGCCCAAAACGCCCGAGCACGATGAGAGAAGGGTTGACAGT
>BNVF01000167.1 GCA_025997895.1 Spirochaetia bacterium
AGTAGTTGGTTAGTGTTACTGGTAGTTTTATGATGGTGTAATTACACAGAGTATTTTTTTTTTTATACAATGGCGCACCCTCCATACTCACAAAAAATTTTAACAATCTTTCCCCACAAGCGGCTCTTCCGGGGTGGGGGGGGGGGGATAAAGGATCGGTCTTTACATTACCAGGGGCACGTGTGTATAAACAGCCGCCGGCAGCCAGCATACCCGGAAATCGGGCATTAGTCGGTTCATTCTGCATGGTATTCTCCATTTTTGGGTTTGGGATATATTCGGCCTCCATACGAAGGCCTCAAAAATCAATATACCACACATTTTGAGCAATGTCTACGCGCGCGCCGCCGGCAAGGCTACTGTTGGAGTTATGCCTCAATTTGACAAATACTGTAGTTCCCTATATCATGAGTTATCGTACACGCGAAGGAGCGCCGCGGATCATCGTGACTGTCAAAGAGATCGCTGAACTTGCAGGAGTCTCCATTGGGACCGTTGACCGGGTTTTGTACAAACGGGGACGGGTATCGGAAGCTACCAAGGCCAGAATTGAAGATATAATCGAAAAGTATCAGTTTACCCCCAACCCTATAGCGCGCAGGCTTAAGCGAAACCGTTCCTGGCAATTTATTGCCCTCATGCCGCGCCGCGATCAAGATGCGGGGTACTGGGGCCAGGCCCTGGCGGGAATTCCAGTCATCTTTTTTGACGCGGATATTCCGGATGCGGCCCCGCTCTGCGCCATAGGGCAAGATTCCTTTCGGGGTGGTTATCTTGCGGGGCGGCTGATGCATCTCTTTGCGGGGAAGATCAAGGCGCCTGTGGCGGTTCTGGACGCCCACGGCGAGGACTACCATATTATCCGGCGGCGGGACGGGTTTCTGCGGTATGCCGGGGAGTACCATATCCCCACCCTGGTGCAGGAGTATTCCGGCTATAAAGGAACCGAAATTTCCGTCAGGGAAATCAGCCTTTTTCTACGGAAAAACCCGGACCTTACAGGTATCTTTATCACCAATTGTATGGCCCACCGGGTTGCGGAGGCTGTACGGGAACTTAAAAAACCGCAGAATCTTCTCATCATTGGCTACGATCTTATTCCCAATAACCGCATCCTTCTGCAGGAGGGCCGGATCAACGCAATTATTTCCCAGCGTCCCGAAGACCAAGGGCGGGACGCGCTGCTTACTATGTACCGGTCTATCGTGCTGGAACAAAAAATCCCGGCCAGAGTTGAGATACCCCTGGACATCTATTTTAAAGAAAATGTCCCAAAAGATGAGGTTACCTTACAGTTTTAAGATGTCAGTTTTTCCGGTTCCCCACTGCCACAATAAAGCGCTGCAATCCGATAAAGGCCAGTAGCAAAATACCAACGGTTATCTTTGTCCACCAGGAATTGATATGCCCATTAAACATATTGAGGAGGATAAGGCGGCAAAGAAACAACAGGCTTTTCTGCATGGCCATGCTCTACCATTGCCGAGGTTCAAAGTCCTTTGGGGGTTCCACAAACCGAACAGATTCCCCTGTCAATTCCAGTACAAAAAAACCGGCACTTTGGGCATACCTCTGTACATCAGGATCAACCGTGCCGCCAGCCATTGCACCGAGCAGTTTTTTCCCTTTGCACTCAGCGGGT
>BNVF01000168.1 GCA_025997895.1 Spirochaetia bacterium
CGGAAATGTCCTTAAGGGTAAGGGCCACCTTGACGATGGGCTTGGTGATGCTGTTCACCACAAAGTAAATCACCACGGCGACAACGATGGCCGAAATAAGGCCCAACAGTATCGCAAACCGGGTCATAGCGTTCACCTGCTCCATGATAAGGCTTTCCGGCGTGCCGATCATCAGACCCCAGCGCGTGCCGGTCTCGGCAATAGTAAAGGGCTGCATTACCAGTTCAAGGTTGGTATGAAGAACATCCGAATACACGCGAAAACGCGCCACTTTATCCCTCTGAATCGCCCGGTCCGCCTCGTCGGTGTAGGCGCCATAGAGTACCCTTTCTGCGTCTTTCAGGGTCTTGCCAATCCGTTCCGGCACCAGAGATGCCAGGATCGTGTTGTTATCCGAATAAACCGACATGGTGGAGATGTCCGGATTCCCCTTGATCGCCGCGTCCACCACGGGCTGAAGGTACTGTATGTCAATGCGACAGCCCAGGCGGCCGACCACCTCCCCGGTGCGACGGTTTATTACCGGCACAGTACAGCGGAGCAGATAGGTCTGTTTGCTGGCTACCGTCGCGGGCTCCGGATCGTAAATAGCCTCTTTTCTCGCATCGGGCAAGTTTAACAGGGTTAATTGACCCGGTATGTCGTCATAGACCTTGTGCTCCATCTGCCCCGACACTGTGGTAAACCACGAGGCATACTCGCCGTTGGGGCCCGCACCGGGCTGGCCGATATACTGGGCGTCCATGCCGTCGATGCTGTTCGGTTGCCACACAGTATAAAAGCCGATGATGCGGTCTTCCGAGATGGTGATTGATTTCATGATGTCGTCGTACCTGGTACGGCGGCGGTCAACTTCAGTATCCTCATAGTCCGCCATAATATCGGCGACCGTGCGCAGTATCTGAAAGTAGCCCTCGTAGCGGGCCTGTATCTGGGCCGCCTGCTCCGCAGCAAGGCGTTCCTGGCTCTGTCTCGCCGTGGCAAGCTGCATGGACGAAGCCCGGCCTACCAGAATAACCGCCAGGCTGGCAACTACCACCACCAGTATGCCAATAACAATGATGCTCATCCTAAATTTGATCTTCATCCTTATTACTCCTTACAGGAAAAATATATTTTGGTTCAGGGCAACCGCATTATACATTGAGCACGATTTTGAGAAGGAACTCCGTTTTATAAGACTAAATTGCACAGAGGTGTTTATGATTGAAAATATTTTAATTTCATATTGAAACAGCCCATTTTTCTGTCGAATGAGCTGGTATACAATATTTAGTGTAAGGCTAGTTTTATACATATTTTGTACATATAATACTGGAGGGGATAAATAGTGGCTTATTGATCGGGAAACACACCGCTTTCAACGAATTTTCCCTAAAAAAAGCAGAAAATCGCCATCCGCAGATAACCACTAGCAAGAACCATGCCAAGTCAGTATATTTTTCAAACTTTTCGAAAAATTCTTGCATGATTTATAATATACCACAAACTGCCGGTCTGTCAATCGCTCGCATTGCCTCAAAATCAATCTAGCCGAAAGGGGCGTGTGCCTCAAAACTAAAAATCTAGCCCAAATTACACTGGTTCCATCCCGTCGAGGAGGAACAAATGGGGTTAGACATGTACAGCAAACGAA
>BNVF01000169.1 GCA_025997895.1 Spirochaetia bacterium
CAGAGCTTCGCTGCCGTCCTGTGCACCTAACAGGGAAAGAATGGGCTCCAGAAAGACGAGTCCCAGAGCCATTAACAAAATGCCTATGCCCAGAAGCAGGAAGAAGCAGTGCCAGCATATTCTCGCTTCCCAGGTCTACATAATCCCTGACGGCGTTTTTCACATCATCATGACTGGTACCAATGCAGGTAAAATGGGGCATAACAACCTGGTCGCTTTGTTTGACCGCTGTACACAGTTCCATATTTCTTCCCCGCCTGCCGCCGCCGGCGCCGTAGGTGCAACTGATAAAGTCCGGCTTAAAGCGGTACAAGTGGGAAAGGGCCGATAGCACCCCGTCCATAGACACATCGTCTTTGGGTGGAAACACCTCAAAGGAAAGGGTACGCTTTTGTTTCAATAATTCGGTGATTCGCATTATTATCCAGACTATATCTTCTTTACAAAGAAAGGTATACATGCAAAACTGAAATTATGTCAGAAAAAACAGACGCTGCCGGCCGCCTTGGCTCTGATCCGGTTGGCAAGTTATTGCTTCGCTTTTCAATTCCCGCCATTACCGGAATGGTGGTTAACGCCCTTTATAATGTGGTTGACCGTATCTTTGTCGGACAGGGCGTGAACGAGATCGCTCTGGGCGGCCTTTCACTGGTGTTGCCGCTGATGACTATTTTTATGGCCTTTGCCATGCTCTTTGGGATAGGCGCCGCCAACATGATCTCCATGCGCCTTGGCCAGGGCCGGCGGCAGGAAGCGGAAAATGCCCTGAATCACTGCTTCTTCCTGCTTCTGGGCATAGGCATTTTGTTAATGGCTCTGGGACTCGTCTTTCTGGAGCCCATTCTTTCCCTGTTAGGTGCACAGGACGGCAGCGAAGCTCTGGGATACGCCCGGAGTTATTTCAAAATAATTCTCTACGGTGCGGTTTTTTCTATGGTGGGCTTCGGCTTTTCCCACTGTACCAGAGCGCAGGGTTTTCCCACCGTTACCATGATCAGCATGATACTCGGCGCAGTCCTTAATATGATCCTGGACCCGATTTTCATTTTTGTGTTTCATTGGGGAGTTGAAGGCGCGGCCTGGGCAACCATCATCTCCCAACTGGCTGCCGCTCTATGGATACTTAGTTTTAGTTTTGGAAAAAGGGCGGTGATAAAACTCAGGCTAAAATCGTTCAAGCCTGCGCTGGGAATCGTTTTGCAGATCATGTCTTTTGGCTCCGCCCAGTTTCTGCTGCAGTTTTTGATGTCTGCGGTGCAGCTTCTGTACAACACAAGCATGGGCTGGTACGGCGCCGCCGCGCTGGGAGTTTCCAACGGCGGCGACATCGCCCTTTCGGGAATGAACATCAATGGTTCCATTATGATGCTGATTCTTATGCCGGTATTTGGTATCAATCAGGGAGCGCAGCCCATACTGGGTTTTAATTACGGCGCAAAAAAGTTCGACCGGGTGCGCCGGGCATATTTGGGTGCCATAACCGGCGCTACTGCCATCTGCATCTTTGGTTTTGTCATAAGCGAGATATTCCCGGTGCAGCTGGTCAGGCTCTTCGCCCCAGCGGGCAGTCCGGCGCTCATGCGCTTTGCGCCAACGGC
>BNVF01000170.1 GCA_025997895.1 Spirochaetia bacterium
ACCCGCTCAGGTACCAGTCCACATTCTCCGTATCCGGCGCCGTTAGCAGGTTTAAATCACCTCTCACTATCCGCTCAAAATATTCTGCTATTGCGGCTACGGTTGGCGGCCCCTGCGGTACTATTATACCACTATCCGCTTTCAATATATCTATATACTGCTTATATTGCTTCCCCCAGTCCTCGGCCCACATCGCTATCCCGTCCGCCGCTATCGCCGCCAATGTCCGGCTCTGTTCGTATATCTGTATCTGCCCCGCTACCAGTTGCTGTTTCGTCTCATACCGCTCCGCTGCCAGCGCTTCAAACTCTTCCTTCGCCTTTTTTATTTCGCTGCTCAGCTTGCTATAACTATCTGCCCACTCCTGGGTGCCGCGCTGCAACTTCGCCAGCAGTTCCCGCTCCCATTCCCGCTGCGCCGTTTCCAGCTTCCCATACGCTTCCGCCCATACCGCCTCGCTTTCTACGTATGCCCGCTCCGCGCTCCGCTCCCATTCCGCTCGCGCCGTCAGAAACGAGTATTCCGCCTCTTCCCACTTCCGTAATCCCGCCTCGAACGCGCTCCGAAAACTCCCCAGCCAGTCTTCCAGCGCTACCGCTACACCTTCCTGCTCCCCGGCTTCCGCCAGCACGTCAAGTTCACGGAATAAATCTGCTATCCGCTCCGCGGTCTCCTCCTGCGCCTGCGCCGCCAGTCCCCGTGCTATTACGCTTGCCGACGTACTGCTCACTTCCCACTTCACGCTCCCGCTGTCATATACCAGATACCGCATCAGCCGGTTCCCTTCCGCCGCCGCTATCCGCCCATATTCGTCCTGTACATACTTCCTATATTCCAATCCGGCTGCCTGGTACAGCGTCTCCTGCTCCACGCTTCCCGCGCCGTGCCGCGCCCGCAGCTCGTCATACGCCGCTCCCTCGCGTACATCCCACTCCCCCAGATACCGGTCGACTATCACCGCCGCTACCTGTTCCCACGCAGCCCGCGCCGCCCCCGCTTCCTCGCTCCCTACTGTCCGGCTCCCGTTCCATTCAAACTCCGCCGCCGCTTCCCGCAGCGCTTGCGCCAATCCGCTTCCTTCCGCGCGTGCCCGTTCCTCGTATACCCTCTGACTCGCCCACGTTACATACGCGTGCTCCGCTTCCAACTGGTACTCTCCCCGCGCCGCTGCTTTTGCCGCTTCCCACCCCGCCGCATCCCGCTCCTTCAGGTACACGTTCGCCCCTTCCCACTCAAGCAGCGCCGCTTCCAGTCCCGCGTTTGTTATCTGTTCCCATTTCCCCGCTCGCCGCTCCACCCCCGCCCGGTCAAGGTACTGCTCCAGCCGCGCCCGCCCCCGCTTCAGGTCGTACCCAAAGTCTTCTGCGGGCATCAGCATCCCTACCTGAGTCAGTATTAATAGTACCGCGACAAGCCGTTTCACTATCGTTCATTTTACCACCCCTTCCCATCTCTATGCAATCGCTTTTTCAGCATAATCCAATGCCTTGTTATACTCACTTTGCATAAGGGCGATTCTTCCCAGTGAGGCATATAGGATTGCAATCGTATCACGA
>BNVF01000171.1 GCA_025997895.1 Spirochaetia bacterium
AAAGGAAAACCCTAATGATATAAATGGAGAATACAAAAATGCTATAGAAACATTGTATGGAATACAATATACAATAAAAATGAGTAAAAAAGGAACTTATATTCCCGATGGGTATTTTGATTATGTTGTACCACCTCTTGAGGGGCTTTGGTGGTCAGATAATGAAACAGAAATGAAAAATAAATCAAACTATAATTGGATTTCAGTAATCCGTTTGCCTGAATATGTAACTAAAGATGTATTTATATGGTCTTGTACAGAAGCAAGTAAAAAGAAAAAAATAGATACATCAAAAGCACAATTAATAAATATTAAAGAAGGATTATGTGTTCAATGTATGCATATAGGTTCATTTAATGACGAACCTAAAACACTTAAATCAATCGATGAATTTATTGAAAGGAATAATTTGATCAAAGACATTAGTGACAAAAGGCGACATCACGAAATATATTTATCTGATCCAAGAAAAACAGAAGAAGCAAAAATGAAAACAGTATTAAGAATACCAGTAAAAAATAAATAGGTAAAAACAAAGGGCACTTCGCATAACAGGATTGTTTACGCTTCGCCGCCAGTAGGCGGCTTGGCCTACGAAAAAACGCAGTCGGCCTACGGCCTTTGTGTATTTTTTCTCCGGCACATTTTTGCAGTTGCTGGAAACCTGCGGTTTCCTTTATCGCAACTGCAAAAACGTCGTAAACAACCGGAACGTTATGTGTCATTTGGGCTAAGATTTGTGTAAATATAGAATAAAAAATTTATTGAAAATACTTGACAAAATACTTATAATATGTGATAAAAATAATTGGAGAATATATACATGGAACATGAATATTATATGTTAAAACATAAGCCAGGTAAATTTGGGCATTTAAAATTTAAATATAAAGATGAAGAATTATATAATGCTCTTATTCATAGTAATAATATCCTTGAAATGTCTGTTCCTGTTGAATTTGAATTTAATATTCGTATGGGCGGCGGCGCAACACTTGGTGATTACCACGATTATCCGCCGGATAAGGTAATGGTATTTTCTTCGCGGATAATAGGGTTACTACAATCAATGAATATTTCTAATTTACAATTTATTCCGGCACGGATTTATAAACATAAACCAAAAGATACATTTTCTGATGATTATAGTATTTTACATATTCTTAAAAAAATTAAGTGTCTGGATAAAGAAAAGTCTATTTGGAAAGCAGGATTTGAAGGAGAAGTTGTTGGAATAAGTTCTCTTGTTCTTGACGAAAAATCATTGAAAAATTTCCCATTAAATGAAAGACTTATTTTTCAACTTGATGAAAAGCCGCATATAATATTATTTCATAAATCAATAGCGGAAAAAATTAATTTATTAGATCCAAAAGGTATATATTTTTATGATTTAGCAACATTTTGTTCAGGAACATTTTATTTGCATGGTTTTGGTTCAAAATTTGAAAATCCATAGAAAAAAAATTGGTATAAAGCATATTATAAGAGAAATGGAGTACGCCCAAACGACACATAACAGGATTGTATACGCTGCGCCCGCAGTAGCGG
>BNVF01000172.1 GCA_025997895.1 Spirochaetia bacterium
ACACTTCTCAGATTCTAATGTAAATATCAATACAATAATAACTATCTTTAAAAAGGAGTCAATAGAAAATTCTATAGATTTTTTAATGATGAATAAAAACAATGGAGAAATTAATTCACAATTAATAAAAAAATATAATATTAATGATTCTCGTATATCCTCAATGAAATGGGGTTTTATATTATATTCATCCGATGAAATCAGAAATATATTTGAAATGGTTTTAAATAAATCAAAACAGTATGACCAGACTTTCTATTCGATAGGACAAGGTATCAATGAAACAAAAAATACATTTATCAAAACTATTCATAAAGATTTATTTAAAAATAAAGAAAATTTAATTAATGCAATATTTAAAGAATCAAAATATTACTACAAAGAATATGAATATTTCTTATACCATTCATTAAATAATAATAAAGATGATTATAAAAATATTAAAGAAATAGATGCTAAAGAATTTCAATCAGGGAAAGATCTGAAAAGAGACTATCCTAAAATTATTATGCCAAGAGGCATCGGATCTACTCATTTTGCTGGTTTGACTTATGGGAAAGCATTATCAAATAGCTATGTTGATATTTATACAAATTCGACAGATGTTAATAAGATATTAAATATATGGTTATTTTGCAATTCTAGTTTATTTTTTCTATATCGTGAAATATCAGGTAGAAAAAATCTTGGCGGTGGCATGTTAAAATCAGAAGCCAGTGATATAAAAAATTTACCGTTATACTATGCGATTTGCGACCCAAAAAAATTAAAAGATATACTTAAAAGGATTGGGAGTCCGGAAAATTTATTGGATAGATTGAATGCTGAAATACAAAAGGAAATTGATAGTATAATATTTGAATATTTTGGTATACAAAAATATTCTAAATTAATAATTGACGAACTACGAAAGGTATATAATCTTAGAAATAATAAGGCAAAAACATGATCGGAATATATGGGATGACTTATATGTTAGCAGAGGAAGAGATTAAGGTGGTGGAGGGGAAACAATGAGTAAACCTCCTGTTTTTGAAATAGTGTTTGCATGTGGCCTGTCTGACCTAATTGGTGATAAATCAGTCGTTATGTCTAAGGAATTTGTTTTTAGTTTGATAAATGATTTTGAGGATAAAAAATGGCGGTTTGAGAAATTTAGTAGTTTTATTTGGGACAGTATTATTGAAACCGCACTATCAAAGAGGGAAAAGGATGCTTTGATAGATGGGCATTATAGTGCACTCAAATCTGCTGCAATAAATTTACGGCTAACAGATTCGGAAAAAGACTCAGGTAAAGGCAGTGAAATTGCAGAAATTTTACTTTACGGTGTTCTAAAACACTATTTTAATGCTATCCCTGCCGTCCCGAAAATTTTTTATAAGCAAAATACACATGATTTTGCAAAAGGGGCAGATGGAGTGCAAAATCCGGCTAACTTGAACACTAAATCCATTTTTATCTGAACATGAATCCGGCAACATTTGAACAGCTGCCGCTCCGAAGTGAGAATATCCCATGCCTGCAAAACTTGCAAGCACAGGATAAA
>BNVF01000173.1 GCA_025997895.1 Spirochaetia bacterium
TCAGTTACCCAAAGAGTCTGCGCCTCGGTGAATGTGGCGGCCAGCAAGAGCGGCATCAACATGGACGCGGTGCGGCGCATGGGCGAAGTAATCCGCGCGGTGGCGGAAAAAACCGCGGATCGTGACGGCATAGGCTGCGCCAAGCTGGTGGTGTTCTGCAACGCGCCTGAGGACAATCCCTTTATGGCCGGCGCTTTTCACGGTGTGGGAGAGGCCGAGAGCTGCCTGAACGTGGGAGTCTCGGGCCCCGGCGTGGTAAGGGCCGCTATGGAAAATCACCGCGAAGCCAGTTTTGACGAGTTAGCTGACATTATCAAAAAGACCGCCTTTAAAATAACCCGTATGGGACAGCTTGTGGGAATGGAAGCGGCCCGGCGTCTTGGGGTTCCCTTTGGCATACTGGATCTTTCCCTTGCGCCCACCCCGGCAGTAGGCGATTCAGTGGCCCGCATACTTGAAGAAATGGGCCTTGAAACCGCCGGAACCCACGGCACCACCGCCGCCCTGGCAATGCTTACCGACATGGTAAAAAAAGGTGGCGTCATGGCCTCCACCCACGTGGGCGGCTTTTCCGGGGCATTCATCCCGGTAAGCGAAGACGAGGGTATGGTGGCGGCAGTGCGGAAAGGCGCCCTCAGCCTTGATAAACTGGAAGCCATGACCTCGGTCTGTTCCGTTGGCCTGGACATGATCGCCCTGCCCGGCGATACCAGCGCCGCCACCCTTTCGGCAATTATCGCCGATGAAATGGCAATCGGCATGGTGAACAACAAAACCACCGCCGTGCGGGTGATTCCCGTACCTGGCAAAAAAGCCGGCGACTGGGCGGAGTTCGGCGGCCTGCTGGGCGGCGCCCCCGTCATGGCGGTAAACCCCGCAAAGAGCGACACCTTCATCAACCGCGGCGGACGCATACCCGCGCCTATACATTCGTTCAGGAATTAGTTGCAGGAACCGTTATACCGGATAGATTACCTCATTGAAAATTTCGTCGTAGTTCTTTTTGGCCATTACCAGTTTCCGAATGGATTGTGTAGCGTCCAAAGACAAGACGGCCCTGATTTCCAGCGGCATCAACAGTTGAAATGTCTCGATTTTGAAGGCAGCAGCAAGGGTTTCAAGAGTTGTATCACTTACCCAAGACCGCCGACACTCAATACTATTGACTGTTTGCCATGACAGCCCTGTAATTTCGGCCAATTTTTCCTGAGAAATTCCTAGAATTTTGCGCTGCTCTTTGAGGTTTGTGGCCAAAATCTGCCGTAAATTTGCCTCCATCGCTCCCATATAATCGCTTCCTTCAATACAAATTTACGATATCGGGAAATGGCTTGTCTTGACACGTATTATTAATACGTGTACTTTATTTTTAAGAGGGTTGCTAATACAAAATTATATCGGCAACCCCTAAGTGGGTCATTTAAACCCACAACCTGCCCTTGAGGGCGGGAATTACAAGGGACAAAAGTCCCAAAAGGGGTAGTTATGAAAACTACACAAAAATGGAGCAAAATG
>BNVF01000174.1 GCA_025997895.1 Spirochaetia bacterium
GATTTATCAAATAAGACGGTATCTTTCCCCATGCTTTTTATCGTCTTAATTTCGGCTTCAAGGTTTACCTTGGCTTCGCCTAAAAGTGATTTGATGTTTTGCCATTCGCCGTGGGTTTTCATATCGATAGATATTTTAGAATGGGATGTCATCATCATATCCTGCTTGCCCTGCTTCATTTTTTTCCGGCTCATCTAGCCCCAGCATTTCCAATACCTTGTCTTTGAGGGCCTCCGGCACATACTCAAGGGCCCGGCCGTTCTGTGTTACGGCGATAAGGCAAAGCTCGTAGGTTTTCAATGCCTCAGGCGTATTAGCAAGGGAGAAGCCGTTCTTTTTAACGGCGATGAGACAAAGCTCGTAGGTTTTTAATGCTTCGGGAACATAGGACAGGGCCATGGCGAAGTTCGTCACCGCAGCCATGCAGACTTCGGCGCTCCGCAGGGCAATAGGTATTTGCCTGATGGCGAAGCCGTCTTGTTGTACCGCCCGAAGGCACAGCGAAACACCCTCAGCATCTTTTGCGGTCATAAGTTCATCCGGCACATAGATGATGGCATTGCCTGATTGTTCCACCGCCATGCGGCAAAGTTCCAGGGCCTGCGGCCCTTTGGTCTTTAATTTTTCCGGGACATCCCCAAGGGCATAGCCGGATTTTTGCACTGCCATGCGGCACAGTTCCGCTGTTTTGAATTTTTCCGCTAAATATTGAAAATTATGGGTAGCCACCCATCCCTTTGATCCATTGAGGGCGGCGCGGATTATTTCGGGGGTTTGCCGTTCTTCTCCCACATATTCCAGGGACATGCTTTCCTGTTCCACTGCGGCAAGGCATATTTCGAGAGTCTTTAAGGGGTCGGGCACAAACATAAGGGCACGGCCGTTTTGCCGTACCGCTTCCAGGCAGATTTCTTGGCCCTTTAGCCCATTGCCTTTAAAGACATCGGGTACATACTTAAGAACCCTGCCTTCTTTCCGTACTGCTTCCAGGCACATATCGTAGGCTTGTGGCCCGTTAGTTTTTGTTTCGTCGGACATAAACTTAAGAACCCGGCTGTTACGGCGCACTGCGGCGAGAGTGAAGGGAATACCGTCAATTGTTTTTGCTGTTTTAATGGACTCCGGCACGAACCTGAAATTGCCGGCATACTTTTCTACCGCAGCCAGGCAGACCTCAATCGTTCTGCATGCTTCGGGAACAAGACGGAGGGAGAAGTTGTTTTTATACTCGCTTTCTTTCGTGATGGCCGCTATTATGCGCTCCGGTGTTTGATAAGCCTCCGGCAAGTGGTGAACACTGTCGGGGCTTTCGTCCAACACTATGGCGCACAATTCTTCGGTGATCTGCTCTTTGGGCACATCCCTGATAAGGTAGGGTCTTTCGCGTATCATTGTAATGCATAGTTCCGCTGTTTTAAAACGCTTTGGTATAAATTTAAAAACCTGAGCGGCAATAAAATCGGATTTCTCAAGGGCGATACGGCACATGTCTTCGGT
>BNVF01000175.1 GCA_025997895.1 Spirochaetia bacterium
AACAGACCTGCCAGTCCGCCTATCGGTACGGTTCCCGATTCGGTTAACGGGGCACTTACAGAGCCGATATTGTAACAGGCGGTGAAGGTTCCGCCATACGCGAATCCCGTTAAACCGCCTGTACAAGAGTTCGCTTGGTTGCCTAAGTTGGTTACCGTGCCTGTGTTGTAACAGGCAATGATGGCCACAGGGGATTGAGATTGAGTATTTCCCGCTATGCCACCAACAAATGCATAAGAACTGGGGGTCGCTAAGTTGCCGCCGCTTATGTTGCCGGTATTATAGCAAGCTATAATACTTCCATTTGTAAAAAGTCCCACTATGCCGCCGCTATTACCGGCGGTACTGTTGCATTGAACATCACCGGTATTGAGACAGGCGGTAATGTTGCATGGATTACCCGCTGGATAAGTAGCCCCCAGTATGCCGCCAACCCAGCGGCCCCTTATGGATGCAGCGTTGGAACAGCCGGTTATTGCAGGTGTGACGGAAAAATCATTACTATACGCCATTCCCGCTATACCGCCGGCAGTCGCTCCGCCCGAAACAGTGCCTATACTTCCGTTCGTTATGTGTACATTCTGAATTTTTCCACCGTTTGACAGAACCCCAAACAGCCCTACAACTAGAACTGAGCTGTTTGAGCTGTTAATATAGATGTTGTTAATTTTTTTGCCGACGCCGTCAAAAACGCCGGTAAAACCGATCGTGTTTAGGGCGGTGGGTCCTATCGGCGTCCAGTTCTGGGTCCCGCCTCCGCTGTCACCCAGGAGGTCCAGATCGCCTTCCTGCGCATAGCTGCCTCCCAGATTAGCGCTGATAAGCTGGAACTCGGCGTAGCTGCCTATGGGGATAAAACCACCCGAAGCAGGGCGGAACTGTACCTGACCGGTGTCGTCTATTTGCAGGCTGATGTGTTCAAGGTCATTACGGCCTATCAGAATGGTCTGGGCCTCGGTACTATTATCCGCCTGATAGGTGGTGATGCTCTTGATAACCTTGTTGCTGGGGGGCGGGTCTGTAGCTAATGTGCACCAGAGGCCGGAGATGGGGTCGTGGTTCAGTTCCCTGCCCGAGATCTCGGGGGTATAGAGTTTATAGGCGAGGGTTATCTTCCGGTTCGTGGGATAAGCGCCGCTGATTTCGATGGCGATGTGTCTTCGTACATTGATGGTAAAATCCTGGGTGTAGTTGGTGCCTGGACTCGTCCCGTTGGTAATGGTAGCTCTCACGGTAACCGTTTCTGTGCTGGGAAAGGAAACGACGCCAGGGGTGGTGTTGAGGGCGGTGGTTAAGATTTTTCCGGTTACGTCCATAGCAGCATTAGCGATGCCGGAGGTGTAGCTCATGACGCTCCAGGTGATGTTCTTGTTGGTGGCGTTGACGGGGTAAACCGTACCGCTCAGGTTCAGCGTACCTTCTGACATGCTGGTCGGCACATTGCTAATGCCCGTTACCGCTACAATGGGGGGCGGGGTTAC
>BNVF01000176.1 GCA_025997895.1 Spirochaetia bacterium
TGATGATAACCTTCTTAATTTTGTTAGTTTTATTAATAGAATATATCATTTTTCACTGTGTTTTTGCAATTATGTATTTTTATCAAAACCTCTTGAATTTCTTGACAGTGAAGCGTTAAAGATATTGTATACTCACGATGTATATTCTGGAAGAAATGCACGATTGAATAGCATTGGTATTGGTAAAGACCGTTACTATTTTGGAACTTTTCCCGAAGAAGAAAAGAAAGGAATAGAAAGGGCAGATTATATTTTTGCAATACAAAAAGAAGATGCATTTTTTTTTGAAAAATGATATATTCTATTAATAAAACTAACAAAATTAAGAAGGTTATCATCAATCCAATCGTCAATTAGATACTATCCAATAATGTACTATCTCTGCCGGGAAGAAACCATTTTCCGTAATTTTCATTCGTGGGCCTTACCACATAACTATAATCCCATAAATCATCAATGGGAGCATCTCCGGTAACCAATATATGAAGAGTATACCCATTGTTTTTTATCATTTTGCATATTTCCCGCAAGATAAGACAAGCGGCATTTGTTGACCACCACGGCATCAGAACCAATGCATGTTTTCCGGGCTGGGATTTAAAAATTTCAATTGCATCTATCGACAAATTATGGCCATTTATGGCTTCGTTCTTTATCCCCATTGACTCTTTTAGTATCGTTTTTATATGCCTTTGGTTTACAACTTTTTTGAGAATTTTCAAAAACAAAAAGCCCAGAGGTGATTTATAACATAATTTTACAATACGCTTTAAAAAAGACCTAAATTTTCTATTGCTGAAATAATTTTTCCCTTTATGTATTATTGTCTCATATACTTGTGTCAATTCATTATATAAATATTGATCTGGAATTGATTTTATGGAAATATTATTTTTATTCGCGTCGATGAATGTTTTGCTTGCATCACGAATAAATTTTTTTCTATCGGTATCGTTAAGTCTATTCAGATGAAATACAGAATCAAAGAATTGATGAACATAAAAAGCATCTTTATATTGTTCAAATTTATTGTGCCTAATCAGGAAAGCCTTGATTTCAGCATAATTAATAAACATCGCGTTGTAATTTTTACTACTTGCACTGGATGAATTAGCCGCAAGCACTCGATAATGATAAAACGGTTGTTTTGTTAATGTAATTGAATGTACAAGCGCATAGGTTTTGAATTTCCAAATCACATCCTGATAACTAGCCCCCTTGCTTTCAAACATTGTAATTTTATTATTAACCAAGAAACTACGTTTATATATGGCCGACCAAATTGAAGATTCATATATCATAATACCAATATCTTCAAAACCTTGAAGCGATCTGACATCCTCATTTCCAATGATATGATCCAAAAAACAAATAGCAGTATTTCCGTCATTGTATTCTTTGAAAAAAGCCCCTTTGATGATCTCACTCTTTGATCGTTGACCAATGGAATACAATATTTCATACATATTCTTTTCG
>BNVF01000177.1 GCA_025997895.1 Spirochaetia bacterium
AGTAGAAAAATATATAAAGCAATATTCCCGTTTTATGATGAAATTAATTGTAGAGGGGATACAATCAATACATATAATTCAACATTTGGAGAAGATAATTATCGTCTAAAAAATGCTATTGAAAATGAAAATATAACAGATGAACAAAAAACTAATTTACAGGTTAAGGCAGATAAATTTAGACAAATCTATTATACAATTGGCAATTTTACAATTTTAGAACGCTGGCATTATCCTAAAGAAACTTTTTGTATAAATTCATTGAGAGGTATTGGCGTTCTTAAAGATAGTTGGCCATTAACTTTACTATGCATTCAAGATTATCTTAATGGATATTCTGAAAACGAGAATCCATTAAAAAATACATTTGATACTAATGAAGCAACAATTGCATTTTTCAAAAAATATAGAGATATTGATAATGGATTTGAAACATTTTGCGATGATCAATACTTGTCCCCAAAGTTTTATGATACTGAACCACATTTAGCATATGTTAATGAACTTCTTGATGGGAAATATAAAGTAAGACTCGATCTATTTGATGGTTTAGATTTTAAAAAACCTTTGGCAGTGACCCTAAATGAAATGGAACAATATATTGACAGAGCAACTGATAAGATAATAAAACGTGGAATTATATTATTAAAAGAATATTCCAAAAAAATAAATAATGAAATATAAAACAATAAAATATTGTAAAGCAGCGCAACTGCACATAACATACGCTATACGCTGCGCCGCAGTAGCGGCTTGGCCTACGAAAAAACGCAGTCGGGCTTCGCCCTTTGTGCGTTTTTTCTCCGGCACATTTTTGCGGTTGCTGGAAACCTTCGGTTTCCTTTATCGCAACCGCAAAAACGTCGTATAGCTTTCACGTTATGCGCAATAGTGCCTAAACTTGGTTGAAAATATAAAAAACACTTGACGGAAATAAGATTACATGGTTTAATGGATTTATGGAATATTATTTTTTATGGAATGACGGTTCTACACCTTCTTTAAAAGCAAATGATAAAAAAACAGCCGAATTGTTGATGTGGCATGAACACCATGAAATATCAAATAATTCTTTTGATTTATATTTTGATGAGAATTTACCTAAAAGATTTATTTTGGGGGATTTTTATTTTTTATCCGGTAAAAGACAAGTTGTTTCTTATAAAATAAAAAATGAAATTTTAAAATTAAACCCAATAAAAATAGATTATTTACCCGTAAACATTCATGTAAATAACAATATTGTAAAAAATTATTTCATTATAAATTCATACAATCGGATAGCCTGTATGGATTTGGAACAATCTGAATGGAGAAAATCAAATCATCCCAACGGCGGTGTTTTAAGCATTGATAAACTTATTTTAAAATATTCCGTATTGGATAAAATACCATTGGAAGAAAAATTGGTATTTATATTGGATGAATGTGAAACATATACTTTATATCATGAAAA
>BNVF01000178.1 GCA_025997895.1 Spirochaetia bacterium
GTAGTGCTTGTGGTTGTTACCGGATTAGCCAGGCGGGTTGCTGATTGCTCGTTATTACTCGTACTGTAGCTTACCCAATACCCCGAAGCCCCGCCGACTTCTCCCCACGAAAAGGTAAGTTCACTGGTACCGGGATCTACAGGCGGCGTTACAACAGGCGCTGTATTTGCAGGTAAGTTATACACATTCACCGTATAGGCGCTCCCCGAACCGCCCCCGGAAGGCGTTACAGAAATAGGTATCACGTTTTTACCTTTTACCAGGGGAATAGGCGCCGATTCAGAGCCCGAAGCAACCACTGTCTCTTTCACATGTATCTGCACTGCGGTAGCGGGATTATGCGCCGCCGTCGGCGTTATCTTGATGTGTGATTTATGTTCCTGGATTATATCATAACTGAATTGAATGGTAGAAAAACTATACGAAGACGCCACCGCATCGTCGATTTGTATCCCAAGTCCGCTCAAAGTAGTATTCACAAAAACGCTGCTTGTCGTTACGCTATACGAAAGGTATGCCCCGCCCATGATCATCACCCCGGTCGGACTGCCGTCTTCGTCTCCCCCTTCTATCTCGCCGCTGAGCGCAATCCTGATAGTGCATCCGTCAATGGTAAGACCGCTGGCGATTGTTCTCTCTGAGTTCGGCGAAAAGCTCAAGATAAGACCATCGGCGCTCAATGTCGGCGGATCAAAAAGAGCTTCCACCTGTCCGCTCGACCCCACCGGGTTTCTCGCGCTGTCCTCCGCGGTAATGGTGATATTTTTAAGTTCATACCCCGGTTCCCCCGGAGCAACGCCATACCCGGATTCCCCCGGCTGCCAGGTAAAAGAATCCGAGGCCACCCGTGTGGTAAACTGTATCTCCACCCCATCCCAGAAGGGTACATTTTTATCGTTCTGCGCCGGATACGTCCCCGCAGCAAGTATCGCCGGTCTCCTGACCGCATAGGGAACAATCACCAGCGGATTCGCCGTAAGCGCCTTAATGGACGCCTCGCCCGAAGGAATACCGTCCAGGCCCAGGGTATTGCTGATTGCGGCCAGTGTATTCTCGCCGGTATAACTTACCTTCAAAAAAGCGGATTCAAAGCCGGGACTTTGTTTATCAAGCTTGGCAAGCTCATCCCAATCCCCCCTGGTCAGCACCCGCCACCCCGCAAATCCGAACTCCGAATTAGCCGTTGCCCGTACCGTAAAGGGGTACCCCACTTTTTCCCTGGGCGCTTCCGTAGGAGCCGCTGAGAGGGAGCCGGGAATAATCCCCACGCTGACATTGGCAAACGGTGCATTGTCGTAGGCAACCTGTGCGTCAATCTTCTGTAATAATTCGTCCGGCTTATTGCTAAACAGATCGCAGGCAGTGAGGAACAACAGAACCATCATTGACAGAACCGCACTCGCCAATAAAACGCCGCTTTTTTTACACATGATACACCTCGCTTGG
>BNVF01000179.1 GCA_025997895.1 Spirochaetia bacterium
GGTATTTTGAAAACACCGGGCTGGAGTCAGGGTTTTCCACGTCGTTTTCAATCGACATCAACCCTTCCTTGCGCACTTTGGTCAGCAACTCGAACAACAGCGCCAGCACATCCACGTAGTACGCCTTGGTATAGCGCGACCCCTTTAAGATACTCGGCAATCCGCCCAATACGCTTTTCATGACTTTCGGCGTATTGCCCGCCACGAACGCCCCCACGAACAAGCCCACGATGGCGAGATACTCCGTCGGCATCCAGAGCGCCGCCAGACTGCCGTGTATCGAGTAGGTAAAGACCGACGAAGCAAGAATAATGATGTAACCGATGATCAGGAACATACTTTTTTTTTGAAAGCAGAAGACGGCATACAGGATAGCTGAAGGTGACTGTAGTCAAGAAGTGGGCGTTTCAGGTCGCGTAAAGGCGGCCCGGATGTTTAGGCTGTGGAGCCCGGGACAGGATGGCCGGATATCAAAACGGATGCGATTCCCCCGGCTCATATTTTTTCTGCGCACATCAAGATGCGCGATATAGGAGCCAAAGGTTGCGTAAAATCCGGCGGCGGCGTCCACTGCCCGGGTCTCACTCTCGGGCCAATGATCGGATCGGGCGAATGTTTTCAGCGCAAGTACGCCTTCACCTTTGAACTCCGCCGATCCTTCCCCCTCAAAACGCCAGCAATCATTCTGTTTTCCGTCCCAGATGCTTTCGCTTGAGCATACCGGCTTTGTCAGAGCCCGTGCTTCCGCCGTTTTGTCCGGGTCCACCGCAAGCGGATTGTGGATATAGAGCGAGGCCAGTAAATTTTTTTCAAACAAAGTGTCCATAAAATTCCCTTTTATCATTTAATATTTTGCCATTGATGATAACTGTTCCCATTCCCGTGGCAAGGGGGAGTGGATTTGTATAATCGGCGTTATCTGTAAATTTCTCACTTTCAAATACGAGTATATCTGCGGGCGCCCCTTCCTTAAGCAGGCCCCGGGGCCAAAGGCCCATCCGTTCCGCAGGCATGCCGGTCATTTTGGCGATAGCTGTTTCCATGGGGAGCAGTTTCTTTTCCCGGACAAAGGCCCGAAGGAATTGCGGGAAAGCTCCATTGAGACGCGGATGGGGGCAGGAACCGCCGCTGTACAACGAGTCGCTTATCAGGCAGGTCCAGGTCAGGGCCGCGATGGTTTCAATATCCTCCCCGGCCATACTGAGCACAATGATACCGGTACGGCCTTCTTCGCTCGCAATGAGGTCCGCCAGCAATTCCGCTTCATCAGTAAGCCCCCGTTCCGCAGTGATATGCGCCATGCTCTTTCCCCGGCAGTCTTCGTTTTTTTCGAGGAAAGGTGAGCTGATAATCACCCGGTCCCAGCCGATGCTCTGGGCCATATTGTCCCAGTTCTCGTGCTTTTTGCCCACTTCTTTCCTTAATAATTCCACCCCGTTT
>BNVF01000180.1 GCA_025997895.1 Spirochaetia bacterium
GTCAGCGTTTGCAGCCGCGCCGTGCTTGAATGGGTTGTAGCCTGCCCTGCCGCGCTATAGCCGCTTTCAACGGTATTCGTTTCCGTCCCGGCCACGGCGACAACCCACGCGTAGTACGTGGTATCCGAGGAAAGCCCGGTAATCACCGAAGGAGAAGTTCTATCGCTTGTCCATTCCATAGCGGTGTTGACATTGGGGCTCTGGTTGTAAAAAACGCGGTAACTGTCCGCGCCGGTAACGGTTCCCCATGTTACGCTAATCTGCCCTGCGCCGCCTGTAACACCGGAAATTGCAGGCGCATTGGCCGGCCCGTTGTTCACGATAAGGGTATAGTCCTGCGTTGTCCCGCCGTTCTGCGGCGTTACGCGCACTGTAACCGTGTTTTTCCCCTTTACCAGCAGCGTAAGGCTTGCCGGAGAATTCGTGGCCGGCGTAACGCCGTTCAGTCCTATCTTGACCGAGCCGTTTAACTGCGCCCCCGCCGTTACGCTTAACGAGACCAGGTCATACACGTTCACCGAATAACTGTAAGTATCCGCGCTGAACGCGGGGCTTAAGGTTGCCCCGGTCACCAAGAGGGTCGCAAGCCGCGCTACGGAGCTTTGGGTCGTGGCGGATTTTACCGCGCTGTAGTATCCGTACAGGGCGTTCGCCCCGCTCCCCGCGATTGCCCGCACCCATACGTTATAGGTTGTCCCTGCCGCAAGTCCGGTAATAAGTGCGCTTGTCGTGCCCGCTCCCTCCACCGGCTGCGGCGCAGCCGTGTCCGGATTGGTTCCTGTGGAATAACGCAGCTCGTAACTTGTAGCGCCGCCTACCCCTCCCGCCGGCGTCCAGCTTGCGTTTATCTGCTGCGCCACCGGAGTTGTCAACGTTACCACCGGAACCGCCGCCGCCGGGTAATTGTCTATGGTAATCGTGTAAGTCTGCGGCGTTCCTCCCGCCTGGGGTGTTACCGCGATACTTACCGTATTTCTCCCCTTTGCCAGAGTCAGGGGTTTTGCCGTGCCGGACGTTACCGTCCCCTGGGACTCGGCGTTCAGCGTCATTGCCAGAGTCCCGCTATTCTTTGCCGTGGGAGTTACAGTATACGCCGTCTCCTGATTATTCAGCGTTACCGTATAGTTATACTGCTCCTCGCTGAAAACAGGATACAAAGCGCCGCCGCCTACCGTCAACGCCGAAAGCCGCGCCGTGGAGCTGTACGTTGTGGCGGATTTTACCGCGCTGTAGTTTCCGTACAGAATATTATCCCCGCTTCCCGCGACCGCCCGAACCCACACGTTGTATGTTACTCCCGCCGAAAGCCCGGTAATATTTGCGCTTGTCGTGCCTGCTCCATCCACCGGCTGCGGTGTAGCCGTGTCTTGACTGGTTCCGGTGGAATAACGCACTTCATAACTTGATGCACCGCCTACCGCTG
>BNVF01000181.1 GCA_025997895.1 Spirochaetia bacterium
ACCGAAGCGGGTTTTAACATGGCGGAGAGGAAATTTCCCTTAATATTGATGCCGATCAGCGCCGGGCTGGTTCTCCCGGCGCTGACCGGCATCAATCTTAAGGGAAATTTCCTCTCCGCCATTTTAAGCCCCGCTTCGGTTGAGTCTACCGATGCAAGGGGCAGGACCATCCTCCACCTGGCGGCCCTTGTAGGGGATGTCCGGGCGCTGGACCAGATCCTCGCCGCCGGTAAAACAATAGCCCTGCGGGACGGGGACGGCAATACCACCCTGGACCTGGCCCTGAGCCGGCCCGATTCCCAGAGCCATGCGGAGGCTGCGGAACGGCTTATCCTTGCGGGGGCCTATTCTGATAACCCCATATTCCCCAACTTTGCCCCGGCGGTCCGCAGTTCAAACTACAATCTCCGTACCGCCGACGGGGGAACCCCCCTGCACTTCGCCGCCCGGGAAGGCTATACCGGTTTTATCAGCTTCCTTATCGAAAAGAAAGCGGATATCAACCTGAAAAACGGTTCCGGCACGACTCCCCTCCACGAGGCTGTCCGCTCGGGAAACCTCCGGGCCATGGACCTGCTCCTTTCCCGGGGGGCGGAAGTAAACGCCCAGGACGCCAAGGGAAATTCGGTTCTCCATATCGGCATTCCCCCGGATACCCACCGGCAGGCCATCTCCCTGCTCCTCTCCTACGGGGCCAACCCGAATTTAAAGGATGAACACGGGGAATCGCCCCTGCATATCGTGATTACCCTGAACCGGAAAGAGGAAATTCTCCAGACCCTTCTAGCGGGCGGGGCGGATGTATCGATCCGCAATATCGACGGGAAGACCCCCCTCTACCTTGCGATAGAGGAAAAACGGATACAACATATCCCCCTTCTGCTGGTCTACCGGTCGGATATTTTTGCTGCGGATAACATCGGTATTACCCCTTTTGAAAAGGCCCTGCGGGAAAACAGCCCGGCCCTTTTGTCCCTTATTACGTTGGAAACGGTTCAGCAGTCCGACAGCGCCGGCAATACCATGCTCCACACAGCTATCAGGAACCAGGGGGACATCAATATCATCGGCCTGATCCTGGATCGAAGGGCCCTGGTGAATGCCCGCAACAAGGAAGGGGACACGAGCCTCCATTTGGCGGCCCGGCAGAACGATGAAGAGGCCGGCGTTATGCTCATCTCCCGGGGGGCGGATATTTTTGCCCCCAATGCCCGGGGAGAGAGCCCCCTCTACCTGGCCTTCTACTCCGCCGGGGGAATGCGGAAATGGATGATCAATGCCCATACCCTGGCAGCGCGGGACGGGCTGGGGAACAGCATCCTCCATTATGCGGCACAGTGGAAACTGGACGGCCATATTCCCTACCTTATCCAGCAGGGGGCAAATACCGAAGCGGTAAACGCCACCGGGGAAAC
>BNVF01000182.1 GCA_025997895.1 Spirochaetia bacterium
ATTCAGAATATTGGAAGTTGTTCTTTTTCTTGCAAGGGTTTGAATTCCCCCGTCAATCGTCTGTTCAAAAATCTTACGAACCCTACTGCTTTCTATTTTTAACTCCACTTTCCCTCCCACCGCGCCGCTCTTCCGATCTGATGTTACCTATGAATGCATTTGTTTTTCCTCTTCTCTTGGCCGGTCAACAGGCCGGTGGTTCGGGAGCCCCCGCAGGGCCCCAGAGTTTCATCACCAGCCTGCTGCCCTTTGCGGCGATTATCGGCATCTTCTATTTCCTGATAATCAGGCCCCAGAACAAAAAAAAGAAGGAAACCGAGAATATGCTCAAGGCCCTGAAAAAGGGCGACAAAATCGTTACCATTGGCGGCATCCATGGAACCATCCAGAGCGTAAAAGAGAGCAGCGTTATCCTCAGGGTTGACGAGAATACCAAGGTGGAGTTCAGCCGCAGCGCCATTTCCACTGTACTGGTTGTTGCCAAAGAAGAGAAGATCGAGGAACAGAGCGCCGACTCTGATAGCACAGACGACACGCAGAAATAATTTTCCTGGGGTATAGTATGATAACCTCTATCTGGTGCGGCCGGAGGGCCGCATATTAATCGAACAGGAGACGAAGTTTCATGAGCAAAAGGTACCGGTTTATTATCATCCTGGTGATAATGGCGATATGTTTTATGTTTCTCTGGCCAACGGTGCGCTGGTATTTTCTGGTGCCCAAAGACGCACAGACTCTGGCACTGGAATCCCGGGAGCAGATAAAGACCTACGCTTCCCAGACCGCGCAGGCGAATCTGCAGCAACTGCTTGATATGGCCCGCGCAGGCGCCGATGTTCCGCCGGAGCTTTCGTTTTTAACGGATCAGGCGAAGAAGATGTATAAAACGAACAAACAGGCTTTGCCGGAAAAATGGGACGCCAGGGCGGTACTTTCCGCCTTTACTAGCAGAAGGGAAGCCTTGGATGCCATTGAGACCAAGTATCGTAACGATATCTTTGCCCTGAAGGATCTGCAGAAGAGCGCGGTGCAGCTCGGCCTGGATCTCTCAGGCGGTTTGAGTATTGTGCTCCAGGCCAATATGACCTCATTACAGGAAAGGCTGGGACGATCCCTTACCGAGGAAGACCGCTCTGACGCGATGAACAGTGCCCTGGAAGTCCTGAATAACCGCATCGACCGCTTCGGCCTGACCGAGCCGGTGATACGCCGGCAGGGAACGGATCAGATATATGTGGAAATTCCCGGCAGCGCCGATCCCGAGCGTATCAACGACATCATCATGGGCAAGGGGAGCCTGGCTTTCCATATGGAAGATGAAGAGGCTACGGCGACCTTTGAAAATTATTACCGGCAGCATCCCACCGCTACCTTTGATTTTGACGGAAAATTGCTTGACCCTACC
>BNVF01000183.1 GCA_025997895.1 Spirochaetia bacterium
ATTCAAAAATCAAGCTGATATATGGCACTTCCGCCGGGGTTAAAGGAATTCCGCAGAATTCACCATAAAATCATAAAAAAATACAATTTATTAAAATATTCAAAAAGGGCTTGACGCTACAGATAAAATACGATATTATTTCTGTAGTTAGGATATTTTTTTGAGTAAAGTGCATAGAGGCGCCTTGAAGACGCCAGTTTTTACGAGTTTAGGGGTTTTGTTCTTGCCTTCCTTCTGTTTTGTTTCTCCCTTAAAATCAGCATCTATTTTTCTCCAGTTGATCAACAGGGGGAATTTGAGTCGTCCGCTTTTGCGGGCGTGAATAAAGCGTGCCCGGACGCATCAATTTTGACAGATCTGTTTGAGCTCTTAATGGAGCACATTCGGGTTTGATTCGGGTGAAGGAATTTTCTCAATGGCCAAGAAACTGTATGTCGGTAATCTCTCTTACAACACCACCGAAGATGGTCTGCGCAATCTTTTCGGCGGCTTCGGCAGCGTCGCATCCGCCAAGATCATTTTCGATCGTGAAACCGGCAACTCCAAGGGGTTCGGCTTTATCGAAATGAGCACCGATGAAGAAGCAAGCGCCGCAATCGCGGGCACTAACGGTCACGAACTTGACGGCCGGCAGCTCCGGGTAAACGAAGCGATGGATAAACCCCGTCGCGATCGCGGATCCGGCGGCTACGGCGGCGGTAACAACTGGTAGTTTGTGTGCGATAGGCGGTCATTACGGCCGCCTATCGCATTGATCTATCTATCCCTTTAACAATTTTTGTCTTTTCTCTTCTGCGGCAAAGTGTAGCTTTTCCAGTTCGATCATAACTGCATCAACAGCGGCTTGCTTTTTGTCCTCAAAACCCGCAGCTTCGGCGGCGGCGCGCGCCTTGTCGCGGAACTCGGTGCAGGATAACACCGGGCCGGCGGTAACCAGGAGCAGATCTTTGCTCACCGCATCGTTCATCATATCGGTTTTCTGTACATGCAGTATTACACCATTCAGCGCCACGCAGCACATATAATCAAAAGAGCGGATGTAAGAATCGATTTCGCGGACGCCTTTTTTGCTTGAGGGATCCCAGGGGCGGTAGCGGGTGCCTGAAGGAAAGACCAGGACGAGCTTGCCTTTGACCTTCAGCTCATTGAGGGCTTTCATGGCCGCGCGGTTAATGCCGTTACTGCGGATTATTTCTGCCCGGTTTTTTTCAGCGTCCAAATCCTGCAGGGAACGGCTGGGGTAAATAACAAGCCGGGTATAAGCGCTGGCAAAAGCGGCGACTATCGGATTATCCTCGTTGAGCTTCATGCCGGCAATGGCGACGAGGGCTTTGGCAATATCCCCACCCCGGCCCCCGGCCCTGCGCGCCATGAGCGAAACAATTGAAA
>BNVF01000184.1 GCA_025997895.1 Spirochaetia bacterium
AACTTTTTTCTTTTTTGAGGATAGCATCAATCGTTACCTGGTAAGGACGTATTCTTTTGAAATAGAGACTCCGATCCTCATTGGAAATCTTCGCCATTATTTAATCCCATACTTTAATAGTAATTCATCCGCGAGGGCAAGCGCCACCTTCCCCGCGTCACCCGCAAGCATCCGGGCAATTTCCTGCCGCCTTTCCTCATTCCCAAGGGCGGCGACCAGGGTAAGGGTCCTGTTGCCTCCGTCTTTCCCGAGGACAACTTTCTTTTCTACTCTTAAATGATTATCCGCCCGAACAGCAATACTGGCAAATTTGTTGAAGATCATGAGGGTTTGTTCCTGCGGGGAGACAAGACGGCGCCGGGATCATTGATGACGGCGGCGATCAGGAAAGCGGACCTTGCCGCCCTGGATGCAAGGGAAATCGCCCTTATCCGTTCCGCCGACATTACCGCCATAAAGAAGGGGGTTGCGGTTTTCTTTGTAACATTGCTGCTGGTCTTTGCCTTTACCTTTGTCCAGACCTGGGCCAGCTACCTGATGGGCCAGCGGGTGATGAAGGATATCCGGCTGGCGCTGTTTAAAAAGACCGCTTCCCAGTCCACAGCTTTTCTGTCACGGCACCCCGTGGGCCGCATCGTAACCCGGCTTACCGGGGATGTGGAAACGATCAACGAATTTTTCACCTCCGTCCTGGTGGCCTTCCTCAAGGACCTTTCGATCATGATAGGGGTGCTGATCACCCTGTTCCTCCTTTCGCCCGCCCTGGCTCTGGTGGTCATTATCATCCTGCCCCCGGTACTGGCCATCACCCTGGTAAGCCGCGTCAAAGCCCGGGACGCCTTCCGGCGGCAGCGGACCGCATCTTCCCGGGTCTACGCCTATTTGGCGGAACGGCTTGCGGGGATGCAGGTGGTGCAGCTTTTCCGGGGGGAAAAGAAAAGCCGCCGGGAATTCGCCGAACGGAATGATGAACTGCTGGACGCCAACCTGGGGGAAATGTACGTCTTTGCCATCTTCCGTCCCATGGTGGAATGGCTTGCCACCTTTACCGCAGCTGCAGTGATCGTGGTGGGGAGCAATATGGTTTTTTCATTCTCCCTTTCCCTTGGGGTGCTCATCGCCTTTATCAATCTGGTGCAGATGTTCTACGCGCCGGTGACGGATATTGCGGAGAAGTACACCCTGCTGCAATCCGCCATGGCCGGGAGCGAGCGGGTGTTCAAACTCCTGGACACGGAAGAACACATCCCTAACGAGGGGAGCCATTCGATAGAAGGGCAGGTGCGGGGCCATATCGAATTTGACGATGTGCATTTTTCCTACAAGCAGGGCGAGGAGATTCTCAAGGGCCTCAGCTTTACGGTGAACCCCGGTGTAGCCGACGAT
>BNVF01000185.1 GCA_025997895.1 Spirochaetia bacterium
GAGAATTACTCTGATCGATTATACCTTCTCTATTCAACAAAAACCATTTACCCTGATATTCATATAATAGTTCAGGATCATTAATGACCTCATGGTTTTCCAATTCATCAGACCCGATTGTTTCCACAACCATTCCCTCGCCAAAACTGGAAACATTGTCTTCTACCCTATCTGAAACAGACAGGATTATATCAGGATCCAAAGTCAAACTGTTTAGAGATATAGAATTTATAGACTCATCAACAGCAGCGTTGCTAATTGTCTCATTTTTTTGATATTTACATGAAACAAAAACAATCATAAGGCCGGTAAAAAAAATAATCTGCTTCACAATATTTTCCTCTCAAAAAATAATTATCTAGAGACCAAGTCTCCAGGGATTCCAGAATGCTAATACCTAATAAAATCCTTTGGGTATTCAGGGAGATTCTTTCCAACAGCATCTTTATACGAATACTGGTATTCAAACCTACTTCCCGTACCTAAAGTTTCCGGATTGACAAATTGCCGCACATAGCTCCCATTATAGGGCAAAAGACGCGTCATATCGATATGAATATGCGCACCTGTACCACTACCATATGAAACAGTAGGATAAGATAATAGTTTATTGTTAGAATCTCCAAATATGGTACCAGGATCAATTGCAGAAAGCTCTTTTGGATTTACATGCTGAATACGCATTTTGAGATCTCCACCATAAAGCTGATAGTAGGCTCTGTGGTCTTGCCCCTCAATAAACTCCCAATATCCTCCGGGACTATTTATTGAAGTCCCGCCTGATCCAAAATCAATACCTGTATGATATTCTTCAAAAATAGAAGCGCCTTCTATTGATGATGTAGAAAGCATCAAGGGACCAGAATTAACATCAAATTCTTCTGTCCTTCTTGTATTACCTACTATCATACCATTGATGTTAACACCATTCTGCAAAGCATTATTAAGCCAATTCCAATTAGCCTGTATCATAGGCAGCGTGGAATAATTAGCCAGCATTGCGTTTGCAATACCAATATTTCCACCGGCATCAGCATAATTGAAAAAATTAATTGCTGAACCATAAATTCTGTTGACTGAATTTATGATGTCATCTCCCGATGCGTCAATTGTATTAAATAAACCTGCCATCGATCCTATGCTGATAGATTTTCCCATGTTGGCTTGAGTTATATCTAATTCTCCCACTGTCGGAAAAGATCCTCTGTTCCCGGTTATAGCCAGATGATCGCCTTTCCAGAGCCATTGATCTGCATCAATATTAAAGGAATGCTGTAATCCTGATTTTTCCATCATATTACGGACTGCGGTGACTTTGGCAGTATCTTTTGGATTCACTCCCAATAGATATAAAAGAGCTCCTTCGATGGAATTGTCGC
>BNVF01000186.1 GCA_025997895.1 Spirochaetia bacterium
AACCGGCCGGCGGGACGGCAATTTCGGTAGGCGCAACACCCGGTTACACTATCAGCGGTTTGGCGGCAGGGCAGACGTACAACGTGTGGGTACGGGCGGTTGCGGGAAGCGGGGATAACGCCCTGTATGGAAACTACAGCGCGGTAAAGACAGCCACGACCTATAGCTCCGTAGCGCGGCTTTCGGCGTTGACGTTAGGCGGCGGCGCTTTGTATCCTGTTTTCAGCGAGGAGCAGTATAACTATACGGTAACGCTGAATAATCAAACGGCGCAGTATAATATAACTCCCACGGCAAAGAACAGCGGGACCCTGACAATGACGCTGAATGCCGTGTCCCAGGGGGCGGTAACATCCGGTACGGCAAAACCCCTGGATCTGGCAAAGGGGAGAAATACGGTAAGTATTGCGGTAACGCCGCAGGCGGGAGGAACGCCGCAGACTTACACGATTACCATAGACAATTACCCGACGGCGGCGGTTCCGGTGGTAACGCTGACAACTCCGGCGGCGGGGCAGATACGCGCAAGCTGGACGCCGACGGGAGGGGTAGGCGGCGCTTCAAGTTACGAGCTGCGCTATTCCACCGGAACCAATCAGGACACGGCTACATCGCAGCCGGTGGCGGGAGCGGACACAACAAGCGCACTTATTACCGGGCTTGCGGCAGGGACAACCTATAACGTATGGGTGCGGGCAATCGCGGGGAGCGGGGCGAACGCCCTGTACGGATACTACAGCGCGGTAAAATCCGCCACGACCCAAAGCTCCGTAGCGCGGCTTGCGACCCTCTTGGTGACCGGGGCAACCTTAAGCCCCGCGTTCAGCGCGGATACTTACAGTTATTCGGTGAATGTGAATAACCTGACCACATTGAGCGTAACGGCGGGGGCGCAATTAAGCGGCTCCGTCAAGATAGGGCTGAACGGCGCTACGCCGGCCACGAATTCTCCGGCAAGCCTTACGCTGCTGGTAAAGGGGAAAAACACGGTTACAGTGCGCGTAACGCCCCAGAACGGCGGGACAGCGCAGGACTATACCCTTATCGTGAACAACGGGCCGACCAATGCGCCTGCAATTTCCACTGTTACAGGCGGCCCAGGGCAGATTAGCGTAACATGGGGAACCGTTACCGGTGCGGACAGTTACCGCGTTTTTTACAACCAGAGCCCCAATGTCAACACCGCCATGGAATGGACAAGCGATAGAACTTCTCCTTCGGTGATTACCGGGCTTTCCCCGGATACCACGTACTACGCGTGGGTTGTCGCCGTGGCCGGGACGGAAACGAATACCGTTGAAAGCGGCTATAGCGCGGCAGGGCAGGCTACAACCCATTCAAGCACGGCGCGGCTGCAAACGCTGAC
>BNVF01000187.1 GCA_025997895.1 Spirochaetia bacterium
CGCCTTAAACCCTACCTTGAACTGGGCAAAGGCAGTGGCGGATAAAAGAACGAGCAGAATAGAAACAGCAATTAGCTTTTTCATATTTCCTCCTTAGAAACTAGCGAGAAGGAAGCAACCAACGGTTGCGTTCCGCCCTGATCCAAAACGGAAATTTCCGATAATACAATCAGCGTAGGTCCTTGGTTGTACAGAATTAGCGTTGCTGGTCTGATTTGCGCAGCAGTTTGAATTTTGGGTATGTAGCAGTTATGACAGCAGTATCCCGAAAGGGGTTTTTATGAGGTATAAAGAACCGTTTACCTTGTATCCAAGGAAGTTAAAAACGGTGACGGTGTTTTATTATCAGTGTTATGATAATGATGGAAAGCGAATGAACGGACATTCAACAGGGCAAAAAACCCGGACTGCGGCGCGGGCGTATTGCATGAAGCTGTACCGCGATGGAAAATTGATACCGGAGAAAAAAACAATACATTTTGGGGAATTTGCCGCCGGATGGTGGGATATAAAAACCTGCAAATATTTGGAATGGCGGCAGTTGCAGAATCCGCTGGCGCCTTCGACCATCGAACATTACAAAACCAACCTGGAATTGCACATTAACCCCTGCTTTGGAAAAATACGGCTCAGCGCGATTTCTCCCGAACTGGTCCAGAACTGGATTCTCCGCCTTTCACGGGACGGATACAATAATTCTTCCATTAATATACAAATCGCCACCCTCAAGGTGATGATGAAAGAGGCGGTACGGCTCAAACTGCTATCCACAAACCCAATGGAAAAAATCAAAAAACTACAAGCCGATAACCGGGAAGTGCAGATTCTAAAAAACGAGGAAGTGCAAAAGCTGTTTCCCCCGGAATGGCAAAAAATTTGGGACAGCTACGAAGTATATCTCTTCAATAAATTGGCGGCCTGTACCGGCATGAGGCTGGGGGAGCTCCTGGGCCTAAAAGCCGAGCACATCCGGGGCGATCACATTCATGTATGCGTGCAATATTCAAAAAAATACGGCATTATGCCCCTCAAAACCAAAGACAGCCGGAATATCCCCATTACCGGCCCCCTCCACAGTGAGCTTTCGGTACTCATCGCCAAAAACAGCCAGGGCTTTATCTTTTCCGATACCGGTGGCAGCTTAGCGGCCGATAGCAGATTGTTTTGGACTTCCAGGACTTCGGTGAATTCGCGGCTGTCAAAGTGGGCGTAGTGCCTGGTCATGTTGAGGGATTTGTGGCCGGTGACTTTTTGGACTTTGAGGGTGTTCACATTCGCCATGAGGAGGGCGGTGTTCAGAAAGTGTCGCCAGTGGTGCAGGGCGATGCGGCGCTTTTCCCGCTCCGCGCTGGTTATTTCGATTT
>BNVF01000188.1 GCA_025997895.1 Spirochaetia bacterium
CCTACACCCTTACGGTAAACAATTTACCGGCAACGCTGCCCCAGTTAACGGTAACGGCGGGAGTGCAAACCCCCAACGGAAAACTTACGGTATCATGGCCGCAGGTAACAGGGGCGGATAGTTACAAAGTCTATTACGGCCAGAGCAGCAACATTACGGGCGCTGCCCAATGGACCGGAACTATTACCGGAACCCCTACCCGCACAACAACCATTACCAACGCGGGCATCACCGCGGACACCACCTTTTATGTGTGGGTGCGGGCCGTTGCCGGAACCGGAACCTTCGCCCTTGACGGCCCCTACAGCGCGGACAAAAGCGCCCGGACGCCCACCAATGACGCGCGGCTTGCGGCCCTGTCCTTAAGCGGAAAAACCTTTTCGCCGCCTTTCAATCCTGACCTTACCGATTATGAAATTGTGCAGGACTTTCCCAATACAACAACGGCTTTAACCGCCGGTGAATTTTCTGCGGTACCGTATTCAAGCGGCGCGGTACTTTCTATTTCGGGGAGTAATAGTCTGGATGTGAAGGCGGATGGCAATACTTTGACCCTTCGTGTAACAACCCAGTACAATACAACCAAAGACTACAAAATTAAAGCCTACCGGAAACCGACAGCGCCCGGGTGGGCACCGGTGCCATTCAGCGGTTACCGCCCCGGCGGCGTTAATGTAACATGGTCTACCGCCGGAGTCGAGACAACGGTTACCGGCTATGAGGTGTACCAAAATACGATGGCTACCTATGTAGCCGGCGGGATTCCATTTGTCAAAGAGGAGGGGCAGGCGGAGACTTCCCTGAGCACAGCCGGAATGACTGCGGAAAACACCTATTATTACTATGTGCGTTCTTACACCCGTGATACAACGAGTAACCGCTATGTCTACAGCGAGTATAACACCGTTGAAAAAACGCTAAAAACGATTATGGCGCTGGATGGCCTTGAGGTAGGTACCTACGGGCTGACAAGCACGTTTGACCCACAGATCAACGCCCCGGGGACTTTGGTGGATTACACCACAGCCAATATCAGCGTTACGCCGACATTCAACCAAAACGGTCAGGAAATTTCCTCGGTAACGGTGAACGGCACATCCATAACTTCAGGACAGGAGCAGCCTATTTCATTCTCCTTTGGTTCCACCGATCCGGAAACGGGAAATTTCTGGAACACCTCTATAAACAATGCCGTTACCGTAACCGCTCAGCATCCCAGTTTTACGCGGGTCTACTCGCTTAACGTTTCAAGACGCGGCATCAAGATCGGTCTGGATTATGATGACCTTCCCGACGCGCTTGCCAAAAATAATGGCGTTGTGTATCTTACGGCAGACCAGACTATACCTCTTG
>BNVF01000189.1 GCA_025997895.1 Spirochaetia bacterium
AAGAATAAGGAAAAAGAAAAGAAAGGAAGGTGGGTGGGGGGAAAGGGGTTAGTATTAATGGGAGTAAAGAAAGCATTTGATAAAACAAAGGATAGCAAGGAGGTAAGAAAAGATAGGGCAAGTAGGTGAGCAAAGAGAAAATTGAGCACAGAGAAGATAGTAAAGATAATGTTTTGAATACTTTAGGGCAATACCTAAACATATTGTCACAAGAGACAGCTACAATGTCAGCAAAAGTTGTGGATATAGACATAGGGTATGCACAAGAAGCATTAATGAGTAGTGGGGAATATACTAGATGGGAATAGGTATTGATAAACAAAGCTCTAGAAGTAGAAGTAGCAGTGATTATGCTAGAGATTGATACAAAGACCTAAAAAAAACAGCGAAGTGGCGAAAGCGAAAAGAATAATAGACATACAATAACCGTTGATAGTAGTTAAATCAAAAGTGGTTTAGCGAAAAGAATAATAGACATACAATAACCGTTGGTAGTAGTTAAATTAAAGGCAAGCAAGTAATATGCACAGCGATAATAGGGCAAGGAGCACGATTTTGGTTTATTTTAGTAGGCATGTATTTATGCAAAGAAAGACAATAAGATACATGGCAGATACAATTTAGGAGGCCTTAGGCAAAATACATACAAACACACTGGTTTTAAAAAAAGAGATCAAAGAAACACCCACTGACAAAAGAAGATAAGGAGTTAAATAGAAAGATTTATCAGATGATTATAGCAGAAAACATTAAAGTATTTGTTAAAAGGTTCAAAATAGTACAGAATAGATACAGAAACCGTAAAAGACCCTTTGGACTGCGATTTAACTCAGGGTTTCAGGTATTTGTACTCTAAAATTTAATACTCAAAGTTGTGCAAGAGGTCTAATGATTCAAGAAAAAAACTTTTTTCAACGTCTTATTTCTAATATGGATTGGTGGCTTGTTTTTGCGGTTGCCGTTTTAATGCTGATAAGTTTTTCCGCTGTATACTCCGCAGGAATTGTTTACGGAAACTCTTTTAGATATCTTTCAGTGCAGATTTTAGCGTATCTAATAGGGTCCGTGGGTCTTTTACTGCTTACAAGTTTTAATTATCAGCATTATAAACATCTGGATAAACTGATGTATGTTTTATCCTTGTTACTGTTAAGTTCTGTATTAGTATTTGGATCGGCAAAAAGAGGGACGAAAGGCTGGTTCGATTTTGGTTTTGTTTCTTTTCAGCCTGTGGAGATAGCAAAAATAATGTTTATTTTAGCGCTTGCTTCATTTCTTGATGCAAAAGTAAAAGAAGTAAAGAAAATATCATTTTTGATTTCTGTGTTTGCAATGCTTGCAGGACACCTGAT
>BNVF01000190.1 GCA_025997895.1 Spirochaetia bacterium
GCCGCATAGACTGCCGGCCCCGAGTGCCCCTTGGAAACCACCAACTGATCCCGTTCCGCCCAGCGGGGCTGTTTGGGATCAACTTTCATCCGGTGAAAGTACAGCAGCGCCAAAAGGTCCGCAATGGACATGGCACCGCCTATGTGACCGGAACCCAGGGTTCCAATTTCCTCGATAGTTAATTTTCGGATTTCCTTGGCCTGAGCTTTGAGATATGCTTCAGTTTCTTTATCCATAAATCTCTCCTTGTCTGTTTTACTGTTGTTTTAGTGTAGCACATTATGAAAATATTTACCAGACCACTCCAAGAATGTCCCCACGTAAATCAATAATCCGCTAATAGTCGTGAAAATATTTCCAATACAAATAAATCTTTCTCATATTGTTTATGTAACGCAACATTTGATTGTTGTAATATATATTAACCAATATATTGACAAAACTAAAAAATAACTAATATAATATTATTTTTAGAAAAAATATCGGTATACGAGGAATTCTTTATGAAGAAAATGGTTTTTTGCATTATCTCCGTACTAATGTTCATTATGGGGTGTACAAGCAGTGGAGCAACAAACAGCAGTTCCTCTGGAATAGACTTGGACACGGCAATCAGAGAAGCCGCCGTGCAGATGGAAACAAAAATCCCATCGAAAACCATAGTCGCGCTGGTAAGCGTGGCATCGCCTTCAACAGCGTTTTCCATACAGGTTTTAGCAAGGCTTGAATCGGTCATTGTAAGCAGCGGAAAACTGGTTGTGGTTGACCGCGCCAATCTGGACAAGGTTCGGGCGGAACAGGGTTTCCAGCTTTCCGGAGAAGTGGATGATGAATCCGCAAAATCCATCGGAAAATTATTGGGGGCGGGGGCCATTGTAACAGGCTCACTGACCGATTTAGGGGATGTCTACAGTCTCACGCTCAAGGCAATCAATATAGAAACTGCCACAGTCGCGGTATCGTATCTGGCGGATTTGGCAAAAAGCAAGCGGGTAGAGACATTGCTCGCAAGCGGAGACGGTGCCGCCGGAACGCAAACAGCGCAAAGGGGAACCTCTGGCAGGACAACGACACAGACAGCCCCGCCTGTACAGGTCTACCAAGTAGGCGATACCGGCCCGGCAGGGGGGATTGTATTTTATGATATGGGTTTTTATATAGACGGATGGCGGTATCTTGAGGCTGCGCCACAGGATTTTCCGAACAGAGTACAATGGGGCGATTTGGGGGTAACTTTGGGGGGATCAAACTATATGAAAGAAACTGGAATTGGAACCGGAAAGCAAAATACCGCAAGTATCGTTTCAATTCTTAAAAATAATGGGGAGAAAATGAGGGCGGC
>BNVF01000191.1 GCA_025997895.1 Spirochaetia bacterium
AGGGGCAGATGAACCAGATCATGCTGGACTTCCAGTGGAACGCGATGCAGCACAGCGCAGGGTGGGCAGAAGCGGCACGGCCGATCTATGACCAGAAACTGTGGGAAGACAACGGTGGCTTTTTCAAGCCGCCGACAATACGGCAAATAATAGACGTGGCAACTGAGATAGTGTCTGAGATAGTGGGGAACATCATATTCGCGGTAGGGACGGTATTCGGCGGGCCCGCAGGAGTAGCGTTGAAAGCAGGGTTCAAGTTTCTGGCGAACAGCACGGACGACTTGCTGTTCGCGGTAGCGGACACAGCGGTGGGGAACGGGGAGAACGGGGAAATCTGGACGAACTTTGGGAAGAAAGCAGCGGTGAACGCGACAACGAGCGCGATAAGCATGGTGACGGCCGGCGGCAGCGGAGCGACGGAAGGATTCCTTGGAACCGGAGGAATATCCGGCGCGATAAGCGGCAAGCTGGGAGAAGGGACGATAGCGAACGTACTGGCGCAGACAGCGTTGAAGGGTGCGGAAGTAATTACGACCAGCACGATAACGAGTGCGATAAACGCGATACAGTGGGACGGGGGAATAACGTGGAACCGGGACGTATTTGACGCGGGATTCCAGGGCGGCCTGACCAGCATGGCCAGTGCGATGGCGGGCACATTGGTGAGAGGCGGACTGGGGGCGGCAAATCTATTTGACGGAAACCGCAATCCGCTGACCGGGCAGGTGTTTAAGACCAGCGAACTGCAAGCGTTTAACAACCTTGCCGGAGGGCTGTCAAGCCAGTTGGTAAACTACGCAGCGGGCGGGGATTTTACGCTGAACGTACTGAACCTGAATATGCTGGGGCTGAAGGCAGGCAACACCCCCGTAAACAGCGGGTTATTGGAACTGCATCTGGGGAGGGGCGGCGCCGGGATGAATATTGGAACCGGCGGCGTGGACGTAAGCATACATACGCTGATGAGCGCGGCGAGTGGGTTTATGGAGAGCGGGAGGATCGTTGGGGCGAAACTGGACGCGGCTGCGGGGGACTGGCGGGGACTATCGACGCTAAACGCGATAAATATGCTGGGGACTACGGGAAGCGCATATGAGACAGGACTAGCGCGTGCGGCATGGGGAAAGCAGCTCAAAGCCACCTATGCAGATTTAGGGATGGATAAGCAAGGGAATATATTACTCGGGCAGTATAATCAAGACAACGCAGGAGAGATACTGCTTAATAACCTGTTGTTAGGGGCTGGGAACGAGCAGGCGGCGAAGCTGGCGGCAGCGATGTCACATGAAGGTACGCACGCGATGGGGAATCGGTATGAAGCTTTGG
>BNVF01000192.1 GCA_025997895.1 Spirochaetia bacterium
CAAATCATGGTTGGCGGAATATACTTCGACATATAACAAATCATTATTTTCGAAAGAAAAGGTTGTTCCGTTGCCAAACACAGGTTCTATTTCTTCCGTTTTTGATATTCCATAAAAAACTGTTGAAGCAGAAACCTTTTTGACTACATTCACCGGAGCATCCGCTGACTGAGCCATAGTAAGAAAAACTTCTCCCATTCCCGCATTAAGCCAATTAGTAGATGGATTACCCAGAGTTACGGGCATACCAGCTACTGTAATACTGGTAAGGCTCGGATCGCTGCTTAGCTTTTCAGCAGTTGGTTGTTCGCAGCCTGTAAACAGAGTCATCATTCCAATAATTAGACACAAGCTAATTAATGCCAATTTTTTCATACGACCTCCTTAAAATTTCTGATAAAATTAAAGTAATCATAAATCCGATACTGAGCCTGCATAGTATGAAAAACTTGACAATCGGTATCATTTTTTGACATTTTGCAATATTAGTTTTCTTCGTGCCCTAACATATCAGCATGGTATAATTATCTGGAAAATGCGTTATGCGAAATTTGTTAAAATAGCACTTGAACCTCAACCGAGACCTTTAGGTTGAAGGCGTGTACTGTTGAAGGCGTGTACTTGACAAAAACATACAAACATTGTATGTTGATAACAAGAGGTAAATTTATGGCTGTATCTACGGTAAATATTTCATTTCAAGAGGATTTGTTAAGGCAAATTGACAATATTGCCCAAAATGAGGCAAGAACACGGTCTGAACTAATCAGGGAGGCTGCAAGGTTATATATTGAACGCAAACGAAAATGGGAAAGTATATATGCCTATGGCCATAGTCTTGGGGCAAAACTCAACCTAACCGAGGAAGATGTAATAAAAGAAATCAAGCAATACCGAAAAGAAAAAGCGGCTAAAGTTCAGAAATGAAAGTCGTAATTGACGTAAATATTTTTGTTTCTTCATTTCTATGGGAAGGAAACCCCCAAAAAGTAGTCGATCGGGTTATTGAAGGTATAGATGAATTATATATAACAAAGGAAATTCTCGAACAAATTTCTGAAGTATTGAATCGCCCTAAATTTAATGCCGACGAAGAAAGTGTTAGATATTACATGAAATCAATTGAAGAAATAGCAAATGAATTAGCAATAGATATAAAAATACAGAACGGAAGCAGGGATGTAGATGATAATATTATATTGGAATGTGGCATAACCGGAAATGTCGATTATATTATAACCGGTGACGATGATTTGCTGGTGTTAAAAAAGTTTAATGGAATTAAAATTATTACACCAAAAGA
>BNVF01000193.1 GCA_025997895.1 Spirochaetia bacterium
GCAAAACGTCGTATAGCTTTCATGTTATGTGCAGTTGGGGCGTACTCCATATTTATCTTTCAGAATCAACATTAAACCAAGGTTTTAATTTTCCAATTAAATAATCTTCAATATAAAATCTTTTAATAAAATCGTTTTCATAATATAATGATAAAAAAATAGTTTTTTGTAATTCATTTTTTATATTTACATCATTATTTTTTGAATACAAATAGTCAAATCCACTCCGCAATTGACAAGCTGTTGTTTTTTTATTTAACTTATTTCCATCAATATTTTTTAAATTTTCTGTCTTTAATAATAAATGTTGAGAAATTCTTTTTTGAAAGTCTCTTGTTTTTCCAACATATAAACATAAATATTTATTATCCATGTTCCAATCCCATTGGATATTTTCTTTAGAACCATTTGGGCCTTCTATTATCAAATCCCTATACAACTCTTTTATTTTGTTTAATTCATTATTATACCAAAAAACATAAATACCCATATTTTCATTTTTGCTAAAATTTTTATATTTTATATTTTTCATATCTACATAAAAATTTATTGGTTTTATATTATCCATCAGATGTTTTTCAATTTTAATAATGTCAATATTTTCCATTTCAAATCCCCCAAAGGTTTTACACCATTAAACCACATCTTATTCATTTTCGTCAAGTTTACCCTTAAACATTAATTTTCAATAAATTCTTTATTTTATTTATTTACAAACCATTTTAGCCACAATTGCACATAACGTTCCGGTTGTATACGACGTTTTTGCGGTTGCGATAAAGGAACGCGAAGCGTTCCAGCAACCGCAAAAATGTGCTGGAATAAAACTGCACAAAGGGCGTAGCCCGACTGCGGTTTTATGGAAGCCAAGCCCGCTACTGCGGGCGCAGCGTATACAATCCTGTTATGTGCAGTACGGGCGTATACCATCATTTTATTTTATTATTATATTCTTTATCTAATATTTTATTTAAGAAATCTATTTTCCCTGTAAATTTATACACTAATTTATTTTCCATGTTTATATTTGTATCCAAATAATTTATAAATTCAATGAAATATTCATTTTTTGTTTCTATTTTTATTTTTTTATCTATGAATTTATAAATTCCAATTAAAAATATTGGCATATAATTTATTAAATTACATTCACGATAGCAGCCTTTTGTCAACCATTGACATTTTGAATGTAATTTTACCAAATTATTAAAATTGTTTTCAATACCATTTTCTAATGATATTGTTTTGTTTAATATCTCTAAAAGTTCACTATCAAATTTTCCGTTCATTTGTTCTTTG
>BNVF01000194.1 GCA_025997895.1 Spirochaetia bacterium
TCCATGATGAATACTCGTTTTAAAGACCTCTGTTTTGAAACTCTTGCTATCCTGAATTATTTCTTTTCCAGGGGATATAAGCCATGTAACCTTTCAATGTACGATTATCATCATATTTTGGATATCAATGATATACCTAATTTTGTTTTTGAGAAAGAAAAATGTTATTCTGCATGGTGGTATCAATGTTTTCATTTAGACATTATAAAAAAATCCGGGTTGCCGCTTCCTCTTTTTTTTCAGGGCGATGATATAGAATGGGGAATGCGCAATCAAGGTAAGCATCATATATCCATGAATGGTATTTGTGTTTGGCACGATCCTTTTGAATGGAGGGTTTCAAGTGTTGCATGGGATTATTACCGTTTTCGAAATCAGTTTTTTTTAAACATGATGTATTTGTCCAATTTTAAGAATAAAATCGAAAAGTATTTCAAAGATAGATTTTATTATAATTTAGAAACATATAATTATACTACTGTAGAAATAGTTCTGAGGGCTATGGATGATATACTTAAGGGAAGTGCGGTTTTTTATGAAAATCCGGAATTGCAATTTCAGGAGGTAAAAAACATTGGTAAACAAATACAGTATTTTGATGCCGATGAACCAGATATTGAGAGGGCAAAACATTATTTTCCAAAAGCAGGGAAAAAACGCAGAATAATTTACAAACTAACACATTTAGGCAAATATTGCCCTTCTTGCATACTGCGAAAGAATTCCGTTGCTCTTGAATGGTATCCGCCTATTGATAATTTCAGCCTGCAAAAAGAGGTTAGAGTTTTCAATTTATTAACAAAGAAGTTTTGTGTTAGAAAATTTGACAGAAAAGCTATGTTCCATTATGAGAAACAGTTTTATTTAAAGCTGGAAAAAATAAAGGCATCTTACGATCTCATTCGAGATGATATTATTAATTCGCACAAAGTTTTTACAACGGTTAAATTTTGGAAAAAATATCTCTCGATATAATTTAATGTTTTATAACTATCTTTAAAATAAGGTTGTTTTATCATGCCCTTGGTTTCTATTATTGTACCGATATACAAAGTTGAAAAATATATACGTGAGTGTTTAAATAGTATTATCTCTCAAACCTTAACAGATATTGAAATTATCCTGGTGGATGATGGTTCACCGGATAATTGTCCTATGATTGTCGATGAATATGCTGCTTTGGATAATCGGATAGTTGCAATACATCAGAAAAACAGCGGATATGGATGTGCTGTAAATCGCGGTCTCAAGGTTGCTTCCGGAGAATATATTGGGATTGTAGAATCCGATGATTGGAT
>BNVF01000195.1 GCA_025997895.1 Spirochaetia bacterium
AACATTCATTAAATGGTGGAATAGGGCCAACATTTATTTATAGAAGAAATTGGTATAAACTGGAAGGATATGATGATACTTTTGATTTTTTCAAAGGAGGAAACACCGAAAGTGATTGGCAATGGCAATTTATTTGGTGGGGAGGAGAATTTGAATATAATTATAGACTAAATGAAACAACAGAATTGTCATTTTCAATCATACCTTATATTCCTGAATTAATAGAATTACATTTTGGTACAAGAATAATAATAAATGAAAATAAATAAATGGGGTACGGGCGGTACTGCACATAACAGGATTGTTTACGCTTCGTCGCTTCGCTCCTCGGCTTCCGTTCGGCTAGGTCATTCCGCTACGCTCCATTCCCACGCCTCACTCCAGCACATTTTTGTTGCCCTGGTCTTTGCTTCGCAAAGCCCTTATTTGGGCAACAAAAACGTCGTAAACAACCGGAACGTTATGCGAAATACCAAACCCAACATTGTCGGAAAATATAAAAATAAACAATTGACAAAATAAAATTTAAATGGTATAATAAAATATGTTTAAGAAATTTGTAGAATATGTTGGGAAAAACTTTGGAAATCCTAATGGAATTGGCGGAAAAATATCTACTAAAATAATGAACATTATAAACCAAAAACAGTATAATGCTGTATTGGAAAATATAAATTTAAGACCTGATAATATTATTTTAGACATTGGTTTTGGCAACGGGTATTTATTGAATAAATTATTTAAACAAAATAATAATAATATAACAATTTACGGAATAGAAATATCAAAGGACATGTTAAATAAAGTAAAACAAAAAAATATGGAAAAAATAAATAATGGTTCATTGAAATTATTTTTAGAAAATATTAGTAAAACATCATTTGAAAAAAGCACATTCGATAAAATATATACAGTAAACACGGTATATTTTTGGAATGAACTGGATAAATGTTTTTCAGAAATTAAGAATATATTAAAACCGAACGGAATATTCATGAATGTAATATATACAAAAGAATATTTGGATAAAATAGTATACACAGAATATGGTTTTAATAAATATACTGTAGAAGAAATGGAAAAAATAACACAAGATAATGGAATGAAAATAATAGAGACAATAGAAATAAAGAAAAATAAACCATATTGTATAATATCGGAAAATATAAAGGCAACCTCTAAAAACTCTTGCAAAAAACAAATAAATACAATATATAATAACTATGAAACAACAACGAGGATTTTTTGACGAGAATGACCGGCTCCAGAAACTCAGCAATCTTGGGGATTCGCTG
>BNVF01000196.1 GCA_025997895.1 Spirochaetia bacterium
CACTGCTGTCCGGTTTAATCATAGTAATCCCTCAAAAAGAAGCTGAGGAGAGTATATTTCAGGCGGCGGTGCTGTATTGGTACATAGTCCAAAGACTGAGTTTTTTGAAAGCAATGTTGTCTTAATCATTTGCAATATCTGGTGAGCCGAAGCAGATATGCCGTCAAGAGTTCTGCAAATCCACAGCAAAACAGAAAGAATGAGCGCCACCCATATCTGGGTGAACACCGCATTCTCGCTGGTACCCCAAAACGATTTGATCTTCAAATGCTGCTTAATCCATTTGAAGAATAATTCCACCTGCCACCGTGCCTTATATATATCCGCTATTTCCTGTGCAGTCAATGTAAAATTATTGGTGATGAATTCATAGGTGTGGTGAAATTCCTTGTCGTAATAGCGAACCTTCCGCAGCTCTTTAGGATACTGCTTCCTGGTATTATTGCCGGTCATTTGAATTACCACGTCTGAAACAATAGGGCCGTCTTTGGCATGGGGATTGTTCCGTACCCGTTTATATTTCCCGTTGCTTTTCATGCGGGTCACAAAAAATGAACCGCGTAACTCTATATCATATAAGGATTTATAATCAACATATCCACGGTCAAGCACATAGATCACCCCCGACTCCCGGCAAAGTTCCGCCATCCCGTGAACGTCATGTACTTTGCCGCAACTAAGATACGCATCGTAGGGTATCAGATTATCCCCGTCCAAATTGAGGTGCAGCTTAACGGCGCCTTTGGCTTTGCGGTATGCCGCCCAATCGAACTTTGACAGGCACAACGAAATTATTGACGCGTCAATTATCCGCAATGGATTCTTAAACTGCTTTATCGCTTTTCCCGCTATGCGCTGCGCTTTGCTCACCACCGCGTGAAAAACGTCTTCAAAAATATGGCTGTCCCGTTTTTCCATAGCATCGCAGAAAGTTGAACGTTTCAGCTGCGGCAATCCTGCATGGTACAGCTTTGTACCGTTTGCTTTCATTGAGTTTTCTATCTCCCGGACGCTGAAACTTCCCGAGAGCTGCCCGTAGGACATCATCTTGAAGAAGTCATAGGTTTTCAGGGTTCGCACCCCCTTGTCTCCCTGATGGTCTTTTACGGCCTTTTCAAATTCCGATCTGCTTAAGTGGCTTGTCAAACTGGATAAAACGGTGGTATGTTTGTTCATAGCTTGTATTTCCTTATGGCATAATGATTTGTGGTGAATCCTTTATACCATTTCAAGGGTCAAAATACAAGCTATTTTATTGTTTTCTCATTTAAACCGGACAGCAGTG
>BNVF01000197.1 GCA_025997895.1 Spirochaetia bacterium
ACAGATTCATTATTTTAGGATTAAGTAAACAATTGAATTTATTGGTTGTATGTCACTGTTATAAAGAAAATGAAGACATTATTCGTATAATAACAGCACGAAAAGCAACAAATCAAGAAAAGAAACAATATGGAGGATAAATTTATGAGAAAAGAGTATGATTTTTCAAAAGCACAGTTAAATCCGTATGTAAAGAAATTAAGGAAACAAATTTCTATAAGGATTGACATTGACACAATTGAATATTTTAAAAGACAAGCAGAAGAAACGGGAATAGCCTATCAAAATTTAATAAATCTGTATTTAAACGATTGTGCAATTCATTCAAAAAAAATGAATATAGCATGGAAATAATATAAATTGGGTAAATATAAAAATATATTTGCTAATACAGAGGCACGCCCGCCGTCCATGGCGGGCGCTTCGTAGCAGACTTTTAAATCGCCTAACAGGACTGTTTACGCTTCGCCGCCAGTAGGCGGCTCGGGCTACGAAAAAACGCAGTCGGGCTTACGCCCTTTGTGCGTTTTTTCTCCGCCACATTTTTTGTTGCCCTGGAAACCTACGGTTTCCTTTATCGGGCAACAAAAAACGTCGTAAACAGCCGGAACGTTAGGCGAAATTTGGGTTGAAATTTGTTGTTAATAAATAAAAATATGACTTGACCAATTGATAAAATAATGGTATTATATTATAAAAGAGGAGAAATAAATGGAAAACAATGAAATTGTAAAATCAATAGAAAAAGAGTTTGATACTATTTTTGAAGTGTTTGAAGAAATTATAGACATTTGTCCCAATGAATTATGGAATAAAAAATGTTCAGGATTTACATTTTGGCACCAATTAGTTCATGCATTTTCTGGAACATTTTTTTGGTTAAGGGAAGAAAAACCATCATTCGATGAGGGTATTAATGGTAAAAATGTTGTGACAGAATTGGATGCGGAATATTTTGATAAAGAAATGATATTAAAAGAATATTATTCAAAAGAAATTGTTAAGGAAATATGCAATGAAACAAAAGAATTATATAAAAAATGGTTTTATAATAAAAATGATGAATGGTTAAAAAAACCACACTACAATAAAACAACAAATTTTGAAACCACATTAGGTCAAATAAGGCATTTAATGTATCATATTGGACATTGTGAAGCAATATATAGAGAAAATAATATAAAAACAGGAGAATATAAATAATGGTAAAAATAATTTTATTGTATAAAAGCAACCCAAACTTCGCCTAA
>BNVF01000198.1 GCA_025997895.1 Spirochaetia bacterium
GCCTGCGAATTTGCGCGATAACTTCACGGATAATTTTCTTGTTCTTTATTTCCGTTGGTTGTACAGGTTTCACCATAGTAGCCTCCACTTATTAATATACCCAAAAATCAGGGGAAAAACAACGGGGCGGGTCCGTGAGACTCCCCCGTAAGCGGGCTCTTGTGGGGTCTGTGGTTGATTCTTCATTTTTAGAGGTCTCTACCGGCTTTGCAGATGCCTAAAAAATAGTAGTTAGTAACATCTGCGTGTACGGCCTGCTTTCAATCTGTTCCGCCGCTATGCCCAGGTCCGCAAGCACAGACAAAAGCCGCTCTCTGCTCCGGGCTACGGTCTGCTCTTCGCTGTCCTCCGCCAGAATCTCAAGTTCAATAAACCAGCCCAGATTTTTGACCATAGAAAGCTCCGCCAGTACTGGCGGTTCTGTTGCAACCTGAGGTGGGATGGTCCATGCCCAGCCCCGTTTTTCCTTGCAGATACCCGGCGTCAGGCCCAGGCGGCTGAGTAAATCTTCAAATACCGCAGCACCGTCTCTGCCAGGAGACCCGGCTCCGCCAGGAGACCCGGCTCCGAATGGAGACGATGATACAGTAAACTCCCGCTCATCGTTCACTTCGATTCCGTCCCGCATTTCTTTGATTTTGTAGGTGATCAGGATGGTTTCATGGGAGCCGCTGCTAATGCCGCCTTCGTCAACGGCATTGCCGACGGCAGTATCCACCATTTCCCGCCTGATGCGCACACCCGAGGGGGGTATGGCTTTTTCCGGGGAAAGCCAGTAGCTGTCCCGCTTCTGGTAGGCGTGGACCCAGGTTCCAAGGGAAGTCAGTTTTTGTTTTACCGGCTCGGGGTTGTCAAGCCGGGCTTTTAGTTCTATTTCAAACGCCATAGAGGTCCTTTAAGGTTTTTGCCCTCGTTTTTCTTTTTAGTACTATTATACACTATTTAACCGTTTTTTTATCATAACTGCTTGAATTAAGAATTCAAAGAGGATATATATTTTATGGGTACTAAAACAGGAGAAATATGCCGATGATTAAGAGCCATGAACTATCTACGCGGCGTTATCACTTTTTTCCTGTTGGCGGCGATCCTCTCCTCCGGGACGCTTCCGGTCAGGCTTGCCGCAGAGGATGCGGTTCATGTGGTGGAGAAGGGGGAAACGGTGTACTCCATTTCCCGCTCATACCGGGTCAGTTCCGAGGAGCTTATGAAGTACAATAATATTACTGATGCTTCCAAGCTTCATGTT
>BNVF01000199.1 GCA_025997895.1 Spirochaetia bacterium
ATTTAAAGAATATATAAGGGAACAAATGTTAATGGATAATAATGGAAATGATTTAAGAAAAGGATAGATAATAATATAAAAAATATGTTATAAAATAATGGAGTACGCCCAAACGGCATATAACAGGATTGTATACGCTGCGCCCGCAGTAGCGGGCTTGGCTTCCATAAAACCGCAGTCGGCCTACGGCCTTTGTGTGGTTTTATTCCAGCACATTTTTGCGGTTGCTGGAACGCTTCGCGTTCCTTTATCGCAACCGCAAAAACGTCGTATACATTCGCCACCCCGTCTATTTGACTACTCCCTAGTGGGATTGATAGAGATAATTTATTACAGCATAAGGAATTAGTCAATACCCCGGTGAGATTGAGAGGAATTAAGAAAGACCGAAAAGAACAGGTATCTGATGTCTTTTATGATGTCTTAAACGCCGAATTTCGCATAACAGAATACAGAAACAGCTTTTTACTTCCAACAGCCCCCCGCCAAAACACCCCCGAATTTCGCTCATAGAAGCCCATAGAAAAGCCGCAGAACTCATAGCCGTATCTTTTCACGTCCAGGACTTTGAAAACCGTTTTATCCTGTTTTTCGTATTTTAAATGTGGCTCATAACGCGAGAAGAAAGAACCGCCTGCGGCGGTCCGGGCTGCGCCCGGAGGGAAGAAGAAAAAAGATCAAAATTGCTCCACTACGCTATCGCTCCGTTCCGCAATTTTTGCAACTCATTAACGCCACCCTTTTTTGTGTCAAATTATCACGCTGTATAAAAGGCCGTTGTAAAGGCGGGACAAAAAAGCCCGGCTCCATCATTATGTTAAATCCACCGCCAAAGGAAAACACGGCAATCATCCCAAAGAGTATTATCGCAACCCCGCCCGGCGTCCTGCCGGTCGGGGCCGGGGCAAGGGGGGCTAATCCTCACGCCCCTCTTGCCCCGGCATTTATTGGCAATAGCATTATCCCAGCGGCGCAAGCGCCGCCCGTGTTTTCAAACATTTACTGTAAACATAAACCGATCTTTTTAGCCCCGCAATTATCGGCCATAAAAAACGCAGTTGTAAAACGGCACAAAAAACCCGGCACCCCGCCCTTGTAAATGTTAAATTTACTGTAAGTGTTTAGGCACCGTGGGGAGCTCATCGTACTAAGCCCACCCAGGGCCGCGCAACCTTCACGCTGATCGTACTACGGCGGAATGGCATGGGCTTGCGCACCCCCTCCCCCTTCCCC
>BNVF01000200.1 GCA_025997895.1 Spirochaetia bacterium
CGGTTACGCTGGCACTCTGGTTCAGCACCCGGCCTTTGATGCTCTGGATGTTGGCGGTGATCTGGTTAATCGCCGCAGCGGTTTCGGTCATGTTAGCTGAAAGATCGTTGCCGATGTCGAAGAGGGCAGCGGCCTGTTTCTTGATTGAAGCCACCAGGTCCCGTATCTTGCCCAGGGTGGCGTTAAAGTAGCGGGCCAAATCGCCGACCTCGTCCTTCGAGTTCAGCTCAACGGTTTTGGTCAGGTCCCCTTCGCCCTCGGAAATGTCCTTGAGGGTAAGGGCCACATTGACAATTGGCTTGGTGATGCTGTTCACCACGAGGTAAATCACCACGGCGACAACGATAGCCGAAATAACCCCCAGCAGTATCGCAAACCGGGTCATGGCGTTCACCTGCTCCATAAGCAGGCTTTGCGGCGTACCGAGCATCAGGGACCAGTTCGTGCCGGTTTCGGCAATGGTAAAGGGCATGATCACCAGTTCAAGATCGGTTCCAAGAATCGGGGAATACTCGGTAAAACGTGATATTTTTCCCGACCGCGCCGCCTCATCCGCCCTGGCGGTATCGGAACTGTAGAGTATCGCGTCCGCGTCTTTGTCTTTCAGGAGTTTTCCCACCCGTTCCGGCACATAACTCGCCAGAATCGTGTTGTTATCCGAATAGACCGACATGGCGGCGATGTCCGAGTTTGACTTGATCGTGGCATCCACCACGGGCTGGAGGTACTGTATGTCGATCCGGCAGCCCAGGCGGCCGACCACCTCCCTGGTGCGGCGGTTTATTACCGGCACGGTGCAGCGGATCAGCCAGGTCTGTTTACCCGCTACTGTCGCCGGAACCGGATCGTAGATCCGCTCGTTTACCGCATCGGGGGTGTTTAACCGGCTTAATTGACCTTCTATGTCGTCAAAGACCAGGTGCTCCATCTGTCCCGATAGCATGGTAAACCACGAGGCATACTCGCCCCTGGGACCCGATCCCGGTCTGCCGATGTTCTGAGCGTCATTGCCGTCGATGCTGTCAGGCTTCCACACGGTATAAAAGCCGGTGATACGATCTTCCGAGACGGTGATTGATCGCATAATATCGTCATACCGGTCACGGCGGCGGTCAACTTCGGTATCCTCATAGTCCGCCATAATATCGGCGACGGTACGCAATATCTGGAAATACCCATTGTAGCGGCCCTGTATAAAGGCCGCCTGCTCCGCGGCAAGCCGTTCCTGGCT
>BNVF01000201.1 GCA_025997895.1 Spirochaetia bacterium
GACAAGAAATTAAGAGAAGGTGAAGAAGATGATGACGACGAGGACGAGGAAGAAGAGGATGAAGAAGAATAAGGTGAAGAAGATGAAGAGTGCACAGGACGACGTGCATGTGATAACGGGGAGGCTAGGCGAGATGAAGGTACTGCAGAAGCTGAGAAAATCGCTGAAGCTGGAAGGAGTAACAAAGGAGTTAGAGGGTGCTCTGGTAGCGGCGTATGAAGAAGAGAAAAGTAAAGAGATGGAGCTGGAAAAAGAGTGGGGAAAAAAACGGAGTATAGCGCAGAGCTGGAGGAGAATACAGGAAGAGACGGTGATGGTGGACAAAGAGTTGGACGAAGAGCGGAGAGAAGCGCAGACAAGAATGCAGGAAAGAACGTGGGAAACGAGGAAGAAAAGGATGATGACGATGATGACGAAGACGGTTCCCACTTTCTTCTCAGATATTCTCCCTCGCCCTCCTGCACGCCCAACGTCACCTTCTTCCTCATCACGTTTACCTATTAATATATATATACCTGATAGAATTGAAGAGATGAATGGTAAAGAACGGGAAAAACTGCTGAATCTGGGAATTGCGCTTTCTCCGTCTTCTTCTTCATCCTCTTCTTCCTTGTCCTTGTCGTCATCATCGTCCTCCCCAGCAGAAGTCCCAGTATCAACAGAATCAGCAGGAGCAGTAGGAGGAACAACTGACACATCATCCTCGTCCTCATCATCTTCTTCATCGTTTCCTAGTTCTTCATCTTCTTCATCATCTTCATCGGATTCATCATTCTCTTCTTCCTCATCATCTTCTTCGCCGTCTCCTAGTTCATCATCTTCTTCAGAAACAACTTACACATCATCAGCAGCAGGAGCAGGAGAAGAAACAATTTATATATCATCATCCTCGTCCTCATCATCTTCTTCACCTTATTCTTCTTCATCCTCTTCTTCCTCGTCCTCGTCCTCATCATCTTCTTCACCTTATTCTTCTTCATCCTCTTCTTCCTTGTCCTTGTCGTCATCATCGTCCTCCCCAGCAGAAGTCCCAGTATAACAGAATCAGCAGGAGCAGTAGGAGGAACAACTGACACATCATCCTCGTCCTCATCATCTTCTTCGTCGTCTCTTAGTTCATCATCTTCTTCATCCTCTTCTTCCTTGTCCTTGTCGTCATCATCGTCCTCCCCAGCAGAAGTCCCAGTATCAACAGAATCAGCAGGAGCAGTA
>BNVF01000202.1 GCA_025997895.1 Spirochaetia bacterium
GCGGAGGATGTGTATTTTTCCTGCCTTGAGGATCCCGGCTTTTCCCGGAACACCAAGTCAAGTCTGGCCAATGATCTTATCGCCCTGTGGGACAGCGGTACTGACCCCCGGGGTATATGCCACCTTTCAGCCCTTTCGGCGCTGTGGATCGCCAGGGACTCGGCGCCCCCCAGCTTTGGCACTATGGACGGCAATACCGAGCTGCTGCGGATTTCCATAGACATGGAAAGTGATTGGCAGGAATTCCTGCTGGAAGAATCCACCAACGATGAAACCAGATGGGCCCTGGAGGAATTTCTCTTTGGTCTGAGTTATGAGGAGATTCAGCAGGTGCGTTCCCGCTTGAGCCGCTACGGGGTTACTGCCGTGGGTTACGACGAAATACGCTCCTACCTGGGCTCAACGCCGGCTTACTCGGTAGTCAATGACCATGACCCACGGGCGATTTACGATTTCTTTATAGAGCGCCGGGACGCCTGCACCCTGCGCAAGCGGGTCTCTGCACCGGGGCCCCGGCATACCCTTGAGGAAATGTATCTTAAGTACCGTATTATTCTGGAGCTGCGCTAAGTTTTACTGCTTGTCGTACTGCTGCACTTCGTCTAACACATACTCAAGTTTGATTCCTGCTTTGGCGAGCATTGTCTCGGAGTCCTCGCTGTCGTGGTAGCGGCGCTGGCACACTACCCGCACTATGCCGCAGTTGATGATCAGCATGGCGCAGGTGCGGCAGGGAGTCATGCGGCAGTACAGGGTGCCGCCGTTAATCGGGATGCCCCGCTTGGCCGCCTGGCAGATGGCGTTTTGCTCGGCGTGAACGGTTCTGACGCAGTGGGTAGTAACGCTGCCGTCTTCGTGGAGCATTTTTTTGAGTTGATGCCCCGCCTCGTCGCAGTGGGGCAGACCCGCCGGGGCCCCTACATAGCCGGTTACCAAAATCTGGTTGTCTTTGGCGATAACGCAGCCGGAACGCCCCCGGTCGCAGGTAGCCCGTTTGGAAATGGCGTTGCAGACTTCCATAAAATACTCGTCCCAGCTTGGTCTGATATATTCGACTTCAACCATTTCTGTCTCCTTGTGTTTAGTATGAAGGGAATGGGGAGTTTTCTCAACTGCCGCAGTGGTCGCCCAAGGGCACAAAGAGCACAAAGAAGAACGAAGAATTTTTAACCGCGAAGGCGCCGAAGGAGAAGTGGGC
>BNVF01000203.1 GCA_025997895.1 Spirochaetia bacterium
CGCGGAAAGAATAGAGCTAAAGACAGGGGTCTATCCTGCAATAGGGGCCCCAATGCTGTTGACAACGGGATCCGCCCTGGGATTCAAAATACGGGAAGTCCCTCTGGTTGGAATTTATCATTATAAAAATCCGGGCCCGTTTATGAACGAGGTGGTAATAATTGATCCCCAGACGGTTCGCGCTCTCCAGTCAATACAGGTTGCTTCCACGGAAATGGATTTTGATGCAGGTGATGATGTCTTTGGTCTTCTTGATATTGAGATGGACTCGCTGTTTGACGCAGATGAAGAAAAATATGCTGTAACGGAAAATGTTTTTTCGGTTGAGAATTTAGAATCTTTTTTGAAAAGCTTTGAAACGGAAGAGCCTGAGTCTCTTGCTGGCGGGGACTGGAATTTTATTATTTTGCGTGTGAATAAGGGCGTTTCCTCTGCTTCTGTTATTGATTCCCTCAATAAAAAACTTGCGCCTTATGGCGTGCTGGCGGTGGGCTGGCGTATTGCCGCAGGACAATCGGCTATACTGCTTCTCTTTATGCAGGCTTTTTTTAATGGGGGCATATTCATAGTCAGTGTTGCCGGTATTATTGCGGCAGTGAACATTCTGCTCATTTCCCTTTTCAAACGAACCAGGGAAATAGGTACTCTCCGCGCCATTGGCTCGGGGGATATTTTTATTCGGCTGCTTGTTATGGGAGAAAATACCGTGCTCGCCATTATTGCGGGCGCGCTTGCCCTTGGTTGTGGCTATATCGCAATCAAGATATTGAATACTGTTGGGCTTGTTATTCCCAATACCCTTGTTGCCTCTCTTCTTGGCGGAGAAATATTGCAGCTTTCGTTTATTCCTGCGGTGGCTGCCTATTCATTTGGTGCAGCTCTTTTCCTGGGAATTGCGGCTTCTGTATTTCCGGTGGAAATGGCAATACGCATAGAACCTGTTGTTGCAGTGAATCGTGGTTAAAATGAAATATTGTAAACTTGTATATCTGGCTCTTAAATATCTTTGGGGATACAAGCGGCGTTATTTTTTTCTTTTTTTAGCGCTTGGTTTTGGTTTTTCCGTTGTAACCTTAATTACATCCATAAAAGATGAAATGTACGAGAATGTGTATAAATCCGCCCAGGATCATTATGCAGGTGATATTGTTGCTGTTGGATACGATAAAAATGCTACCGGTATTTTTC
>BNVF01000204.1 GCA_025997895.1 Spirochaetia bacterium
GTCTGCGTTATTATCGGCCTGGCAAGCATGATCCCCATCGTTTTGCTTCCAAGATCGATGGTAGACAATATGACTACTTCGATCCTCTTCCTTGCCTTTCTGTTTTTCATTATGAATTTGGTTTCCTTGGTTCCGAAGGGATCGCCCAGACTTATTTTATGGGCCTTGTTCCGATGGAAAAAATGCTGGATATGGGCATTCTTTACTTTTTTCTGGAGGATCAGGGCGATTACGGTAAAAATAATTTGTGACGCGAAGAGAATTTTAAATGAAATGAAAGATGAGATGCCCATGCCGGAGAGTATGTCCAGAAGCAGTCCTGCCAGAAACGAACCGCCGGCGCCGGCAATACCGAAAATCAAAAAGTAAAGAATGCCCATATCCAGCATTTTTTCCATCGGAACAAGGCCCATAAAATAAGTCTGGGCGATCCCTTCGGAACCAAGGAAACCAAAATTCATAATGAAAAACAGAAAGGCAAGGAAGAGGATCGAAGTAGTCATATTGTCTACCATCGATCTTGGAAGCAAAACGATGGGGATCATGCTTGCCAGGCCGATAATAACGCAGACAATAAAGATCGGTTTTGCCCCTATCCGGTCCACGAAAAATTTGATAACCATACCGATCATCAAATAACCCAGGCCGCCAAAAACGGTATACAGCGAAACCATGCCGTCATTGTGGCCAAATACTTCCCGTGCGTAGACCACCACAAAGGCACGGGTTACGCCGGAAACCATAGCCACCAAAAAGAAAATCAACATAAAGAGCCGCAGGCTGCTCTGGGAAAAAGCGTCTTTGAAAATCGCGAAGATATTGAATTTCCCCCCTCCTTCCTCCATTGGCGGCTCAGGCACTTTTTTTATCAGATTTCCGCTGATGATCCCGGAGAATACCCCAATACCAAGCAGTATCGAATAGAGATAGACAGGCGGTTCCCTGCCCAGCACTATGGCGACCAGGAAGCTGCCGAACATGGTTACCGCGCCATTTACGATTTGGGTTTGAGTCAGGTAGCTGCCCCTGTCAGGCCCGGTCGCCAGTTCACTTAACACCGGGTTATTGGCCACCATCCCTATGCCCCGGAAAAAATGAAAGACAAACACCCCGAGCATAATGAATAGCAGCGCCAGATCCCGGCGTCCTGCATGTTCCATAAACGGAGCCGCCACCG
>BNVF01000205.1 GCA_025997895.1 Spirochaetia bacterium
CCAAAGCGGAACTGAACCGGCAGGTAGCCCAGGCATTGTCAACCAGTGTCAGCAAAGACTCCGCCCTGTACGACATCACCATCAACATGGCGCAGCAGATACTCCAGAACGGCCTTGCCCAATGGGGTGCGGAATAAGATGAAATTAACCACGGACCACACGAACCCTCACGGACTCTATCTTTCCTGTCTTTTTCTTTGTCCGTGCTGTCCGTGGTTAAAATTCTTCATTTCCTTGCGGAGTACGGAAATCTTTAGGACGAGGTATGGGAATGTACAGGAGCAAGTGTAATATGATAACCCATAGAGCGGGCAACTTTGTCAAAGGTGCTGATGCGGGGATCGCCGCCTTTTGCAAAAGAGCGGTACAGCCCTGCGCGGTCAACGCCGGTTTCCCGCGAGACATTGAGCATCCCACGGGCTTTAGCCGCAACTCCCAGCGCGTGGGCAAGCAGACTGGGGTCGGTGTCGTTTTCAGCTTCTTCAATAGAAGCTTCCACAAACGCCTGAATGTCGTCCTCGGTTTTCAGTTCCGTAAAAATGTCCCACTTCGTGGTTTTCATATATGCCCCTTATATTCCCTTGAGTATGGTGTTAGCCCGCTTTATGTCGGCTTCCTGTCCGCGCTTGTCCCCGCCGCAAATAAGGATAACTACCGTACCACCTCGAACCGTGTAATACAGCCGGTAGCCGGGGCCATAGTCGATCCTCATGGCGCGGACTTCTCCGCCTTCGGGAGACCAGTCGCCAAAGTTGCCCATACGCGCCCGTTCAATTCTGGCCCGAATCCGCGCTTTTGCCCGAATGTCCCGCAAACCGTCAAGCCACTGTACAAAGGCTTCGGTTTGTTCAATTTCATACACTATTACAGTGTAGATTATTATCTACAGAATGTCAAGAAGGAGTTAGCATGAAACAAAGACTTTTCACTGTCGGGGTGATTATCACCCTCATTACCGCTTTTACACTGTTGGTAGCCTGCGGCTCAAGTCCTCAAGCGGCAGCCGCCGCCCCCGATGAACTGGACGCCGCAATCCGCGAGGCTTCCGACTACCTGGACAGCAACGTGCCGGGGGGAAACAAAATCGTTATTCTCAACGTCCAGTCCGATTCAGCGGCCCTCTCGGATTACATCAATGATGAGCTTATCGCCAA
>BNVF01000206.1 GCA_025997895.1 Spirochaetia bacterium
CCCTCAAAAATTTTAAATTTTTGTGGGGAGGAATGACGGTGTGTACTAGGTGCTCATTCGGGGATGTTTTCTTTTAAATAGATGTCCAGGGGTATCTCAACTCTGGCCGGGATTTTTTGCTCCAGCACAATGAACCGGTACATAGTAAGCAGCGCGTCCCGAAGACCAGGGGCGGGACGCTGGGAAATAATTGCGTTGATCCGGCCTTCCTGCAGAAGGATACGGTTATTGGGAATAAGATCGTAGCCGATAATGAGAAGATCCTGCGGTTTTTTAAGTTCCCGCACAGCTTCCGCAACCCGGTGGGCCATACAGTTGGTGATAAAGATACCCGTAAGCCCCGGATTTTTTCGCAGAAAAAGGCTGATTTCCTTAACGGAAATTTCGGTACCTTTATAGCCGGAATACTCCTGCACCAGGGTGGGGATATGGTACTCTCCGGCATACCGCAGAAACCCATCCCGCCGCCGGATAATATGGTAGTCTTCACCGTGGGCGTCCAGAACTGCCACAGGCGCCTTGATCTTCCCTGCAAAGAGATGCATCAGCCGGCCCGCAAGATAGCCGCCCCGAAAGGAATCTTGCCCTATGGCGCAGAGCGGGGCCGCATCCGGAATATCCGCGTCAAAAAAGATGACGGGAATTCCCGCCTGCTGAATTTTATCCACAAAAGGTTTGGTCCGGTCCGGCATGATAGGTGAAAAAATAAGACCGTCCGGCTTCTGTTCCAGGACGGCGGCGGCGGCGGCCCGGAATTCATCCTGGCTGTACCGATCAAATTCGATGATCTCCGTTTGTACCCCCAGTGGTGTAATCTCGGCCCCTGCCTTCTGAATCCCCGCCAGGGCCTGGCCCCAGTACCCCGCATCCCGATCTCGGACCGGCATGAGTGCGGTAAATTGCCAGGAACGGTTTCGCTTAAGCCTGCGCGCTATGGGGTTGGGGGTAAACTGATACTGTTCGATTATATCTTCAATTCTGGCCCTGGTAGCTTCCGATACCCGGCCCCGCTTGTATAAGACGCGGTCAACGGTCCCAATAGAGACTCCTGCAAGTTCAGCGATTTCTTTGACAGTCACGATGATCCGCGGCGCTCCTTCGCGTGTACGATAACTCATGATATAGGGAACTACAGTATTTGTCAAATTGA
>BNVF01000207.1 GCA_025997895.1 Spirochaetia bacterium
CCCACTAACAACTAATCCCCCCTAACAACTCCCAAATCTTCCCCGAAACCGTAAACTGATTTTCCCGTGTGCGAATAACGGCGATACCTTCGTCTTTGGCTGCTTCCAGCATATCCTCAGGAAGAGGACGCGAGTTGCAGATAACAATAACCGAAATATTTACCAGTGTAGCAACCGCCACGGTGTTCTTGTGGGCCTGAATGGTGATAAGGGCGCCGCCGTCTTTGGCATTGGCCATTACGTCCGAGAGCAGATCAGAAGTGTAAGCGCCCGAGAGTTCGCTGTCTTCAAATTCGTCCTGGCAGATTTCCGCACCAATGGCAACGGTCATTTCTCTAATGGTCATAGGCGACTCCTTTAGATATCAGGTTTCGTCCTTGGAGGAATTGATGTACACTACCGAACGCACTGTAGTGCCTGAATCAAGGGCGGAATTGATTGAAAATTCGTCCGAGACCCGCTTGGTGTTAGCCAGTCCCATGCCGGCGCCAAATCCCAGGGAACGGATATACTCGTTGGCGGTAGACCAGCCTTCCTGCAGGGCAACGTTTACATCGGCAATGCCGGGGCCGGTATCGGCGGCTATAAGTATTACCTTGTCGGGCTGTATGGAACAGGAAATGGTTCCGCCCTGGGAATGGACGACCTGGTTTATTTCCAGCTCGTAACTGGCAATGGCAATGCGACGGATAATCTTGGAATCAATATTGCGCTGCTTTAACGCTTTTTTGATTGACGTAGAAGCCCGGCCGGCCAGCTCAAAATCGTAGCGGACAACAGAAAATTCCATTTCTGAATACGCCAGCGAAGCGCCTCCTGTTTCTTTTTGCAATTTTTCAAGCCGCAGCACTTCGCGGTTCATCTCCACCAGCAGGGTTCGGATTACATCGGTAGAGGTAAGTATGCCCACCAGTTCCTGATTTTTGTTGAGCACCGGAAAACGGCCATAGCGGTATTTGTTCAGATAGGAAATGGCAAAGGAGAGGGGCATATCATCCTGCAGCACGATGACGTTTTTGGTCATCCGCTCTTCTACGGAACAATCCATATAACCCTTGTCCAGGGCAATAACAATATTGTCAATGGAAACCAGGCCCACCAGCTTCCGCTCTTCCACAATGGGTATGCCTGTTATTCG
>BNVF01000208.1 GCA_025997895.1 Spirochaetia bacterium
GTCTTCGATAAAAACATCCGCTTTTTGCGGCGGCATTCCGCTGCCATCGTAGACGCTTCCGTTTTTAATCAGAATGCCCGTACAATCCCTGCTATGCTTTGAGACCGCTTGTGGAGATCCCCTCCACAAAGTAACGCTGGAAGAACATAAAGAAAATAATAACAGGAGCCACAAATATCAGTGCCGCCGCCATAAGCAGCGCCCAGTCAACCGAATAGAGACTCAGGAATTGCTGCATACCAAGAGAAAGTGTAAGCCGCTCCGGCTTGCTGATGTAGATAAGCGGCGCAAGATAATCACTCCAGGCGTCAATGAAGGTATAAATGCCGATAGTAGTCAGCGCCGGTTTGCTGAGGGGCAGCGCGATATTGAGGTAACGCTGAAACTCATTCGCCCCATCAATCCGCGCGGCTTCCATCAGCGAGTTTGGAATACCGGCAAAAAACTGCCGGACTATGATGATGAAAAATGCCTTCCCGAAAAACATCGGCAGGATTAGCGGAATGTAGGTGTTGGTCCAGCGCAGCCGCGAGAAAATCCGATAGAGCGGAATCATGGTGACCGTAAAAGGAATCATCATGGTCGCCATGAGCAGGCCGGAAATGATGGCCGCGCCCCTCCATTTCATTTTTGCAAGGGAGTAGGCAACCAAAGGCGTTACCATGATCTGGCCAATCACAGAAAACAATGTGATGAACGCGGTATTCCGCATATAGCGCCAGTAGGGTATGGTCTGCACTGCTTTGGGGAAGTTGTCGAAAACGAAATGGCGTGGCAGAAGCTGAACAGGCAGTGTAAAGGCGTCTCGGTTTGTTTTGAATGCGGTTGTCAGCATAATGAGAAAAGGCGAGAAGAAGATGAGACTCAAAACGATAACAATAGCGAAAAAGAACAATTGAAAAAACAGCGTTTTCGTGTAACCCCTGCTGCCAAGGCGGTTGAATGTCATCGTTGCCATTATTCTACCCCCGCATTTGATGTAAACGAGCGCGTTACCTTGGTTGCCGCGATAGTCAGAAGCGCAACGATGATGAAGAGAAGCCATGCCATAGCCGAGGATTTTCCCATCTTGAAGTAGGTGAAGGCGTTGTGAAATATGTAGAGCGGGTACATCAGAATCGAGTTGCCCGGACCGCC
>BNVF01000209.1 GCA_025997895.1 Spirochaetia bacterium
AAACATGAGCGCTATAATAAGAACCCCGCCCTGGACAACAGGGTAGTTTCTGGCTTTGATAGCATCAACCATTAAGCGGCCTAAACCGGGGATTGCAAATATTTGTTCGTTGACAACAGTACCGCTTAAAATGCCTGCGAACTGTATACCTATAACCGTGATTATTGGGATAAGGGCGTTTTTTAAGGCATGCCGGAGAATAACCACCGATTTTTTTTGTCCTTTGGCTCGCGCAGTTCGTATATAATCCAGCCGGATCACCTCCAACATGGCAGAACGTGTCATCCTTGCGATTGTAGCTATTGAAACAGCACTGATACTTATTACCGGCATTATAAAATACTGAGGGCCATAGAGACCCGATGCCGGAAGCCATCTTAATATAACCCCCAAAAATATCATTAGGAGAAGAGCAAGCCAAAAACTTGGCATGGAAATTCCCAGGAGCGAAAAAAAACGGATAATATTATCCATGAACGAATATTGCCTGACAGCAGAGATAATACCGGCGGAAACTCCGACAAAGACGGCGAGGATCATGCAAAGAAAGGCAAGTAGCATAGTTACCGGCAGTCGTTCAAATATCTCCGTACTGACCGGTCTTCCTGATACATACGATAACCCCATATCGCCATGTACCAGGCCTTTCATGTACCGGATATACTGTGCAAGAAAAGATTTGTTCAATCCCATTTCTTCCCGGAGACTTTGAACATCTTCCTCGGAAGCCATATCGCCCAGAATAAGGCGAGCCGGATCTCCGGGAGTAAAATAGATCAGCGAAAAAATTATTATTGTTACACCCAGAAGGGTAGGAATAGTGATTAGAATACGCTTTAAAATATAGTAACTCATAAACCGTTTATTCCTGCCCTGCCGGAAGCAATCCTACTGGACGATCCGTATTTTTGTAAAATCCGGTACCGTATTCGGTGAAAACGGAAGGTCGATACTTGCGCTGGTACCAAAGGCCGAACCGGGAAATGCTATGGGAATAGTATAACATTGCCGGAACAAATCCGATAAAACAAAAGAGATTGCCCATGGATGATACTACTCTCCATTCTCTTCATCTGCACAACAAGCGGGGGCGTATTCTTGAGATATGGCGGAATCTTTGCAAAAATCAACTGAC
>BNVF01000210.1 GCA_025997895.1 Spirochaetia bacterium
ACAAATCTAACCACTCTCCCCCTACACGACGCTCTACCGGTCTATGAGACGGGCCGAGGGATAGCGCGGCAGAAGGAAGTGGTAAAACGAGCGGAAGACGCGGAAGTGCTGGCGCGTGGGAAGCTGATTAGGGATCAGGGAACGGATCTGGCGATAAGCACCGCCGAGCTGAGCCCTGAACAGGAAAAGCACCTGGTTAATTTTCTAGCGACCCACAATATGGTGAAGCTGGAAAAGAGCGGGGATACCTGGAGAGTCACGCTGGCGCCTAATGGTAGTGAGGGAAATCAGAACAGTGAAGCCCTGTTGCGTGAATATTTCTATACCGAGAGTGAAGCGGTCGCGCAGGCGAGCGGCAGACCGGTGGTGATGGAAACGCCAGCGGAACAGGGAATGGCCGAGTGGCTGACGGGCCTGCAGGGGAAACTGGAGAATAACAGCGAGTATTTTAACGATCTGATGCTGGCGGCGATGTATCTGAATACCCAAGAAAAAAACAGTGAAACGAAACGGATGTGGTTCGGGGCCGATGCCGACAATCCAGACGATGGAGGCTTTCTGAATCCGGACAATGAAAATAACTATAAGATCAAACAAGAGCTCTACTGGGAAGACAATCGTGCAAGTGATTTCCAGGATGTCTACAACGGATCGCGGAGCAACGAGATAACAGAGGCCTGGAAGAGAATAAGCGCAAAAACTGATGGGCTGGAAGACTTGGCGTGGTATCTGTTGTACCGTGACGCGGGGCTGGTTGCCGGGGGAGGTGGAGCCGAAAGAACGGTGCTGCAGGCGCGTGCGTTGAGTGATGTGGAAAACTACGCCCGAAGCCTGCGGGATCGTTGGCAGCGAACGGCAACAGCGGCCTTCGCAATGCTTTTCCTGGTGCGCGGAACGGTCGCAGTAGTAGCGAAGAACCATTATAACGCAGCGCTGTCGGAGCTGAGGAGTCAACGGAATGGAGAACTGCAAAACAAAGCGATAAACGACCATACGCTCGCGGGGAACCTGGAAAAGTGGGAGGCAACCCGTTTGACGCTGCAAGCAGAGCAGGAAACGCTGTACCTGATGCTGTACGGCCGGAAAACGGCGCCCATGGTAGACGCGGAAGGGAATCCCCTCACGCCGCC
>BNVF01000211.1 GCA_025997895.1 Spirochaetia bacterium
GGATATTTTTGTATTCCGTGTCCTTTTGGGTATGATCCCCGATGCGGAGGTCCGTACAGTCCGCAGTAAGCCCCACCTTGAGGAACGATGCCACCCGTGGCGCGAGGTCCCGGCCCTCGGTGGTCGCCCCGTAGAGGACAATCTGGGGCTTGTACTCAGTAATAACTTTAGTCATAAGTTTGCTGTAGGGGATGGGGGTGTAGCGCCCCAGACGAGTATCCGTAGCAAGGTAGACCCGGTTGGCGCCGAGACCGGCAAGGCGGGAGATTTCGACATCGGCGCTATCGTTACGCGCAAAATCCCCAAAGAGGGCGGCACTTACATCCACTCCCAACTGGTCCGCCAGCTCGCGGGCCTTGGAAACCAGTTCCAGGCTTACCTCGGCGGCCTTGCCGTCTTTCTGCTGGATATATACCATTACGCTGTTTTCAGTGCTCATGTGTTCCTCCTCACCCAAAGGTATGATCCGCTATCAGGTCGTGGACGAGGCCGCTTATGCCCGTCTCGCCAGGATCGATGTAGCGTATGTCCGCAGCGGTAAGCACTACGGAATTGATGGTCTTGACCTTGGTGGGCGAACCGGCAAGGCCGCACTGGAGGGGATCGGCATTGATGGCGGCGATGTCCCAAAGGGCCATGGGGTTGCCTGCTTCGCCTTCGCCGAATGGATCGCTAGGCGATGCGGCGCTTTGGGGCGTTACCCGCTTGTAGGCAACACTTTTGATGGCCGAGGCGGGCCGGGGGGCTTCGCCCTCGCCGGTAAAGGTGACCAGAACAGGCAACTTGGCCCTGATCCGCTCCCAGCCACCCTCGATGGAGCGGCGGGCGGTGATTGTTTTATGTGCCGGGTCAAGCGCTTCTATTTCGGAAACGCAGGTGATCTGATTGATGCCCAGCTTCTCCGCAGTCTGCGGCCCCACCTGGGCGGTATCCCCGTCAATGGCCTGCCGTCCACAGAGCACCAGGCCAAAATCGCCGATCCGGTTGATGGCGCATTTGAGGGCGTAAGAGGTGGCCAGAGTATCCGCACCGGCAAACCCTCGATCCGACACAAGGGCGGTAAAATCCGCGCCCCGGTAAAGGCACTCTTTAAGCACCGCCGCCGCCGCCGGGGGCCCCATGGTG
>BNVF01000212.1 GCA_025997895.1 Spirochaetia bacterium
GTATAATTATTTTTAAGGAGGGCCGCGCTGCCCTGAACATTAACGGCTTTGCCGCCGATGCAAAGGCGCCCAATATTCGTATTACCTACGTTCTGCCTTCGACACTTACCGAAATCAGCGGGGTGGATATGGACTGCGGCAGGCAGGCGGCGGAGATTTATGCGTATGCGACCAAGGCTCCTGTCATAAAAGGCGTAACAGGCCAGGTATTCCCGAACTTAAAGACCGTGTATGTACCGCAGAATGCGGTCGCCGATTATAGAAAGGCCTGGGGCAGCTATACAAAAGCTGAGTTTAAGCCGCTTCCGGCAGTGAAGTCTGCCGTGAACGCATGGCTCTCGTCAGAAGATTTAGCCGATTCGTATAACGCGGCGGTACAAACGGTCAAATAGGAGCATCTATGGATTTGCAGGAAAAGATTGTCGGTGAAAAAATGTTTCACGAGGGTAAATCATATAAGTTTTATACAGTTGACGTGGAGCTGCCAAACAAGAAAATCATTCACCGTGAACTGGTTAAACACCCGGGGTCTGTTGCCATTCTGGCCCTGGACAGCCAAAACCGAATCGTCATGGTCGAACAGTACCGTTTTGCGGTACAAAAAACATTGTGGGAAATTCCTGCGGGAAAACTGGATAAAATTTCCGGTGAAACCCCCGCACAAGGGGCATGCCGCGAACTGGAGGAAGAAACCGGCTTTGCCGCAGATGATTGGATCTATTTAGGGACCCAGTATCCCTCGCCGGGACTGGTGGGTGAGATTATGCACATGTTTCTGGCACGTACTTTGACACCATCAAAACAAAATTTGGATGAAGACGAATTTATCAATGTACACTGGATATCACCGGATGATTTACGGCAGCGTATCAAGAGTGGTGATATCAACGACGGTAAGACAATATCGACATTTACTATCGCTCATCTGAAGGGATACATCTAAAGACCTGCGCCGAGGATGAGCCGGCGACTTATGCGTGTACCGAAGAAAAGAAAACCGCAAAGCCTATATGATAAAGGTCAGAAAGGGGTACTCTGTATCTGACGGGATATGGGGGCCGACGCCGATTGTTTGGCGCCGTGAGGGAACGATGAGGGGAAACCCTGATAGACCTCGACGCA
>BNVF01000213.1 GCA_025997895.1 Spirochaetia bacterium
TTTTATCAAAAGACTGGTTTCCTCCAAAACGCCGAACTATACAACAAAAACCGCAAAACAATTAGCATGCGGCTTGACCTCTACTCTTGAACAAGCAGCAATTAACAATGTTGTGCTTCGGTTGCTGATTGTTCATTCATGTTCCGTTTCCTTTGCAGCGGGAATATCTGATTAGACAACAATTTTCCTCCTATGTGTCCAACTATAAAAAGGAAGTTCTCCGCAGGGTAGAAACTCCATCCATCCCTTTCTCCGCTCTGCTGGTGCTGCTGCTATAGTGCCGCCACTGCGCTCAACAACATTGTCAAGTATCCTTTTTTTCTCCTTGCTTTCCCCCTTTTTTCCGTTATATATTGATAGTGCGGATCTTTAAGTACAAATGGTTTGCCAAATTCGCCGAAAAAGCAGCGATAACCGATGCCGATTTACGGGAGGCGGTGAAAGAAATTGAGGCAGGTCTGGTTGAGGCTAATTACGGCGGAGACGTGTACAAAAAGCGCATAGCCCGCCCAGGTGAAGGCAAGCGGGGCAACATCAATGAGAAGGAAGAACGGTACTATAAAGACGCCGCTAAAAGAGATTTCTCCTGGTCTGATGACGATTTGGAAGCATATAAAAAGACAGGGCAATTGATTGAGATTTAAGAGGAGCGAAATATTATGAAGAAAAAAACATATAAAAGCGAGATAATGATGGTTATTCACCAGCACATTGAAGACGGATACAAACTTGGCCTCGTCTCTGATGAGGAAATGCACGAATTCGACGAGGATTGCCTCGTTCCCGAAGCGGTTTCTACTCCAAAGGTCGCAAGTTCCCACAGACCCGTTACCCCTGCCTACGCACATACCAACAAATAAGTAACAGGGAATAAGCTCCAACTCAAATAATAAGTATCCCCGGCTGCGCCGGGTACCATTTCTCTGAACCCGGGCGCATTTTTTTGCTTCGCAAAAAAACCGGGCTTTGCGGGGTTCCGCTATCGCTCCATCCCCGGCTGCGCCGGGGACGCTTCGCGCCCCTCCAATCCCTTGCGCACCCTCCGCCTTCCCTGCCGGCAGTGCCACTCCTCAAGAATTTAACCACAAGCTGCCCTACGGGCAGCACCTC
>BNVF01000214.1 GCA_025997895.1 Spirochaetia bacterium
GTAACCCCGCCCCCCATTGTAGCGGTAACGGGCATTAGCAATGTGCCGACCAGCATGTCAGAAGGTACGCTGAACCTGAGCGGTACGGTTTACCCCGTCAACGCCACCAACAAGAACATCACCTGGAACGTCGTGAGCAACACCTCCGGCATCACTTCTGCTGCTATGGACGTAACCGGAAAAATCTTAACCACCGCCCTCAACACCACCCCTGGCGTCGTTTCCTTTCCCAGCACAGAAACGGTTACCGTGAGAGCTACCATTACCAACGGGGCGGGTACGGGTACCAACTACACCCAGGATTTTACCATCAATGTACGAAGACACATCGCCATCGAAATCAGCGGCGCTTATCCCACGAACCGGAAGATAACCCTCACCTATAAACTCTATACCCCCAACATCGATGACAGGGTACTGCGCAACCCCAACCCCAGCTCCCTTGTCTGGTGCACATTAGCTACAGACCCGCCCCCCAGCAACAAGGTTATCAAGAGCATCACCACCTATCAGGCGGATGATACTACCCCGGCCCAGACCATTCTGATAGGCCGTAATGACCTTGAACACATCAGCCTGCAAATAGACGCCACCGGTCAGGTACAGTTCCGCCTTGCTTCGGGTGGTTTTATCCCCATAGGCAGCATCCATAAAGGGCCGCTGGGTTGGCGGCATACTGGGGTCTACTTATGCTTCAGCGGGTAGTCAAAGTCAATGCAACATTACCGCCTGTCTCAATACCGGTGATGTTCAATGCAACAGTACCGCCGGTTCTAGCGGCGGCATAGTGGGACTTTTTACAAATGGAAGTATTATAGCTTGCTATAATACCGGCAACATAAGCGGCGGCGACTTAGCGACCCCCAGTTCTTATGCATTTGTTGGTGGCATAGCGGGAAATACTCAATCTCAATCCCCTGTGGCCATCATTGCCTGTTACAACACAGGCACGGTAACCAACTTAGACAAAAACCAAACGTACCCTTGTACAGGCGGTTTAACGGGATTCGCGTATGGCGGAACCTTCACCGCCTGTTACAATATCGGCTCTGTAAGTGCCCCGTTAACCGAATCGGGAACCGTACCGATAGGCGGACTGGCAGGTCTGTT
>BNVF01000215.1 GCA_025997895.1 Spirochaetia bacterium
CCGATGGCGTCGGCCATTTCAAACGGATTGTAACTTTGGAAAATATTTCTTCCCATATCAAGACCCCGTGCGCCGCCCTGAATTGACTGGTAAGCCATCTTCAGGGCGTCCTTTTCGGGAAGCTTTTTGCCGCCGGCCACTACAATGGGAACCGGACAGGCGGCAACTACTTCCTCAAACTTGTCGCAGTAGTAAGTCTTGACGATATGGGCGCCAAGTTCAGCCACGATGCGGGTCGCCAGTTTAAAATACTGATCGGTACGCTCCATGTCTTTCCCCACGGCAATAACGCCCAGGGTGGGTATACTGTAACGGCTGCCTGCATTGATCACCTTTGAAAGGTTATCAATACTCTCAAGCTGGCCATCGGCGCCGATGAAAGTCTGCACCGCCATACAATCCGCGTTCATACGGATTGCGTCCTCAATATCAACCGAGATTATCTCATGGCTGAGGTCGTCGTTGATCATAGATGAGCCCGCTGACATTCTAAGGGCTATGGCTTTTCTGAAATTCGGCTTTACGCAGGTTCGCAGAGCGCCCCGGGTAGCCATCAACACATCCACATGATCCGCCAGCCTGGGGATGAGCAGATCCAGCCGCTCAAGACCGGACACGGAGCCCATAAAATACCCATGATCAAAAGCGAACATCACCGTATTGCCGCTTCTGGGGTTAAAGATATTGGTTAAATGTTTCTTCATACCCCAATCAAGATTCGTCGCTCCCTTCACATGGAAATTACCATTCACCCCAAAGGGCTTATCGATATGATAATTTTTCTCTACTTTGACTCCCTCTAAATCAGCCATGCCTGTTCCTCCGTTTTAGAAATTGTATTTATCCATGTTGTCGGTGGTAAACACAACCCGCTCCGGAAGAAGCACTACGCCGGAATTCGGGGCTGTATAAGCGGCGGGGTCCAATACTGTATTGGGCAGCACCTCGACGGTCCCGATACCGGGGACGTTGATCTTGTCGCCAACGGCGACCTTGTTACCGGAAGCTATGTAGAAGGCAAGATAGCAGCCTAAAGCGCCCTGCTGACCGGAATCCCAGAGACCCCAGCGCTCCACAA
>BNVF01000216.1 GCA_025997895.1 Spirochaetia bacterium
TTAAGAGTCCCTTTGCCACCGATGGACGAACCGATAACACATACTTGCCTTGGATCAACAACTCCTCCTCCAGCACCTTTTTCAAGAGCGTCAATTATACGGGCGGCTCTCCAGGCATCCATGACCAATGCCGAAGGCAGATTCGGATCATTGCTGGGATAGTCCCATATCTTCTGAGCAATATTGTTTGCGTTGGTTAAATAATTGGCATTTGCATTCTGGGAGAAAGATATCTGGGCATACCCATTATCCCTCACAACAGCGTTGGTGGCACCGCCAAAAATAAGAACCAGAGGTACTTTATTGGTAGTACTAGGTGGCTGCCCATCAGGAGCCACTGAAGGGAGCGTCAGGGTAACCGTGAAAGAGCCGGTTCTGCCATTATTACCGGTTACCGTAACCGTAAGGCTTCCTGTACCTGTTGCGCCAGCGCCACTGATAGTTACCTCATCAGGCTGGGGTGGATAAGGCCCTGTAAAATAATATTCAAGTATTTTTTTTATCTCCGTTCTCCGTTCCGGCCATTGAGTTTCAGAGGAAATTTTTGTCCCATCAGCTTTTTTGAAGGGATTCGGCAGAGCCACAATTTCACCATATTTGTTCCAACTTGCCACCGAAGGCAGGTTGTTGATGTCAAAGGCCGGCACCCCATATCCTGTATAAGAGCCCCCGCCGCCCGGCAAGCCGGGTTTGGGATTATAGGGACCTTCGGGGGAGGAGTCCACCGGCTATTTACAGGCAGTCAACAGAAGTACAAGTGCCGCCAGAAAGACAATTGCAATTTTGCTTGGATTTTTACTCATAGCTATTCTCCTTTTAGATTTCATGATTTCGTGATTCTCACCACATAGTAATTCGCTGTAAAAGTATCTTCAGAAACAACCCGGACAACGAGATTTGTGACGCCGTTGGGGATACCGGTTGTGCTAAACAAGTCTGTTTCGTTCCAGGCGGCGGCACCGGGCAGTGTCGTTGCACTGGTACCCAAGGCAAAGCGTACCGTCAGGTTTGGATCGGCAATAAACGAAAGGACCGCACCGACATTTCCATCCGAGGAGGTTAATGCTGCTGTTGTTG
>BNVF01000217.1 GCA_025997895.1 Spirochaetia bacterium
CCGCTGGAACTTCCGATCTGGGCGTTGTTGAGGAGGCGTACGAGACCTTGCAGATACTCGGCTGCGCAGCAAAAAAGATCGTCGATGTGGGCGTTGCGGGAATCCACAGACTATTCGCGCACATTGACGAAATCCGCGCCGCAAAAGCGGTGATCGTGGTTGCGGGAATGGAAGGCGCACTAGCAAGCGTCGTGGGCGGACTGGTTGATAAGCCCGTCATCGCCGTGCCCACAAGCGTTGGTTACGGCGCGAGCTTTCACGGACTCTCCGCGCTTTTGTCAATGCTCAATAGCTGCGCCGCAGGGGTTAGCGTCGTCAATATCGACAACGGCTTCGGTGCCGCCTACTGCGCCAACAAAATCTCTCGCGCGTAGCAATCCCTCTCTGTCATATTGAGCAACCCATCTCTGTCATACTGAGGCGAAGCCGAAGTATCTGTGTTTGCTTTTAGATTCTTCGCTAACGCTCAGAATGACAAACGCTCTGTCATGTTGAGGAGCGGAGCGACGAAACATCTGTGTTTGATGAGATTCTTCACCGACCCTCGCTACTACCGCGAGGGATTGTTCAGAATTACAGAGGGGGGGGGCGGCTTTAAACACTACAATTTTCGCTCGGCGATCGATCTGCCTCTCTCTTTCTCGCCTCATCAAGGTCTTTAGATATTGCGAATAACGCACCGACAAACGAGAGCAAAAATGCGAATATAACCGTATTTTTGATCTGCCCTTCACCAAACCAATCGCTCGCCGCACCCAAAACTGCCCCCACGATCGCACCTGCGGCTTCATAAATAAATATGTAGTCGCTAATGAGCGCCGCTCCATTTAATATCCCACGGAGCGTTAATATGTAATTTCCGGCGATAAACCCGCAGATCAATATGCCAAATAACATGCCGAACATCGCACCCCCCATAACTGATCCTGCCGCTTCTTGGATCGCTTCTTCAGCGGTAATTTTGCGTTTGATGTTTTTCTCGCTTAATCCTGCGCCAAACATCGTGCCATAAAGCAAACCAATGACCGCTATAATCGCTTGATGAAATCTTGGTTGCCGATTGTTTCCC
>BNVF01000218.1 GCA_025997895.1 Spirochaetia bacterium
TCGCAAACAATAAATTTCAGGCAAAATTGCACATAACGTTCGTGTGGAGGCCGAGCCGCCTACTCTCCCCCGCGCGAGCGGGTTCTTGCAGTCTGCCGAAAGGCAGAAAAGCGTATACACTTTGTTAGGTGCAATTTTTTGGCCAAAATTTGTTCAAAATCATAAAATTTTAAGAAAATTTTGGCATTTAGGAAAAAAAGACTTGACAAACATAAATAATAGTGTACAATGTACCTTATGGATGTATTGTTAGACGCGAGTGCAATAATGGCTATCATTCTCAATGAACCAAATCGGAATATTGTTGTTAATTTAACCAAAGAAGCAACCCTATTATCACCAGAAATGGTCTCATTTGAGATTGGAAATGCTTTGGTAAGTTTATTTAAAAGACACAAATTAAATGAAACTGAAGTATTAAAAGCATATGAAGATTTTACTAAAATTCCAATAAGGACACTGAAACCTGATATGGGAAAGGCATTAAAAATTTCCTGTAAATATAATATTTATGCTTACGATGCATATTATTTAGAAACGGCATATCGGTTAAAATTACCGTTAATAACATTTGATAGAAATATGGGCGCTGTTGGTAAAAAAATGAAAATTATTATTTTGAACGGAGGAAAAAATGAGGATATATAATTATTCTGAGGCACGGCAAAACTTTTCAACAGTATTAAATACTGCATTAAAAGAAGAAGTGATAATCACCCGGAAAGATGGTAGTAGATTTAAACTACTGTCAATTAACGAAAATAAAAAACAAGGAAAATCTCCATTGGAAGACATAAAAGGTATAAAGGCCGATGTATCAATGGAAGATATTCTTGAAGCAATAAGATATGGAAGGGAAGATCGGGAATATAAAACCGATACCCAATAAGAGGCCAAAAAACTGCACCTAACACGTATACACACGAACGGTAGAACTTGCGGTTTCCCCGGTGCAAAATGCCGGTGACACGGAGCAGCCGGTGTTTTACCACCGCATTTTCTTTAGCCAGGAGACGCTGGAAGAATACCGCTTTGCGGTTCCCTTTGATTCAAAAGAGATGCTCATGG
>BNVF01000219.1 GCA_025997895.1 Spirochaetia bacterium
TGTTTATGGTCTTCGGCGCCCTCGCCTTGCTGTTCGCCCTGCCCCCCGCCCGCGTGCTGCAACGCCTCTATCGCGGCATGGGCGTGTTGCTGGCGCTGATCTGCGTTTTCGGGCTGGGGGTGGCACTTTACCAGACCTTGATGCAATCCGTACCGGGGCTGGTGAGCGAATGCAGTTACAGCAAACCTGGTCTCATCGAACGCTTTGTCGACTGGCTGGGCGGCACATGGCTCAACCTCGACCTGCCCGTACTCTCCGATCTGTTTTTGGCGACCGGCACATGCAGCGACAAGGAATGGGTGTTTCTGGGGCTGTCGCTGGCGAACTGGTCAGCGGCGGCGTTTCTGGCTTTCGGTATCGCTGCATTGTGGGCGACACGCAAACGCAATGCGTAACAGCGGGGGGGCATCCTGCAACCCGTCGATATTCTGGGTCAGCACCATGACATAAGGGAGTTCGCGCTCCCATTTCGCCATCAGCCGATGCGCCGCGTTGGGACCGGCGTTGCGGCAATTCTCTTCAATCGGCGTCATGTATTTCCACGGAATTTCCGGTCGCCGCCGCAGCATTTCGCCGGAAAGCGCGTCTTCGATGGGGATGCCTTCCTCGGTCAAATCGTGCTCATACAGCCCGCCCAAGCCCCGATAAGTCGGCAACCCGGAATCGGCGGAAACGCCCGCGCCGGTAATAAACAACACGCGCCGCGCGCGGGCAAGCAAGGCGGCAATCTCCCGAATGGCGGGCAAAAGCGAAACGGGCAGGTCGGACATGATGAAATGAGGGAATGGGGAAAACGCCATTTATCCGGCAATTTTCGCGTTGAGGCAAGGGTTTTTTTGACCGCCGTGCCTCACGAAAAGCATCTTTGATGCATCAAAACCGATACCGCGCCCGCAAACTCCCCGTCACCCCTTCGCGTCTGCCGCCATAGCCTTGCACCCCGAAATCCAGTTTCGTAGGTCGGGCACGCTTCATGTGCCCGACATCAGGGATCAGAGGGCAGGGGGCGTAGGGGCACGGCGCGCCGTGCCCCTACATGTGATCCG
>BNVF01000220.1 GCA_025997895.1 Spirochaetia bacterium
TCGTGCCGGTGATCATATCATCATCGGCGCGATTCTCATTGTAATTATTGTGGTGGACGCCCTGTTGCAGCAGCGGACTATGGAACGGGCCAGGCGGCAGCGGCTGCTGGCCAAAACCCGGAACAGTGATATTCCCCGGCAAGGGGGCGCAGCATGAAACCGCTTGAAAAAGGCCGGGCTTTTTTCCGGTGGGAATTCTTTCTGATAACGCTGCTCCTCCTGGAAATTGGCCTGTTTGGGTATCTTAATCCCCGTTTTTTACGGCCCCTGGTGCTGCTTGGCAGCATTAATGACTTTTTGTCTATTTGTATTATTTCGCTATTTGTTACTTTTGTGCTTATCACCGGCGGCATGGATATACAGGGTGGTTCCATTGTGGGCCTGGCCTCAATCATGGTGGGTGTCCTCTGGCAGCAGGCGGGAATGAATATCTGGCTTGCCTGTCTTTGCGCGATCCTGGGGGGAATGGCCTGCGGTCTGTTGAGCGGCTTTCTGGTGGCTTATGCCAGGGTTCAGTCCATGGTGGTTACCCTGGGCGGATCCTTTTTCTATGCGGGAGTTGCGGTGACATTGACCAAAATTGCCAAGGTGGAAGCCTATAAGGGGATCAGCGGCTTTCCCCAGAGTTTTACCGCTTTTTCGACTCTGCGGATTTTCGGCATTCCCTTTCAGTTTATCATCTTTGTGATTCTGGTGATCGTTGGTTTTATATTGCTGCACCGTACCAAATACGGCCGCTATGTGTTCCTCTGCGGCATTAATCCCGGCGCGGCGGAGTATTCGGGAATTAACAGCCGACTGGTGATCATGAGCACCTATATGCTGGCGGGGATGAGCGCTGCCCTGGCGGGGATCATCCTGACTTCCTACCTGGGAACCGCCAAGGCGGATTTTGGCAGGGAGCTGACCCTGCCTATTGTTACCGCCGTTGTGCTGGGCGGTACCTCCACCCTTGGGGGCAGGGGAACCGTTATCGGTACCGCCCTGGCCGCTCTGGTAATCGGCGTTATGCGATTCGGTCTTTCCATG
>BNVF01000221.1 GCA_025997895.1 Spirochaetia bacterium
CGCCGTTTCGCACGCTCGCTCTTCCACGCCCTCACCGCCACTCAGCCCCGCAAGGACTTCCACCGATATCCCCGCTCGCTCAAACGCATACCGTATCCGTCCCTGCTTTTCCTTCGGCGTCTCGTAGCTCAGCGCCTCGTTCACCCCAAAGCTTTGCAGGTACACACTTGACGCCCAGTCATAGATCTCCTGCCGCTTCCGCTGTTCCAGCCGCGCCGCGTTCAGCCCGTCATACTGCTCATCCGCTTCGCCTAACACCCGGTTGTATTCCTGCACCATCGCAGTTACTTTTCCGGCCGCATTTTGATATATATCTGCTTGCTGTTCATAAGCGGCTATCATGTGGTCTAATGTCGCTTTCCTTTCGTCAGCCTTGGCCTGCTGTTTTTTTCTATCTTCTTTGCTCTCGGCAAGCTGCCGCAGCAAGCTGGCTATCTGGTTCCAATACGCCGCTGTTTGCACCCCCGGCTGCCGGTAGTCTTGCGTTGCCTCTTGCAGCGCCGTGGCCGCATCCTCAAGGCTCAGGGGTGGGCTTCCCGGCTCCGGTTCCTGTTGCAGGTACCCTTCCAGGTCCTCTATCACCTCCCTGAGTGCGCCTGCTTTGCCTCCCACCGTTTCTTTGCCCAATGCTGCTACTATTTTGTCCTTTGTGGTACCATCCCCGATATTGTCAAATTGTTTATCCTCATCCTCCAGCAGACTGCACACCTCGGCGGCGTAGCCGTAGTAGGGCGTGTCATATTCCTCCTGCGCGTATTTCCAGTACTGCTCCATTGCCAGTGTCGCTTCTCGCTTCCGCACCGTACCGTCGGCCAGCCCTTGTAGCACCGCCATTATTTCTCCCAGGTGCTTCCCCGTGTATCCCCGTACCAGCGCCCCGCCATTACACAGCGCTTCACGCTCCACTTCTGCGTAATACTCCAGCCCGCTCCGCTGTATCCCGTACCGTAAGTAATCGGCTAATTGCTGCCGCTCGGTGTCGCTGTACCCCGCTAGGCCCCCTATCCACG